>JAIOPB010000039.1 GCA_021414105.1 Nitrosarchaeum sp. | reverse complement strand
ATAGGTATTTTGGGCAATACAATTGGAGATGCATGGTATTATAATTTGGAAGTAATTGACCAGTACAGCTTAGAACATCCTGTGAATTTGTTTTGGTATGCAGGATATTGGATAGTGATTTATGCATTGATCAAACATAGAAAAGTACTTTGAATTACTAATTTTCAATCAACATAATTTTTATAATAAAACAGAATAATTTTGAAAATATTTACAGAATTGAAAATAATCAAAATTAAATTATCAGTTAGTTAATATCGAACAGTTTGTAATATGGTACTTTCACGTAATGAACTACGTTTTAATTGGATTTTAACTACAACAACATTTCTCTCAATATCCATTTTTATATTATCAAATATAGTTCCATATTTTTTTATTTTTTTGCCATCGGTAGATACTGCATATTCATTTGAAATGAGTAATCCATTATCTATCAATTGATTTATTTTTCTATAACCAGATGTTTGGGGCACTTTACAATGTTCCAAAATATCAGCAATGATAAGGGGGTCATCTAAAACAGACCCAATTATTGCCTTTTTATCTTCATCTGCAAATGACTCGAGAAATATTTTGGCCAAATTTTGATCGTGTATAGTAATCCAATTGTCAGATCCTTTCTTGGATTGTTTTAGAACAATAATATTTTGGAGGAATTTTGTTTCTAATCCATCTGCACCTGCCCCAAAAAATTCTCTTAAAACACTATCAAATTTATGAAAATCTTTGATTGCCTGTGCAATACCCATACCATGGCGTTCCATTAATCGTTGTTCAATTTTGTTTAAGGTGGATTTACCAAGATTTACTTCAATAGATTGACGTAAAGATGGTGCTAATAGATTATCCAAACTGTTTTCCAATAGTACAATATACAAATAATCGGTATTAAACTAATTGGAATGTTATTTTGGAAATAACAATATTGTTTAAAAGACATAAAATGAAGTTTTTTGCTTTTTTGGACATTATTTTCAAAAATAAGATCGGGTCAATAATTTTTTGAGAACAAAAGAGAAGTACAATTATGCATGAATTATTACATAATAATACAAATTAGTACATTGTAGTTAGTTGTACAAAGTAGTAAGTGTTTGAATATAACATACCAATGCATATCACCAAAAGTGGAAATAAGCAGATAGTAGAAAAATGGATAATACACATATGGGAAATGAGGTTGGTTAAATTGACATTACAAGAAAATGGGATACTTAGAAAAACAGACAATGTTTCTATTAGAATAGATTCAGATTTGAGCAATAAATTACATGAAAAATGTATTGAACAAAAAATCAGTCTCAATACTTTGATCAATCATCTTTTAGAAAAACAAGTTAATTGGAATGAGTTAACTAGTGAAATGGGTTGGATAACAATGTTCAGATCGACATTTCGTGAATTAATGGATTCAAATTCCAAGGAAAAAATACAAAAGATCGCAGAAACAACAAGTACTATTGATCTCAAAAATTCATTGAATTATTTTTACGGCTATGTGAATTTAGATTCTATTTTAGATTTATTCAAGAAAAGATGTCAAAACATGAACGTACAATTTAGATTAATCCCAGTAAATAACACAATCAAAATCATAATTCAGCACGATCTTGGTAAAAACTGGCCTTTTTTCATAATAAGACAAATGAATTCAATATTAAATGAGATCGGGTATAGAACCATCAATGAAGATTATAACAGTCAGGGGTTCTCATTTGAAATTGTCAAGGTAGGAGATGAATAGAAAAATTAGGCACGGTTAACGTCAAATTTTTTAAACACATGTGAGAATATTATTAAAGATCGGGCACATTTCCAAATATGGAAATGAGTGCATTAGATCTTATAAAAAAATCCCATTATGGGTATTATTTTATCATACTAGCTGCAGCACTAGCAGCGTTAATTCATGTCATTTGCAAACCAATGCTAGATGGTGGAAATAGTCAACTAGAAATTAATCCAATTGTAATGGCATTTTTGATCTATTTTATTTGTGGAATATTCTTTACACCATTAGTAAAAAAATCACCAACTGTTTCTAGATTTACCAGAAAAGATGTAGTGTTTATGGCATTAATTGGAATTGCCGAAGTTTCAGCATTAATCACATATTTTTACGGAATAAGTACATCAACTGCAGTAAATGCTTCGATATTTAGCAATAGTGAAATCATTTTTTCTCTAGTTATTGCCATGATGGTGTTTAAAGAAAGATTACGAATCAAAGAATGCATACCTTTCTCTATGATAATCATAGGAATGATGATCATACCAATAGGAAATGATCTTTATCAAAATGATTTAAGCTTGGGAAGTCTTGTAACAGGTGATTTATTGATAATTTTTTCAGGATTGTTGTATGCAGTAGATATCACTTTGTGTAAGTATATTGGAGAAAGATTTGATGTGAAAAAAACAGTGCAGATAACATCATTCATTTGTGCAGCAATTACAATTTCAATTATTGTACTATTTCAGATTCCAATGGATGTGGAGTTAGTACAATTGCCAAGTATTTTGATAATGTCCATAATTGGTACTGGAATGTCGACATTATTTTTCTTGATGGGGTTAAAACTCATTGGAGCAGTAAGAACAGTACTATTGTATTCAACCATGTCGATGTTTGGAATATTATTTTCAGGATTAATTCTTTCTGAAGCAATTACGTCTGTAGATATATTTTCAACTATGTTGGTTTTTGCAGGCATATTTTTACTAAGAAATAAACTTGCAGGAACAGAAGAAAGAATTGTTGAAACAGAGATCATCAATAAAACAAATACATCGTATGTGGTTTTTGCTAAAAAAACCACATTACTACCAGGCATAACAAAGTCGATACTAGATACTTCAACTAAAGAAAAAAATGTAGTATTACCGAATTGCGGGATAGGCTAACACGCCTAAAATACACAATTGCCACAAAATGGGATTGGTAGAATAAATTTTCATAATTATTCAATCTTTTGATAAATATTACTAGATTTACAGATATTCAAAAAAATAGGCTCGATAAAAAGTAAAAACATTAAGAATTTTTTAAATGTAATCAATTGTAAGTATTTGTATACAATTACGCGATCAGAGTTATAAAGTAAAAACGAACATTTCCAATAATGGAAATAGCATCAAGCATGTTACAATTAGGCAATTTTCCCGTAGATAAAGCAAATTATGATGAGATTAAGGACTATTTTGGAACATTTGGATTAACACCAAATCAAGTAAAGGTGTTTTTTTATCTTGGAAAAGTGGGCCAGAGATCAGCATCAGATATTGCAAAGGCAGTAGACGTTCCAAGAAGTGAGACATATCATTTGTTAACAGCACTACAAAACAAAGGAATAGTTTCTGCAACATTTGAACATCCAATTAAATTTTCAACAGTATCCATTCAAGATGCAATTCACGTATTAGTGAGCGCTGAAACAGAGCGTTTAAAGAAATTGAAAAAATCAGGACCAATTTTAGAAGAGCTGTGGGAAAAAATTCCAGGCTTTGTTGATGATTCTGATGATGAACCAGAAGAGAAATTCCAAGTGTTACAGGGTGGAAACCAAGTAAATAGTAAAATATTCGATATGATCTTAAACTCAAAAAACGAATGCAGAATTCTTGGATCGGAAAAAGACATGATGAAATTTTATCATGCTAGTGTCTTTGAAGCATTGGAAGAACGTGCAATTGATTACAAAATACTATCACCTATTTCAAAAAAATCACAGTATATTTTTGAGAACATGGACGATACAAAAATAAAAGAATTGTGCTCCACGGTAAAAGATAATCTATGTTTCTTGATTAAAGATAATGATGAAGTACTCTTTTTTATAAAAAATTCCACAGGAAATAATAAAGAGATGAGAGCAATTTGTACAAATTCAGAAACAATAATTTATTCAAAATCTCTATTGTTTAACAATTATTGGTCAAATGAAAGTACAGGAGATACAAAATGACACGGTGTGTATGTGGATATTGCACTAATGATAAGGACAGATTTGTCGTTCATCTAGTAAATGGTTGGAATGATCTTAGAAATGAACATTTACTTAATTAAAAAATTCAGAAAATAATCGTCAAATCAGCGATTCATCGCTTACTTCAATCGGTTTTCTCCCCATAAAACCAGAATCTTTTTCATGCCAGAATTTGATTTCGGTTTCACCGTATTTCCAACAAAGCCATACTTCTTCATTAAATCTCTTTGATGGAAAATCAAGGAGCCCCTGTTCTATGCTTTTAACTACAACACCAGTATTTTCAAGCATCTCTGTTGCTTCATAAAATTTAGTTATTGCAGAATTGAGTTTCTGTTTGAGTGAAACATATTCTTCAAATGTATTTGCAGTAGCAAGACTCATCTGAAGTTCTTGTTCCAATTTGGAGATTTCGTTCTTTTTTGCCAGTGTAAACTCAAATTTTTTGATTACATCAGGTAATGCTTGATTTGCCTCATTTGTGGTAAAATATGAAAACATGTAGTAATCATCGTGTCCTCAATTAAATATCTTAGGTGCAAATTTATTAACAATAATTCTAGTGTCAAATTATGAATGAAGAACAAATAGAAATGCTAATTACTCAAACTATCAATGGAGCAGCTTTAACAATTCCAGCTTATCTAGAAGACATAAAACAAAATCAAGAAACACTCAAAGTGGAGAACCCACAAGAGTTTGTCTACGGAATGATAATGGGAATGGCATTGGGTATGAGTGGTGCCTTGTTAAGTTCACAAAAAGAAATGCCTACTGCAGAAGAACAAATGAAAGTAAGAGATATCATATACAAGTATATTCCAGAAATTAGAGAACGGATCTTTAGTTGATAGAATTTACCAAAGTTGAGGAAGAATTTCTGCAATCCATAGAGGAAGCAAGAATTGCAACGTCACATGCAGACATCCCACATGTAAAACCGGTGTCATTTATTTATCATAACAACATTATTTTTATTGCGACAGACTATCAAACCAGGACATTCAAAAACGTGAAAATGAATCCAAAAGTTAGTGTAACAATCGATGTGTATGAATCTGGGAAACACAAAGCGGTTTGTGTTCAAGGAAAAGTTGAGATCTTAGAAAAAGGACAAGAATTCCTACAGACATATAAAATGTTTGAAAAGAAATTTGCATGGGTCAGAAATGAACCATGGAAAGAAAACGAAGCACCGTTTCTCAAAATTATTACCACCAATAAAACAAGTTGGGGGTTAAAATAAGAAATTGTACTAAAGACAGATTAAAAAATTTAAAAATATTGAAACTTAAGGTGTAAGTTCAGGCTCTATTTGGGATAAAAGGCTTTGAACTGAAATGGGTTTTTGTCGTATTGAACGTACACCTAATTCTTTGAGAAATTTAGTTTGATATTCATCTAGTTCAAGTGAGCTTACAACAACAACTTTTCGAATTTCAGATGATTTTTTATCTTTTAAATCTAAAAGAAAATCAATTCCACTGTAATTAGGCATACACATATCAAGTAAAATCAGATCATAGTGATTTTTCAATACCAAGTCAAGGCCTTTTTTTCCATCAATTGCACTTTCAAAATCATGGTTTTTGGTTTTTAGAATATCTGAAAATATCTCACTTATTTCAGGAATATCTTCAATATGGAGTATTTTCATAACATAGGAAAAACAAGTAGACTCATAAAAATTAGTTTGTGCATTTGCACAAACTAGAAATTTAATTTAAAAAGAGGGAACTTTAGATTACGCTCAAAGAACAATAATTAAGCACAATTTTCAGACAAGTTGCGAATATGACTGGTATCTTTTTGATATGCCATGTCAAGTGCTTTTTGTATTTCATCAAGATTCTTTTTTGTAGTTGTTTGATTTCCTTTGATTATTTTGCATTCTTGTATTATAGGTAATGCACAAAAATTTCGGTATTGCTCGTATGAAACTACACAATAATGAATTTCAGCCTCATCTTGAAATTTATACTGAATTTTAAATGGCAAGTCAAATTAGGAAGGAATGTATTATTAATAACTTTTAAGATGTATTCAGAGTCATGATACTACATAGGATTTTTAATAGATTTCATAACAGATACTAGTTTTTCAACAGGATATGGTTTTTCCAGGATCTTTGTAGCGTTTAATTGAATTATTTTGTGAGTTATGGATTTATCACTGTTCCCAGTAAGTATAATGATGATAGCATTTGGATTGAGTTTTTTTATATTTTCTAATCCATATAGACCATCATAGTGAGGCATTGCAATATCCATGATTACAAAATCAGGGGTATGTTCAGCATACAAATTTACTGCCTTTAATCCATCAGTACCACATCCTACAACATCAAAGTCTTCAAGTAAAAGATACTCAGATAATAACTCTAGAATATCCTCATCGTCATCAATTATGATAACAGAGCCATTCATGACTTTATTTTTTCTCACATAAACAATATCTACTGTATGTTATTTTTTTAACAAACAGCATCTGTTTTCATAAATTTACAGATAATTAAATAATAGTATTTATTTAATTTAAATTGATTTTGGTTTTTTTAGAGTTTAATAAAATTAAAATATTTATTCAGAATCATATATTGATCAATTTTTCTTTGTAGTTTTATTATTTTCGGTTATAGTTTTAACTATATTGTTACAATGATTTTTAATATTTTTAAAATATTGTTTTGCTTCTTCATCCATGTGTTGTTTATAATATATTTCAAGCATTTCAACAGATAGCTCAATTACAGTTAAATCATCTAGGATAGCATTCATAGAAACATTTGATTTTTTTGCCTCATCAATGGTCATTCCAAATTATTATCAAATTAACAGAATATAACAGATATTTGCCAAATTTGGGAATGATGCTTTAGACCAAAATAAAAACATGTGATTAAAGACGTCAGGAAATCCTACACATAATATTCAGATATTAAAAAACATAATCAAAATGTTTTAAAAGATATGAACCAGTAAAAATGTCAAAACAAATTTGTGACAATTAGAGTAAAAATATGAAATCATAAAAATGAACTAGAAACAACAGTTGAACTTAGGACAATTAGCAAAATTGAGTCTGGATTTTTTTAGATAGATAGGTTAAAAATTATTTCAACAATATTAATTAGTGTGATCTTCATAATTGCATCATGCCAGGATTTGATCATGTTATTGCAAAATCATTGAGTGAAGTTATTGAAAAAAATCTAGGCATAAAAACAGTTCAGAAGATCGAGCATAGATTATTTGAAAAATATGGTATTTCATGGAGTCAATCATTAGAAGAATTTGAAAAACTGGATTTTGTGCTAAAAGAACTATTTGGAAATGCAGGTGCAAAAGGACTAGAGCATAGATTTTGTGAGAGCATATTTGATTTAAAATCAAAGAAAACAAATGACAATTGGATTACAATTTCTGATCCAAGTATCAATTCAACAATAATACAAACATTTGGAGATTTAGAGAGGAAAAAAATTATCGAATCAATTATCTCGGTACCAAAAATTGTCTATGAAATAATTAAAGAATGTGATTTACCTCAGACATCGGGATATAGAAAGATAAATGCATTGATTAACGACGGGTTTTTAATTCCTACAGAATTCGAGGTTAAAGAAAATAAGAAAATTTTCAAATATATTTGTGTCTTTAAAAATTTAAAAATAGACATAAATTCAAGTAAGATCAAGGTTAGCGTTCAACTAAATGATTCTCAACAAGAACAGTGTTCATTTCTACGTACAATTAAAGCATAATTTACAATAAATTACACAACAAAATATAATTGCAAATTAACAACTAGAATAATTAATCTTTAATATAACCAAAAAAATGGATCATTGATATTATTTTGAATAACTTATTTTATTTCTATGAGGATTAAAAATAGAAAACACATGGCAGAAACTAATCGAGTAGTCATTGTTGATGATAATGAGGACATAACCAGTGTGATTTCAGATATTTTAGAGATTGGCGGGTTTAATGTTGTAGGAATTGGGCATGATGGAAAAGAGGCAGTATCACTATACAGAAAACACAAGCCAGATTTTATTTTCTTAGATGTAATGATGCCAATAAGGAATGGGATTCAAGCACTAAAAGAAATTAAAGAAGAAGATTCTAAAGCCAATGTGATTATGGTCACAGCAGATGATGGAATTGGGATAATCCAAGAATTAGAAAAACTGAACGCAACAGCGATAATTATTAAACCGTTTAAAATTGAAACAATTTTTGAAACAATCAAAAATATTAACAAATAAAATAGAAAAAGAAATAAAAGACGAAAATAATTTTAAAACATAGATGTCAAATAAGGTAAAATGTTCACATATTTTGGTACAAAAACAAAGTGAGGCAATGGTAATCTATGAACGCCTTAAAAATGGAGAAAAATTTGGAAAATTAGCAAAAGAACTATCAATTGATACAGGCAGTGCAAAAAAAGATGGAAGCTTGGGATATTTTACAAAAGGAATGATGGTAAAACCATTTGAAGAAGCTGCTTTCAAATTACAAATTGGAGAAATGTCAGAGCCAATTAAATCAGAATTTGGATATCATATAATCAAAAGATTTGGATAAAACAATAAAATCAATCTAGATTTTTGCATCTGATCAAATAAAAGACAGGTTTTTTCAGAATTAGAGAAATGCATCCAATCCTGTTTTTTGGGATTCTATTTCTTGATTTTTTTGCAGTACTTTGGTCATCTTTTCACCCATTGATTTTGCAGCAGTCATCTTTCTTTTTCCAATCCAATAATAGGTTTCATCTATTGTATTTTTTGCAATAAGTACAACTAATTTACCAGTATCTTTTCTTCCAGTTCTACCTCGTCTTTGAATATAACGAACTGAGCTTGGAACATTATCATAAAAAATAACTTGATTTACTTCAGAAATATCCAATCCCTCTTCTCCCACACGTGTTGCAATCAATACTCTAAAGAGGCCATCACGAAAGTTCTGTACAGTTTGGATTTGTTTTTTTTGTTTTAATCCAGTTTCTCCAGATTTTCCAATTAGTATTCCAGCAGAGATTTTCATTTCAGTTAATTTGTTAAAAATCACATCAACAGAATCACGGTAACTTGTAAATATCAGAGCCTTTCCTGGAACAGATTCTATAATTTCTTTGAGTTTTAGAATTTTAGAGTGTTCTATCCCTTTTGATTGTGCATCTTTTGCAAGAAATATTGCCCTTGTAAAATTAGGATCAACTTCAAATAATTCCTTTACGCCTATACCTTTTTTTATTTTTGCACGCTCACAGAATTTCAAAAAAGACGTTATTCCATGAGCCTCTAAAATACTCAAAGCATAATGAATTCTAATTGCAGTAAATAGCGGTTTGGCAGATCGTCTGTTTTGATTGAGTACAAACTGTCTAATTCGCAATAAAGCAGATAGAGATTGTTGTTCTGCCAATTTAATACCATTTTTTCTTAGAGTATCATATCGCTCATCTAAAGATAGTTTTAGTAATGTTTGAATTGCTTTCATTTCAGGTGGAAGTTCTACACTGACCCATTCAGTGTTTGTCTCTTGTGTGTATGGTTTTACATCAGGACTGTCTTCTGTTCTTTCAGCTACACTTGAAATTCGTAGTTTGGTGAGAAGTTCAGTTGCTTTGTCTTTTTCACTTGGAAGTGTTGCAGTCATCCCAAGAATTCTTGAATTGGAAGTTGCAAATCTCTCTGCAATTCCTGAATATGCATAATCACCTACAGTTCTATGAACTTCATCATATATCACCAAACTAAATTGTTCTGGAGAAACAATTTGTCTATCTAAATCATTTTTTGTAATTTCAGGTGTTGCGCATATTACGCTATTATTCCAAAGTTTTGTTCTTTTCTGGATTGTGTCTTCTCCGGTTATGAGCGAGATATCATCAATGGTAAGATTTTGTTTTAAGAATTCATAATGCTGATTTACTAAAACCCTAGTTGGAGCTAAAAATAAAATTCCACCTGTTCCTTTTGACAGATATTCTGCAATGACTTGTAAGGCAATAGCAGTTTTTCCTAGACCAGTTGGCAATACAACAATACAGTTTTCCTGCATTGCCTGATTTGCAAGATTTATTTGATATTCTCTTTTTTCAATTGAATTTTTTTGCACGTATTTTCTGTCAATGTATTCCAAAGATCTCTGAACTAAAGTCAGATTTTATTGATTTTATGCTTTCGTGTAGTTAAATGCTACATTGTAGTCATTATTGAGCAATAGAAATGGTATTCAGCCAATTTAGGTATGAAACGGGACTTTTATGTATAAATTTTCATTTGTTAATATGATAAGGACAGAAGCAATCAATTCTTTTTGTTATTATGTCAAATCTTCAAGCCATAATATCTTTTTCAAGTAAAGACAAGACATCAAAATATTGATTTCATATAAGATATCAAAATATTATCCAAAGAGGATGTGACAACAGATTGAAAACAAGTAGAAAGTGGATGTTTTTTGTTTTACCAGCCAGCATAACAGCAGAAGGGTTACATATTGTCATACCATTGTATGTTCTTTTTCTTGGCGGTAATGTAGTAGATGTCGGCATTGTGATAGGACTTCATTATGCATTATCAGCAATTGGGGCAGTTTTTTGGGGAAAAGTGATTGACAAATACCACGTAAAGCGAGCAATATTGTTTATTTGTTTTTCAGCAATTACAATTTGCAGTGTAGGATTATTTTTGACAGCTGATTTGAATCTAGTTTTTATAATTTCATCAGTTGCAGGATTTTTCATTATTGGAAAAAACCCAGTAACACAAGTTCTAGTAATGGAATCAGTCTCAAACAATCAATGGAGTAGATTGTTTACCCAGATTTCAATCATAACAAGTTTAGGAAGCTTAACTGCATTTTTAGTAGGTTCTATTTGGGACACATTTTTTGATCTTAGACCATACTTTCTCTTTTGTGCAATGGTAAGTGTAATTGCAACAGTTCTAAGTATTGGAGTAGGCAGTAAAAGCATCATAGAAAGACACACAATAGTGCATTCAATACATGGAATAAGACACATTTTTGATCACACAAGGCTAAATTTTCAGTTTATCTTTACTAAAATTCCTCATCCACACGATTTTAAACCAATCATATCAATTTTCCAAAGAAAAATGTCTCATGAGATAGGGATACTTTTTCTTACAAATTTCTTATTTTATTTTGGAAGTAATATTTACTTTACAGCATTCATACCATTTCTAAAAAAATTTGATTTTACAAATTCAGAAGTTTTTCTAGTGTACATGATTCAAACATTGGTATTACTTACAATATTTTTCTTTGTTCCACGTCTGATTTCAATGCTCACAGAAGAACGTGCAACACAAATATCATATTTGCCTAGAGTTTTAGGAGTAATCATAGCTGCATCATTAATTCCCAGCATGACAGGAGTTAATTCACTTGTAACTGCAATGATTTCATCATGTTTGATGGTTTCAGCATTTTCTATTTTCAGTGTGTCAAGTTCAATAATTATTTTCAAAGCAATTCCCAAAGGATTTGAAGGAACGTATCTTGGTGTGAACAGTTTCATGACAGGTGTAGGAATATTCTTAGGAGCTTTAACTGCAGGTTATGTTTCAAATGCTGTAAGTTATTCAGCAGCATTTACCATAGCAGTAGGCATAATATTGTCATCACTAGTAATGTTTAGAATTTATTTGAAATACAAATTATCTCATCGAATTGTCTAAAATCACAATATCTCTAATATCTTGAAATAATACAGAGTCGTGACTTTGAAGAGACTGCAATTATAGATATTATTGCCACAACTAAAATCATTACTGCAATTGATCCAAACTCTGGAATAACTACACCGTTGCTTATTTCAACTTGTACTGACTGTTTATGCTCGGATGAGAGACCCTGGTTTGCAGTAATAGTATAAAATCCATCTTCTTTCCACAGTTGTCCTCCAGATATGATCTCTGTTGAAAACTCACCATTTGTGCCTGGTGTGACCTGTGCAATCGAAATCAAATTCCCATTAGGAGATGTTACAGTAAATGTAACGTCAGTGGCAGAACTAATTGTACTTCCAGTTACAATAATTTTATTGTCACCAAAGGTAGTTTCAGTAGAAAGAGTGATGGCACTTGAAGCATTATCAATTATTTCAGGTTCTGGGGATTTAATTGGAGATTCTGGTGGAGACATAGTTGAGCCTATTACTGTGAATTGTATTTGTGCAGTTTTTTCTGTATCTTCATGACTTGCAATTACCGTGTATGTACCATCCTTGAAACTTGGAAGTGGTGGATGAATCAATCGTTTGAACACACCATCATCATCAAATGATAATTCTGGTGTATAGATAACTTCTCCATCAGGAGAAATAACAGTAATGGTGACGGGTTTGAAAATAGATACACCAGTTATCTTGCCAATAACCAGTACAGAATCCAAAGATTGTATTTCAGTTTGAGAAGTACTCAATTCGATCATTGGCTCTGCAAAAGCAGAGATTGGAATCGATATTGCAACTAAAACTAGCAATGCAATCTTGAGCACTTTATTTATGAGAAACTGTTTGTATATTAATTATCCTATACAAATCAACGATAATCTTCTGATCTATGTTTTGAAACAAAAACTAGGGATATTAAAAATGAAAGATGAGTCATAAAAATAATTTTTTCTTCTAGTAAGGGCGTAATTGCTAGATCTAAACTCCAATCTGATTAAAGGGGTGATTCGTAATATCTTGATGTATGTTGGCATGTAGTTCTTGCTTGAACGTAAGGTCACACCTATAACATTTCCATGATTTCATATTTTATAAAGATAGATTTTTGAATATAACAACCGCGTAGAAATCATTCATAGTAATGATCAGTATCATACTATCTTAGTAACTAAATGCTAATTATTCCTAAATTAGATAATTCACTGCCAATACCATATCCAATTAGGGCGATTCCAGTACCAAGTCCTGCCATTTCCAGACCTCCAACAAGTTTGCTTGTATTTGCCATTTTTGATTTAATCACACCAACAGTAAAAGATGTGGAAATACTAATTCCTATTGCAACAAAAAGGGCATCCAATCCGGATAGAAAAAAGAATGGCAATATAGGCAACATTCCACCAATTAGAAAAGAGACAAACATTCGCAGTGCACTTTTTAGAGGACTGCCTGCAATATCCAAATTCAAATTAAGTTCTTCAGTGAGCATTGTATCAAGCCATACTTTCTTATCAGAAGTTATCTTATCTACAATCATTTCAAGTTCTTTTCCAGAAAAACCTTTAGCTATGTAGATGTCTTCTATTTCTTTTCTTTCGTCATCTGGTTTATGTTCAATCTCCCATTTCTCACGTTCAATTTCTGATGTCAGTAATTGTCTTTGTGTTTTTACTGCAAGATAATTTTGAACAGCCATTGCTTTTGCACCAGTAAACATTCCAACTAATGCGGCAAGAATTATTATATTTGCTGAAACATCAGCACCACCAACTCCAGCAGCAATACCAAGTGATGTATTTATTCCATCACCAAAACCAAAAACAAAATCGCGCATTGCACTGGATTCCTTAAGATGTGGTTCAAGGTGTCGTGGTTCTGATATGTCTCTCAACAAATATGCTTTCAAATATCACCTTAATGGAGTTTTTGATATTTTGAGTTTAATTTTTCTAAAATAACGAATTAGATGTATGAATAATCTAGTTAAAAATTGTAATTGACTGATTCATCAAGGATTTTGTTGGAATTACAATACTTTCATTTCTATCATTTGTTACAATGATGTGAAGTAAATGTGATGCAGTAACAGTTCCAGTAACTTCACCAATTTTGACTTTTTGTCCTACTTTAAGAATAGAGCGCTGAGTTGATGCACCCATAATTGAACCAGGCAGTATGTCTTTTAGTGTAAATCCTAATCCTACTGCAATTGATACACCTATAGCAACTGCAATGCTCCATGCAAATGCAGATACTAGAATTGGGATTATACTCTCGCCAACACCAAGTTGTGTGAAACCTATTGCAAATACGATGCCATAGATAACTGCCTTGATTATAGAGATGATAATTCGTGGACTTGCAATCTGATGATCCAATAATTGGTGTTCAATCCATTTGCTGACATAGCCAACAACAATAGAACCAATTACAATAATCAATACAAATGCAAGAAGATTAGGAACCCAAAGCCACAGATTTGTGAGTCCAGATGAAAGTTGTTCAAACTGTAATGCATTAACTGCTGCAACTATGAAGAATAAATAGACAAACCAACGAATTGTGGATGAAATGAGTTTTACAGAGTTGAATTTTCCATATACGCCCTCTGCAACATGTAGTTCTTGGTTTTTCTGACTAGTTTTTTGGAGAATACTTGCTGCAGCTTTAGTTGCAGCTCTACCTACTAGTTTACCAGCAATAAAACCAATTATAAGCAAAATGGCAGCTGCAATAATCTTTGGAAGACTTTCTGCAACACTTACTGCAAATTCTTTTAATGCATCGCCTGTTGGGACATAGATCCCTTCAAGAAAATTTTCTTGTGCAAACGCAGAATTAAAACCAATTAATGCTAATGAGAATGCTGAAACTGCAATTAGATAATTCTTTGAACTTTGCATTATTTTTTTCAAACCATTTATTGAACTATTATACTTTGCTACTTCAAAATATTGATCTAATAATTTGTTGTATTCACATTTTTTATTTATCCGATCTGATATCTTGAATTTATCACACACATTTCATTAGAATTAATGTATCACATTAGATCATTCTAAGAAGGTTATTTTTGAATAGTATTTGATTATTCTAGTCCAATAGAACTAGATGAAGAAATTCCAGATGGAGTTGATGGGAATTTGTCACCAACACGAGTTCCAGCTACTGCTGCTGCCTCTTTTAGTATATTTTCAGTTTCCTCATTAGATGCTACATCAGATTCAAAGCTTCCTTCAAATGAACCAGATAAGGATTCGTTTAGAATACCAAATAGTGATTCAAATTCATGACTTACTTCAGGCATGATTTTTCCTAAAGCAGGTTTCAATGCATTCATGGTTGCAAGAATTGGTCGTAGTGAAACCATTGCATCACCTAAATCTTGAACTGTTGATAATCTAAGATTAACTTGTTCTAATGACATTTTAAGAGTGGTTAGAATTTTTTTATTTTTTCTTAATTCTACTAGTTCGTTTGCAAGCACTCTACCAGTTGTTGAATCATGGTTCTTTTTTGCCAATACAATTCTATTAAATAATTTTGAGTCTTTTTCGTCTAAACCTTTTACTTTGTAATCAAGCGAAGATACAGTTTTAGTTAATTGTACAAGAGAATTTTGAATTCTTGGTTTTAATGGTGTTTCTGGTTTTAGTCCACGAAGATGATCTGAAAGTCCTTCTGATTGTGGATTATTCCAATTCTGTTGCATGAAATTCTATTTTACGTCATAAAACAAGATCATAATTAGAGGTGTCTAAGATATTACACAAAAAAGATAGCTTTGGGTTATCTCGGCAATCTGGACATGACACAATTAAGTAAGTTCATGAATCAATATATTGAACAAATAGGCATGATTTGTGTGAACAAGTCTTTTGAGAGGCCTAATTGGGATGAATATTTTATGCTTCAAGCAGAGCTGGCCAAACTTCGCTCAAATTGTATGACTAGACAAGTAGGGGCGGTTATTGTACGCAAAAACAGACAGCTTGCAACAGGATATAACGGAACACCGCCAGGAATCAAAAATTGTTTTGACGGAGGATGTAAGCGATGTCAATTAAGAATGGAAGGAAAGATAGAATCAGGAGCATCATTAGATAGATGTCTTTGCAATCATGCCGAAGCTAATGCCATAATGCATTGTGCAATTTTAGGAATTGAAGCTGGAATTGCAGGAGCCGTACTGTACACTACATTTGTGCCATGTTTAGAATGCACAAAGATGGCAATTACAATTGGAATTAGAAAATTTGTCTGTCTTGATTCTTATCCAGAAACAGATTTTGAATTATTAAAAGAAGCTGGTGTTGAAGTTGTTCAGCTGGATAAAAGCAGAATCACCAAATGGGCAAAAGAATTAGTTAGCACATATGAAAAATCCAACTAAGTGATCACATGCAGATTAACGTTAAAGAAACAGAAAAGATCACATCAATGCCGCCATCAATGCTAGTATCTGCAACATATGACAACATAACAAGAGCAGCAGTGTTAAAATTCTATGAACCAGTATCACAGAAATTAATTTTATGGCATGATGAAACAGGACACAAACCGTACTGCTACTCCAGACTATCCACAGATGAATTGGATTTTCTGCAAGAAAGAGACGATATTTTAGAAATTAAAACGGTGAAACGACATGACTTGATAAAAGATGAAGAAATCAGCATGTCAAAAATAATAGTAGCAGATCCACTTACAATCGGAGGAACTACAGGGGACAAAAGCATCAGAAACATAATTGAGACATGGGAATCAGATATCAAATATTATGAGAATTATCTTTACGATAGATCACTAATTGTTGGAAAATATTATGAAATAGTAGACGGAAAAATAAAACCTCATGATTTAGAAATAGCAGATGAGGTCAAACTTGCTCTAAAAAGTCTGCTATGGGACAAAGTCGATAGTGAAAACATGGTGGACCCAAAGGAGTTCAAAGAATTAATTTCAGATTGGGCAGATTTACTAAATCAGCCAATTCCCAGAATCAAAAGATTGAGCGTAGACATAGAAGTTGAGGCTGAAATTGGAAGAATTCCGGACCCAAAGATTGCAGAAAAAAAAGTTACCGCAATTGGGCTAAAGGGAACAGGGGGGTTTGATCAAATTTTTGTGCTAAGAACAGAAGGCACTGATGAAGGAGTAAATGAACTCAGTCAAGATATCAAGATTGTATTTTATGATCAGAGTAGAGAAAAAGAGATGATTTTAGATGCGTTTAAAATAATTGAAGAATTTCCTTTTGTGGTAACATACAACGGAGATGAATTTGATTTACCGTATTTGTTTAACAGAGCAGAAAGACTTGGGATAAAAAATGAAAACAACCCACTATACATGATGAAAGATTCTGCCACACTAAAACATGGAGTACATCTTGATTTGTATAGAACACTTTCAAATCGTTCATTTCAGATTT
This sequence comes from Nitrosarchaeum sp., assembly GCA_021414105.1. Classification (GTDB taxonomy): domain Archaea; phylum Thermoproteota; class Nitrososphaeria; order Nitrososphaerales; family Nitrosopumilaceae; genus Nitrosarchaeum. The sequence goes on along the minus strand of JAIOPB010000039.1, from coordinate 12,613 downwards.
ACGCCTTTAGTCAAAAGTATACAGATTTTTCATTAAACAGTGTATCAAAAGCGCTCTTAAACAAAGAAAAAATAGATTATGGTTTGGAGTTTGATCAGCTCAGTCTATATCAAATTGCAAATTATTGTTACAATGATGCACTACTAACATATGAGCTTACAAGTTTCAATAAAGATCTTTTGATGGATTTACTTGTAATTATTGCCAGAATTGGAAGAATGCCAATTGATGATATCGCAAGGATGGGAGTATCACAATGGATTAGAAGTTTACTGTATTACGAACACAGACAAAGAAATGCATTGATTCCAAAAAGAGAAGAGCTTGAGAGAAGATCAGAAGGAGTATCATCAGATGCAATAATCAAAGATAAGAAATACAGAGGAGGACTAGTTATTGATCCAAAAGAAGGAATTCATTTTGATGTAGTAGTAATGGATTTTGCAAGTCTATACCCCAGTATCATCAAGGTGAGAAACATATCATATGAAACAGTAAGATGCTCTCATGATGAATGCAAGAAAAACACCATACCTCAAACAAATCATTGGGCATGCACAAAAAGAAATGGGCTAACAGCAATAATTATCGGTTCACTGCGAGACTTGAGGGTAAATTATTACAAAAGCCTCTCAAAAAAAGAGACACTAACAGAAGATCAAAGACAGCAATACACGGTAGTTAGTCAAGCACTCAAAGTAATTCTAAATGCCAGTTATGGAGTAATGGGTGCAGAGATTTTTCCATTGTATTTTCTTCCTGCAGCAGAGGCAACAACAGCCATTGGCAGATTCACAATTTTAGAGACCATCAAAAAATGTGAGGCAATAGGAATTGAAGTTCTTTATGGCGATACAGATTCACTATTTATCAAAAAACCTACAGATGAGCAAATCCACAAAGTAATAGAGCAAGCAAAAAAAGATCATGGAGTAGATTTAGAAATTGACAAAGTGTACAGATACTGTGTATTAAGTAATAGAAAGAAAAACTATCTTGGCGTAACCAACTCCGGTACAGTAGACGTAAAAGGTTTGACTGGAAAAAAATCACACACACCACCATTTATCAGAAAATTATTTTATGAATTACTTGATGTTTTATCCAAAGTTCAAACAGTTTCAGATTTCGAGCGAGCAAAAAAAGACATCACAGATAAAATTGCAACATGTGCAAAAAAAGTAGAGGCAAAAGAGATACCATTACAAGACTTGACATTTAATGTAATGATCAGCAAAGCACCGTCGGAATATATCAAAACAGTTCCACAACACATACGAGCTGCAAAATTACTTGAATCAATCAGAGAGGTAAAAAAAGGAGATAAAATATCATATGTTAAAATTCTAAACAAACCAGGAGTAAAGCCAGTAGAAATGGCAAAAAAAGAAGAGATTGACTCTAAAAAATACATGGAGTTTATGGAGGCTACATTAGATCAAATCACATCATCGTTGGATTTGGATTTTCAGACTATGCTAGGCAAACCAAAACAAACTGGATTGGATGAATTTTTTTGGAATTAGTGATCTATTGTGGAAATTGATGGAACTTTACTTACCATACTTGGAATAGCTGCAGGAGTTTTAATTTTAACAGGATGGGTAGAGCAAATTATCAAAGGATACAAGACAAAGAGTCTCAAAGATGTTTCAAAATACCTAATGGTTTTCATCTCTGGGGGGGCTATCTTGTGGTTAATTTATGGAATTATAGTTGCAGATGTCTTTATTATAGGCACAAATATCGCAGCAATTTTTCTTATGATGATAGTATTATTTATGAAAAAAAGATATGAAAAAATATCAAAAATAAATCAGTAAAACATCCAATCAAGGGTTAAATACAATGTTAGAATTTTCAAAGAAAGAATGTTCATAATTAATTGCAAAAACTATGAAGAAATTGCAGGAGAAAAAATAATAGAATTTGTAAATATTGCAGAAAAGATTTCAAAAAAATATAAAATAAAAATTGCAGTTGCACCGCCACAACACTTGATTGGTCTAGTATCAAATAGTTCAATTCCAATTTTAGCACAACATGTAGATAATTCAAAAATTGGCAGTACAACTGGATTTATCATTCCAGAATTGTTGAAAAAATCCAAAGTCAGTGGTTCTTTGATTAATCATAGTGAACATAGAATTTCAGAAAAAGAAATCACTGAACTTGTTTTAAGATTAAGGGAATTAAAGATGATTTCAGTTGTTTGTGTCAAGGATGTAGCAGAAGCAAAAAAATACGCAAAATTGAATCCAGATTACATTGCAATAGAACCACCAGAACTTATTGGATCTGGAAAAGCAGTTTCAAAAGAAAGACCAGAACTTATTACAAAAGCTGCAGATGCAGTAAATAGTGCAAACAACAAAACAAAACTGCTTTGTGGTGCAGGAATAGTTTCAGGACAAGATGTTTCAAAAGCATTAGAATTAGGCTCCAGAGGAATTTTGGTTGCAAGTGGAATAATCAAAGCAAAAAACTGGACAAAAGTAATTGAAGAGTTTTCAAAGGCAATGCTTTAAAAACCCCTGATTTTGATTTGATAATCTAGATAAAAAATGAAACAAGTTTATTTTTATGACGAAGGAGATGGAAAAAACAAGAAACTCCTAGGAGGAAAAGGAGCTGGTCTTTGTGAGATGACCAAACTCAAATTGCCTGTACCTCCGGGATTTACAATTACTACTGAAGTTTGTAAAATGTATTATACCAATAATAAAAAACTGCCAAAAACACTGATTCCAGAAGTAAAAAAGAACATTGCAAAAATTGAAAAAAGAACTGGAAAGAAATGGAATTCTAAAGAAAACCCACTGCTTGTATCTGTAAGATCAGGTGCTGCAATATCCATGCCTGGAATGATGGATACTATTTTGAATTTGGGATTAAATGATGAGACAGTAGAAGGCCTTGCAAAGAAAAGCAACAACGCAAGATTTGCATGGGATTCATACAGGAGATTCGTTCAGCTATTTGGCAAAGTAGTATTTGGCGTGGAAGATAAGAAATTTGATGAAGTGTTAGAAAATGCAAAGCTCAACCAAGCTGTACAAGCAGATAGCGCATTAAATGAAAAATCTCTAAAAACAGTTGTTTCAGAATACAAAAAGATTTGTGAGAAACACACAGGTGTAAAATTTCCTTCTGACCCATCTGAACAACTAGAGTTAGCAATCAAAGCAGTATTTGGAAGTTGGATGGGAGAAAGAGCAGTTGTATACAGGGAGAAAAATAACATTACAAAAGACATTGCAGATGGTACTGCAGTAAATGTAGTTTCAATGGCATTTGGAAACATGGGAAATGACAGTGCTACGGGAGTGGTATTTACAAGAAATCCAGGAGATGGAACAAGACATCTTTTTGGGGAATATCTAGTCAATGCACAAGGAGAAGACGTAGTAGCAGGAGTTAGAACAGGAAAACCAGTAGATGAGATGAAAATAGAATTACCAAAATCATATGAACAGTTAGCGCAAACATGTGATAGACTAGAAAAACACTACAAGGAACCTCAAGATATAGAGTTTACAATTGAGCAAGGAAAATTCTACTTGCTACAAACAAGAAATGCAAAGATGAATGCAGTTGGAATGATAAAGACGTCAGTAGACATGGTTAGAGAAAAACTAATTGATAAAAACAGAGCACTAACAAGACTACATGCAGAACAACTAGAACAATTACTACACAGAACAATTGATTCAAAATCTATTAAAAATTATACTCTACTAGTAAAAGGAATTGCAGCATCGCCTGGTGCAGCAAGTGGCATAGCAGTACTGGATGTAAAAAGAGCAACTACCATGGGAGAAAACGGGGCCAAAGTCATTCTAATTAGAGAAGAAACAAAACCAGAGGATGTCCCTGCATTCTTTGAGTCAGTTGGAATTCTTACCAGCAGGGGCGGAAAAACATCACATGCAGCAGTTGTCGCAAGAGGCATGGGCAAACCATGTATCGTGGGTTGTTCAAATTTGAGAATTGATTATGATAACAAACAATGCAGTGTTGATGGAAAAATAGTGCATGAGGGAGATGCAATTACAATTGATGGCAGTACGGGCTCAGTATATCTTGGAGAGATTCCAACAACAGAGCCAAAAATCACAGAGGATTTCAAAACGATTCTAGAATGGGCACAAAAAACCAAGCAAATAGGAATTAGAGCAAATGCAGATACTCCAGAAGGAGCAAGACTGGCAAGAGAATTTGGCGGACAAGGAATTGGTCTTTGTAGAACAGAAAGAATGTTCAATGGAAGCGACAGAATAGGATTGTTTGTAGAAATGATCATGGCAGGAAACATTGAAGAGCGAAAAAAAGTGCTAGCCAAACTAGAAGAATTACAGAAAAGCGATTTCATCGAGATTCTAAAAGCAATGGAAGGATATGCAGTAACTATCAGACTATTGGATCCACCATTACATGAATTCTTGCCAAACCCTGAAGAACTAGCTGATAAAATTCACAAATTAGAGATAAAAAATGATACAGAAGAATTGGAAAAAGCAAAAATCGTTTTAAAAAGAGCACGAGAACTAGCTGAAATTAATCCAATGATGGGACATAGAGGAGTCAGAGTAGGAATTACTTATCCAGAAATTTATGAAATGCAAATCAGGGCAGTGTTTGAAGCAGCAGCTGAATTGGCTAAAAATAAAGTAAACGCACATCCACAAATTATGATTCCACAAATAAGCAGCATTGCTGAACTGAACCATATTAAAAAAATCTACGATTCCATCAAAAAAGAGATGGAGTTAAAACACAACATGAAATTAAAAATTAACTTTGGAACAATGATTGAAGTAGTACGGGCAGCTTTAACTGCAAATGAGCTTGCAGACACTGCAGAATTTTTTAGTTTTGGCACAAATGATCTCACACAAGGAACATTTAGTTTTAGTCGTGAAGATGTAGAAGGAAAATTCCTTCCAGAATACATGGACAAAGAAATTCTTGAGAAAAATCCATTCCAATCAATCGATGTAAACGGAGTTGGAAGCCTAATGAAGATTGGAATTGCAGCAGGCCGAAGCATAAAGCCAAACATGGAGATTGGAATTTGTGGAGAACATGGAGGAGATCCAAACTCTATCAAATTCTGCCATAACGCAAATCTAAGCTATGTCAGCGCATCACCACATAGAATACCAATTGCAATAATAGCAGCTGCACAGGCAGCAATTGAGCAGCCAAAGAAAGCTGCAAAAAGAAAGTCTGCAGCAAAAAAAGCTGCTCCAAAAAGAAGAGCAGTAAAATCTGCAAGAAAACCAGTAAAGAAAGCTGCAAAAAAGAGCAAATCTAAAAGAAGATAATCATCCAAAGCACATTTTAAAACTAGTTCAACATACAACAATACGAATTGCTACCAAGAATTGATTCGATCAAACAAATCAGACTAAAAATAGGCATTACACAAAAAACACTTGCCACTATGACGGGAGTAAGCACTTCAATGATTAACCAAATAGAGTCAGGTAGAAGTCAACCAAGTTACGAAACAGCCAAGAGAATTTTCGATAGTCTAGCAAATCTTGAGGGCAAATCATCATCTCACAAAGCAGGTGATTTTTGTAGCAAAGATGTCGTAAAACTAAAGCCAAGCAACACACTACATGATGCAATAAAAAAAATGCATGAATCATCAATTAGTCAAATTCCTATTTTTAACGGACAGGAACTTGTAGGAGTAATATCAGAAGATGGAATTGTCAGACATCTTGCAGACCTAGGAGAAGCTGAATTAAAAAATGCAAAACTAGCAGATACTATGGAACCAGTGCCACCAATTGTGGATTATGATACGCCGGCAAATGTACTTGTTCCGTTAATTCGATATTCAAAATGCATTCTAGTTTCAAAAAAATCAAAAATTATTGGAATAATTACAGCATCAGATACTCTAAAAATGATGGAGTGATAAATTAAAGTTATTTTGGATGTGAACAGAGTTCTGCTAAAACACCAGAAAGTGATTTTGGGTGAATGAATGTAACTTTGGTGCCAGCAGAGCCAGGCCTAATTTTTCCTAGAAACTGAATTCCACATCCCTCCATTCTTGAGACCTCACCTTCAATGTTATCAGTCTCCAAAGCAATGTGATGAAGACCGGGTCCTTTTTTATCAAGAAATTTTTTAATCGGACTGGCATCATTAGTTGGTTGCATCAATTCAATTCTTCCATTTTCAAGATGAATGATTGCAACTTTGACACCTTCAGTTTCAACTGTTTCAAATTCAACACTAGAAACACCTAGTGCCTCTTGGTAAACTTTGGCAGATTCCTCTACATCATTTACTGCAATTGCAACATGATCAATTTTCATCTAAAATACCTCACCAGTTTACAGTATTAATTGGTTTTATTTTATTTGTACGTACTATCAGACAATTATTGCAGAAAGATAATCAACCATACAAGGGACATAAAATACTTCGATTTCAGATGGATTTTACAATCTCGTTTATTTTCTTAGTTTTCTTGGATTGAGGACTTTCATTGGGATACCCAATAGGAAGAATAGATATTGGTCGAAGTGGGGTTTTGATAATTTTCTGAACCAATTTTTCATTAAAATTTCCAATCCAAACACTTGCCAATCCCAATGCGGTAGCTGCCAATTGAGCATAGCTAGCAGCAATGGTTGCATCCTGAATTGAGAACAAGTGTTCGCCACGTATTCCCATTATTTTCTTAATCTTTGTTGGTTGAGTACAAAATACCAAAAGTAAAGGTGCATTCACATATTCTTGCTTATGTGCAGCATGAACCAGTTTTTCTTTTTTCATTTTATCTTTAACAACATATATTCTAAAACTTTGTAATCCTTTGGCAGATGGACTCATACTAGCTGCTTTCAATATCTTGTTAGTCTTTGAACTTTCAATAGGCCTAATTGAAAAAGATCTAATTGATCGGCGCTTTTCAATAGTTTTGAAAAAACTCATTGTTATTTTTTATCAAGTGAAGGAATAACTTAAAGATTGATCTGACCCTAATTCTTGGAAAAATCAAAAAATTACGTATATTTGTACAAAATCATTCTTGATAATTTTAGTTGTAGGTTAAATGTCAAAATCATGCAAATTATTTATTGACAATTGCAGATCTTACTCTTAGTCAATTATTACCTTTATCGTTAACATCTACCCCATCTGTGAGCATACAAGAAGACAACAAGGTGTGGATTGCAACAGGAATGCTTGTTCATTATCTAGAGTCATTTACGGATTCGCTTGTTGTAACAGATAAAAAAAATATGCCAATTGGTCTTGTTGGAGGTATTGAAATAATCAAGAATATTTTTGAAAATCCTTCATCTGATTTTTTTGATAAAGAAACAGTTGGCAATATAGTAGATGAAGATCTAGTCAGAGTGTCATCAGATACAAATCTAAGGGAGCTTTTAGAAAAATGGCAAGCAACACATAGAGCGTTTTCAATTTTACCAAATTCTTATGGCGGATATTCTGCTGTTTCTGCAAGAAAACTACTCGAGATTGGTGCTAACTGTAAAACAGACATTACCATTTCAGATCTTCCTTACAAAGATATCATCTCATTTCAATATGATGACACGATAGGACAGATAATTAACTCAATGATGACAAACCATACTAGAAAACTGGTATTCAAAAACTCATCTAGTTTTATAAGCGACAGAATAATTATTCAGACAATAGCTCAAGAATTAAACTATTTGCGAGATACCGAAAACTTTTTGGACATGAAGTTCAAAGAGCCATTCAAGTTAGCAGATATCAAATCTGTTTCAGAAGATCTGAATCTTGCAGAACTATCAAAACTAATGTTTGGCATGTTACATCCTTATGTAATGACAAGAGAACAAGTCTATACTCCATGGGATGTATGCATGGCGTTATTGTCTGATGAGATAAGTTATGATACAGATTAGAAATCAGCTAAATTTTTGAATAATTATCTTTGATAATCGTTTTTACTTTTCTAAAATATACTTTTTAAAAGTATAAAAAATCAAGTCAGAACCAGTAATAAAAATTCATTGCAAAAGATTCAGTACACTTGTGAAAATATTCTAGAGAAAGGTCAAACTAAAATACTTCTTTTGGACGATACTCGCCAAATACTTCTCTGAATGTGTTACTGATTTCACCAGTAGTGGCATACGCTTTTGCAGAGGCAATGATATATGGCATCAGATTCTCATCAGTGTCAGCAGCGCTTTTCATTGCAGATAATGCTTTTTCGAGTTTTTTATTGTCCCTTGATGATCTTAATTCTTTGAGTGCTTTCTTTTGTTGAATTTCAATTCTATCATCGATTCTTAATAATTCGGGTGATTTTTCTTCGACTTCAGAATACTTGTTTACACCAACTAGGATTCTATCGCCAGCATCTGCCTCTTTTTTTAGGCGGTATGCGTTTTGTCTAATTTCGGATTGAAAGAATCCTTTTTCAATTGCCTTAATAGAGCCGCCCATTTTTTCAATTTGTTTTAGATATTTCCAAACATCCTCTTCAATTTGATCACATAATTCCTCAAGATAGTAAGAGCCAGCCATAGGGTCTGCAGTTTTAGTGACTCCACTTTCATGAGCTACAATTTGCTGTGTTCTAAGAGCAATTTTTGCAGATTCCTGAGTAGGCAAAGCCAATGCTTCATCTCTAGAATTTGTGTGAAGTGACTGAGTTCCACCAATTACGGCAGCCATTGTTTGTATTGCAACACGCACAATGTTATTGTCTGGTTGTTGTGCAGTTAGAGATTCTCCACTTGTTTGGGTATGGAATTTTAATTGTAATGAACGAGGATCTTTTGCATGAAATTTTTCTTTGAGAATTTTAGCATAAACTTTTCTTGCAACTCTAAACTTTGCAACTTCTTCAAAGAATTCAATTGTACAGCAAAAGAAAAACGAAAGTCTTGGTGCAAAATCATCTATTTTTAATCCCCTGTCAATGCATGTTTGAATATATGCAATAGCGTTTGCAATAGTAAATGCAATTTCTTGTGTTGCAGTGCATCCAGCTTCTCTCATATGATAACCAGAAATTGAGACAGGATACCATTGTGGAACTTTATCAGCACAATACCCAATCATGTCTCCAATTAATCTCATTGAGGGCTTTGGAGGATAAATGTAGGTGTTTCTTGCAATGTATTCTTTGAGGATGTCATTTTGTGTCGTACCTCTTAGTTCAGTGCTTTTGAATCCTTGCGATTCACCTACTACAATATAATATGCAAGCAATGTTGATGCAGTGGAATTAATTGTCATTGAAGAGCTGACTTTTCCCAAAGGAATTCCATCAAAAGCAATCATCATGTCTTTAAGTGATGCAATGGAGACGCCGACTTTTCCTACTTCGCCTTCTGCTTGTGTGGAATCAGGATCATATCCTATTTGTGTTGGAAGATCAAATGCCATGCTTAGACCTGTTTGGCCTTTTTCAAGCATGAACTTGAATCGTTCATTGGTTAATTTTGCATCGCCAAAACCAGAATACTGCCTCATAGTCCAGAATCGTTCACGAAACATTTCAGGATGAATTCCACGTGTAAATGGATATACTCCGGAATCTTCTTTGGTGTATTTCTTTGAGGATCTATGATAGATTCTCTTTACTGGAAAATTAGAATCAGTCACGTATTGTTTTGAGGATTCCTTGGTTGTATTTTGTTTTTTAGCCATACTTTTCACTTTATCAAAGACGTTGTAATTTTATCGGCAGCATCAAAAGGATCCATTTCTTTTGATTGAATTTTTTTAAGATACTTGGAAAACATTTTATCAGAATCAAGCATTGTTTCGATCTTTTCACTCATATTATTTAAAATAAGATCTTTTAATTCAGTCTCCAGTCTAAACATATCCTTTTCTTGTTTGTTCTTATTTTTTATAACCATCATTTCTTTTAGTGTCTTGGCAAATTCAGATATTCCAGAATTTTTCTTAACAGATGTCTTTAAGATAATAGGATTTTTTGTAGATGAGCCGATATAATCACGAACTGCATCAAAGAGTTGATTGGCTCCATCAAGATCACTTTTGTTAACAATATAGATATCTCCAATTTCAGTCAAACCTGCTTTTATGGTTTGTATACTATCACCAGTATTAGGATTAAAAACAACTACAGTGATATCGGCAATATTTGAAATTTCGATTTCAGTTTGACCTGCACCAACACTTTCAATAATTATTGGATTAAATCCAGCATATTCTAAAACTCTAATGCTGTTTCTCAATGATCTAGAAATAGCGCCAGTTGCTCCCCTTGATGCAACACTGCGGATATAAGTTCCAGAATCAGTGGATTCAGTCATTCTAACTCTATCACCCAATATTGCTCCCCCTGTCACATGACTTGTAGGATCAATTGCAAGAACGGCTGGTTTTGTATGTAGTTTTTTTAATGCCACAGATGTTTTGTTGATAAGTGAGCTTTTGCCGGCACCTGCAGGTCCTGTAATTCCAATTATTGATGCATTTCCAGTTTCTTTGAATATTTTTTTAAGCAGTTTTCTTGTCTCAATAGGATCATTTTCAACTATAGTGATAGCCTTGGCAATTGCCCCTCTTTTGCCTTTTTTTAAATCAGAAATATCCATACGGTAAATCCTCAAAGCTGCAATAAAATCTTGTATATTATCTAAGGATTACCGTAGATAATCGGAGGTGCAGGTTCACCATATGGATGAATTTCAGTTTTCAGAGAAACCTTTCCAAGTTCTTTATGGTCGATTAGAAATGTCACGGGGTTAACTTGCCATCCATATTTTGAGATATTTGGAAATGGGACAGTTTCTACAAATTCAGAGCCAGACAAAGTTTTTTGAAAAGATTCATCCATTCCCAAAATTTCCAATACAACATGATTAGTCTTTGCTGATTTATCCAGATATGAAATTTCAACATATCCTGCATCATAATAGGTTGCATCAATTTCAAATGTAGATTTTAAGACATCTTTGTTGGAACTGGAATCTGAAAGAAAAAACAATCCCAATATACTAATTACAACAATAGAAATTATAGGAATTATTTTTTTTGCCATAAAATTAGGATGTAAACTCTTTTCTCATACTACGTAAGAATTTGGAACTAATTCTAATTCGTTCAAGAGTTTGCTCTTGTGTTCTTTCAGTACCAGGGGTAGGATTCTTTTTGAAAAATTGGCGAATCTCTTTTTCCATGGAATCATCTGCAATAGAAGAGATACTTGCAACAATTCTATTAAACAATGGATTGCCACGACCAACTTTCTTGTTGAGTTTTGTCCAGTTAGTCTTAAGCCAAGGCCATAGAATCTTTTTACCATATGGATTTGCAGCGACTTTCATGATTGGCAGCTGCATGTTTTGAGAGCGAACCTCTGAAGTTTGTGAGAAATTCAATGATTTTAGCAATAGTTTTTCATCTTTGAAACTACACATTGCACCAAGAAATCGGAGTTTCTCTTCCATTGTTTTTGCATTTCTGTAGAGTTTAGTCAATTCTTCATGGGTTTTTGAATTTCCATTCCATGCCATAACAGAGCAAACAGGTTCAACTAAGTCAGGGGATAGAGAACTAGGATTTTTCAAGAATTGCTTGTAGCGATTTTCTGATTCAATTATAACTTCATCATCATCTAGTTTACCAAGTGTGGAGATTGCAAACCCTCGCATCATAGCATCAGTGTGTTTGTCTGTTTTTTTAGGATTCCATCCCAAATCATACAAAATTTTCTTTAGATAGTTTACGGCATAATTTCGAATTTCTGAAGAAAACTCTTCACCAAATGCTCTAAAATACAGTGAAGACAAGTTGTGTGCCACATTTACAGATGCCAGATAGCTGTCTTCATCATAGTATGCATCAGAAAAATCAAGATAATTACGAACAGTCTCATCACAGGATATGCATAGTGAAAACAGATCATTTTGAATAGCCCACCTGTCAATTGTTGGAATTTGTTTTTGGTCTACAAGCATTTTAAGATCTAACAAAGTGCCTTCATCGTATTTTACGCGATAGAATCCTTTTCTTCCAAAATTTGCTACAAACCCAATGTTATTCTTAGGCAATTTTACAGACATTGATTTTTTTGTAAAAAGTTTCTGAAATAATTCATCTTTTAGTCCTATAGAAAGAGGAATAGACCACAGACCATTTGATTTTTTATCAGATTCCAGCATGTATCGTCTTTGCTTGATATGCAATGTCGAATCTTGTTTTTCTATCTCAACTACTGGAAAACCAGGTTGCTTTAACCATGTCAATACCATTGCGCGTACAGGCATTTTAGAAATCTTGCCTATTGCATCCCAGAGATCTCTACCTTCAGCGTTTTTGTATTTGAAATCAGCAAGATATCGCTTTAATCCTTTTTGGAAATTTGTTTCTCCAACATAATGCTCTAGCATTCTTAAAACACATCCTCCTTTATCATAGGAAATAGCATCAAAGATTTCACGTATTTCAGATGTTGAATTTACTTTGACGTCAATTGGATGCGTATTTTTCAATGAATCCAGTCCCATCGCAGCGTTCATCGCATCTTCAACAAATTGATTCCACAAGTCCCATTCAGGATAAAACTTGTCAACAAACTTTGTTGCCATAAATGTTGCAA
>JAIOPB010000011.1 GCA_021414105.1 Nitrosarchaeum sp. | reverse complement strand
TAGGATTTGGAAATTATTTTCAGAATTTTTAACTGATTCAAATGAATGACTCTCATGAATTAACCATCTTTCTACGTCCTCTTTCATTTTGGAACTAGTCATGATGGTGTATTCTTTTCAGGCCTATATGATTCTAAATTTTATGTATGTCTTATATTGTTAATTTCAATTATTTCTAAATTCGAATTTAGAAATAACCTAAAACTATGCCTGTTTACAATCTATTTTGGTGCCTAGTTTTTAGACATTTACGTTAAAATCTGGTGCTAGACTTGGAATTTGTGTCACAATTAAAATATTGATGGTAATTCCAACTATTGCTAGCGCAATACCTAGGTACAAACATTTTTTTGCTTTCTTTGGATCATCATGTCTTAAAATCCAATAGGCTATGACGCCTCCAATCAATCCTACCAATATTGGTAAAAGATACCACATATTGCTTCTGGATTTTACATGTTCCATTTTGATCTCTATTTGGTTAGCAAATCCATAAAATTCATTCCTTTTTAATTTGTTTTTTTCTGATTTTGAGTTATCTCTATTTCAACAGTTTCAAGCGGATCATCTACTTGATTTCGTCTAATTGAAAACATCTTTGGTTTTTCAAAGTCTTCTGTACAATCTGGACACGCATAGACTAAAACTCTGTGTTCATTTGGCGCTTTTGGATTTGATAATCTAGGGTAATATACCAATCTTGACCCACAATCAACACAATATCTGTTGGCCCTTCTAGTTCTGACCAATGTAATCCTCCTGCATTATTGTTAGTATGCGATCATCTATTAGATCTATCCAGTCTAATAGAGTAAACTAAATTGTTTCAATCGATCAATATTTCTAAATTCGAATTTAGAAATAATCTTTTCAGATATGTTCTATCTAAACTTTATACTTGAAAACTTGTATTTCAAAACTCGAGATTAGAAATAAAGAGCGCCTCCCATCAGACTTGAACTGATGACCATCCGATTAACAGTCGGATGCTCTACCACGCTGAGCTAGGGAGGCACAAGTTTGTACCTTAATAAAAGCGATTTAATCCTTGCGCCTGTTGGATTTAGACTAGCTCTGAATGTTGTTAGTTGAATTTAGCAAAGAATTCTTTGATCTCTCTGGAATAACTTTCAACTAGTTCAATTATTTCCATGTGTTCTTCTGCAGTTGGTTCCCGTTTGTGAACAATCTGAAATGCACTTAATGCAGAACCCACCATTTCGCCTACAAAAAAACCACAAAGAAAATCACCAACGTTTTGACAATTCCATAATTGGCCTACTCTTGGTGATGCTCCTGCACTTTTGTATAATTCCAATGTTTGTTCAATAAGCGATGACGTTTGTTTTGAAAACTCAGAATCAAGTGTCATGTGGTATAATCAAAAATGTATTATTTTTCTATTCCTTTTTTCTTTTCATAGGCATAGACTCCATCTAGGAAAACTCTATGATCTTTATCTTTTACTTTACTACGT
>JAIOPB010000038.1 GCA_021414105.1 Nitrosarchaeum sp. | reverse complement strand
TATTCTTCCTTTACTCTGTGTAGTTTTTCTGTAATATTTTCAATCTCTTCTTGTTTTGTTCTGAATTCTTTTTGTAAATCTTCTACTTCTGTTTCAAGTGCTTCTTTTAAAATAACTTCTTCACTTTTTTCGGATACTGTATCATCTACTTGCTCCTTTTTCTTTCCAAAAAGACCCATGATTCCCTACAAAATTTCCCAAAAGATGAACGTTTCTTTAGACTTTTTTTGCTCTTGTACGAATAAACTTGAGGTAAAACCCAACTCCCCCAATGATAATTCCGCCAATTAATGCAATGGTTCCCAATACTGCATTGCCGGGATATATGTTGGGTGCTAAATATAACAACAGTGCACCAAATATTATCAATGCAAAACTTCCACTATTTTTTGATTTGTTGTGTTCACTATGGGCCATGTTTCTTAGATGTATTCTGATACTGTCTTTGCAACTTGTTTTCTTCCAATATCTGAGATTAGTGGCCCGATTTTAGGCCCTCTTGATGTGCCCAGTATTATTTGATACAAAATTTTAAAGAAATCCTTTGGTTCTACCCCGTTTGATTTTGCAATCTGATATATTGTATTTTGAATGTCTTCTGGTTCTTCTTCTGCATTAAGCGCATCAACTAGTATCTTCAACACTTTTTTTGCTGATTCATCCATGTCGATTTCTACTTTTTCTTGTTGATCAAACTCATCTGCAAAATTTCCTGCCAACTCAATTAATTTTTCTATTTCTGGGTCTGGATTTTTGATTGTTCCATAATCTAGCAATTTTTTCATTACTCTTTCGGTTCTATTCTCTTTGAACATTTTAGCTAATTCCACTAATAATCTATAGTTGATATGAATTCCTGGTTCTTTTGGAGGATTTAGTAGATTGACATATTCATAAAGTCCTTTTGATTTTAATAACTTGGCCTGATTATCCACTTTGATTTTTCCAAAAAATATGTCTTCTAATTCATTATATTCATTCATTAATGATGGTATATCTTCAAATCCTAACTCTCTTGCACCTGTAATTCTTTTGTAAAGAAGTAATAGGATTGATTTTGGGCTTCCAAATTCCATCCATTTTTGTCCTGTGACTACATTACCTAGTGATTTTGAAATCTTTTTTCCTCCTTTATCTAGAAACATTTCATATTTGACATGATGAGGATGTGGAAAATTCAAAATCTCATCTGATACCCAATCATTCACTTTGACAGAATCCATGATGTCTTTTCCATAAGCTTCAAATCTAATATCAAATGCTGCCCATCTTGCAGCAAATTCCACTTTCCATGCCAGTTTTCCTAAATCTTTTGTGATGTCTGCTTCTCCATTATGGCCACAGCCTTTGATCATTTTTGAGCCAATCTCTGCGTCATGACACTTGTATCTTACTTTCTTCTCATCTGCTAGATACTCAAATGCTTCTGCAGTGTAAAGCCTGTTACAGTTTGCACAAACTGGAAAATATGGAAGAAACTTCTGAAATTTTTCTTGGCCTACAAGTTCTGAAATTTTATCTCCTATCTTTGAGCTGTTTTGCAAACTTGTATGAATTTGCTCTTTTAGTAATCCATTTTTGTATGTGTCTTTTGCTCTTCTAAACTCATATTTAATTCCCATTTTGTCTAGACCATCCAAAAGAATACTGCTCATGTGCATTCCATATGACTCATGACATCCAAATGGGTCTGGAATTAATGAAACCGGTTTTGCTAAATGTTCTTCTAAAGAATCAGGAAATCCCTCTGGAATCTTTCTTAATCCATCTAAATCATCAGAGTATGCAATTAATTCCGATTTGTATCCAAAGTTTTCTAGTGCAAGTTTTACTCCATATGCTCTAACTGCATCTCCTAAGCTTCCAATATGTGGTACTCCTGAAGCTCCAAGTCCACTTTCAACTCTTAAAAGATCTAAACTTCTACCTAGAGATTTTTCACGCTCTAACAATTCATGAGCTAATTTATCTATCCAAGTTCCTTTTCCAAATATCTCCTGTTCTGACATATCTTATTCTTGATTCAATGGCTTTGTCATGTATGGTCCATATAACGAATACCCTAATTTTTGATAGTACTCTCTTGTTCCTACTGCACTAATAACTAAAAGTTTTGTAGCATCAAATTCCTCTTTAGAAATTTTTTCAGCCTCTTTCATTAAATTTTTCCCCAATCCTGAATGTTGTATTTGATTCTCTCCTTTTTCTCCCAACTTTAATGATTTACCATATACATGTAGTTCTCGTACAATGCATGAATCATTTCCAACTTCTTTTCTATGTGCCAAAATACTTGGTTTTCTTAATCTCAAAAATCCATAAATTGAATCATTTGTATCTTCATATGACAAAAATACTTCATTTCCACCAGATGATTCGTAATCAATTCTGTTTAATTTTAGATTCTGATCATCTGTCTTTTTGTTTGATAGTCCTGCTTCTCTGCATCTTATGCATTTACATGAAATACCTTGTTTGCTCAGATTTTGATGTACTATTTGTCTGAGATTTCCTGATTTTGGACCTGCTATGATCTCATTTGGCGATATCTCTCTTTGCACTCTCATTATTCTGACCCATTTTGGGATGTTTCTCTTTACTTCAGTTAAAACTTTGATCATATCTTGATCTGAATATGGAGTGTATTTCCCTTGTTTGTATTCCTCATAAAGTGGCGTGTTTTCTATGACTAGTGATGGATAAATTTTCAACATGTCTGGTCTGAGTTGTGAGTCATCAAATAATTTTTTAAAATCAGCAATATCTCCTTCTGGTGTCATTGTAGGAAGACCTGGCATCATATGTGCCACAATTTTATATCCTGCATCTTTTGAAATTTGAAATGATTCTATTACATCGTTGTAATTATGTCCTCTATTGACAATTTTGTACACTCTTTCTTGTAATGATTGCACTCCTATCTCTATTCTTGTAATTCCATAGTCTAGCATTGCATCAACATGTATCTGTTTGCAGTAATCTGGTTTTGTCTCAATTGTAAATCCAACATTTCTTATTTTTGCATGTTCATTGTTTGATTTTGCTTCTTCCAAACTATCTGAATCTGTTCCATTTAGTGCATCATAACACGACTTGATGAAATTTTCTTGATAGTCTTTTGGCATGAATAAAAACGTCCCTCCAACAATTACTATTTCCATCTTTGATGGATCATGCCCATATGCAATCAACTTTTCAATCTTTGTTGTGATTTGGAGTTTGGGATCATATCCATTTTCAATTGCATTAAGTGTTGATGGCTCCTTTCCTGTATAGCTATTAGGCGAATTGTATTCAATTCCACCTGGACAATATGTGCATCTTCCATGTGGACATGCATATGGCTTTGGCATTAATGCAATTATTGATACTCCTGATGCTGTCTTGATTGGTTTTTTAAGCAAAACTTTTTGTAATTTGGAAAAATCTGAATCTTTTGCCATTGATAGAATTTCATGATTTCTGGGAATTCGTGCAAGTGCATATTTTGCACATATTTTTTTAATTTCATTTTTGACTTGTTTTTTAGTTGGTTCATTTACCGTTAGGAGATTTTGCATGATTTCGCCACATGCTTTTGAAAATATGGGCTCCAACTTGTTCATGAATATTCCTGTTGTATTGTACATAAATTCGTTAAATAACATACATTTCTATTTTTTAATACTCTCTATACGTAATTATTTTTGTTTAGTCCATATTCAGTTTGATTATTTTGATATTTTTATAACATTCTTGTTGAAAATCAATTCCAAGAATGTTTAGTATGCCTTAAATTCAATTATTTCATTAGGTAATCGTGCAAAACATAAAGAAAATCCTTGTTCCTATGGATGGCTCCAAAAATTCTATGCGTGCACTTGAAATGGCCATATACATGGCAAGACAGTTCGGAGCTACAATTACTGGTGCCTACTCAATTAACATACCGCCACATTCAGAGTTTCATGGAATAGGCTCTGTGAATAAAAAATGGGATAATGAAATTAAAAAAATGATGAACGATGCCAAAACATTATCGGCACAAAATGGTATAGTATTCAAAGAAAAACTTCTACGTGGAGATATAGGATATAATCTCATAAAATTGGCTCATGATAAAAAAGAAAAATTTGCACTAATTGTGATGGGCTCACGAGGAAGAAGTGCAATAAAAGAATTATTCTTGGGCAGTGTTTCAAATTATATCGTCCACTCATCCAAAATTCCAGTGTTAATTGTAAAGTAACAAATAGAATTTTTCAAAGATACTAAAACTTGAATCCTATCTAACAGAAATACCTGGATCTATTTTGCTCTAAAATCCACTGATCATTGAGGGAACTGCGTTACTGATCTTTTCCTTTTGATTGTCCTAGATTCGTTTTCTGTTCTTTTCTGTATTCCATCTTTAACCAAATAGGAGTTATGATTGTTGTAGCAGCTACCATGATTACAATAGTTGAATATACATTTGAAGTAAGAACTCCTGTTGATATTCCAACTCCTGCTACAATCAACCCAACCTCTCCCCTTGAAATCATTCCAATCCCTACTCTGTATCCGCCTCTTTTGCTTTTCAAAAACAACATTGCAGGTAATCCGCATCCAAATAGCTTTGTTACAATTGCAAGTGCTATGATAACTCCACTTAGCGCTAAAATTTCTAAATTAACTGCTCTGAGATCTACTTGTGCACCAATAATTGCAAAGAACAATGGGGCAAAAATTAATCCCATCTTTTCAATATAACTGCGAATATTTTCAAATATTTTAGTAGCTGATAATGCCATTCCTACTGCAAATGCTCCCACAATAGGTGATAATCCTACTAATCCAGCTAACGCAGCAGTTCCAAAAAATGATGCTGTTGCAATTCCTTCAACACTGCCCTTTGCTTTCCATAATCTTGGAGTAATCAGTTTTGGAATTACTAATACAGCTATTACTAATATTATTGCAAAGAATCCTAACACTTGCAAAATTGTAATTGTTATATTCATGATGTCTATGTTCTCTATGCTTTCTACGTTTCCTGCCATCGATGAAACAACAGACAATACTGCAATTGCTAAAATATCATCAATTACAGCGGCCCCTATTATTAGACGTGCTTCGGGGGTTTTGATTTTACCAAATTCACTTAATACTTGAATTGAAATTGCAATGCTTGTTGCTGTAAGTGCAGTTGCAATTAACATAGATTGTAACGCATTAAAACCGAACATTTGAAAAACTACTAGACCTGCAAAAAATGGAACAACCACACCAGCTGTAGCAACTGTGAATGCTGCTTTCCCTCCCCTAAGAAACTCTTTTGGTGTCATTTCTAATCCTGCCATAAACAAAATCACGAGTGCTCCAATTTCTCCTAGTATCTTTATCTCTTCAGTGATCTCCATCAATGACATTTCTTTGTATATGAAAAATCCTCCTAACGCAAATGGTCCTATTATTATTCCAGCCAAAAGTTCCCCTAAAACTATTGGTAGTTTTAATCTCAGAAACAACTCTGCCATTAGTTTGGCAGCAAAAAGGAGTATTCCTACACCTATTATTGTAGAAATAAAATTGATTTCTGACATTTCTCTATTTTCAAATAAAATGTACTCATATAAGGTAATTATTAGTTGAATTTTCTTTCATAGTTGTCTAATTATACAATTTTAAAGTACTTGCAAAAACATGATATCCAACATGATCATCTTACTTTATCTTGCAGGATAGTTAAAAGACATTACAGAAATATTGTTCGTCTTATGACTCTATAACTAAAAGTATGTTTTGATCCTTCCAAGTCACATTGTTTACATCATAATTTTCAATTATGTTTTTCTTAAATGTCCTAATAGATTTATCAAATTCTTTCTTGGAAAATAATCTAAATGTGGAATAATGATATCCCCTTGCTTGCTCTTCCAACCTTGCAAGAGTTGAAGTTCTTTCGTATTCAAAGAATCGTATTGACTTTAGACTCAGGTTTGGAGTATTTTCAATCATGTGTTCTAACTCATCCAATTCATAAAGCCTATTTTCTTTGTCAGTAAAATTAGGAAAGTGCATTCCCCACACATTTCTTGTGTTTTGACTTTTTAATCGAGTGTAAACAAATAATCTTGATTTACTTTTTAGTATTCTTGAGGATTCCTTTAGAAAATTTGGCATATCAAAATGATGCACTGCATTAAAGCTGACAACAAAATCTAGAGAATCCGTCTCAAGAGGTATTTTGTGAGCATCACTGTGAAGAATTTTAAAGTGATTTATACTATGCTTTCCAAAGAATTTTTTTAATTGTATTAGCATATGTTCACTTTTATCAATACAATGTAGTAGATGACATTTTTTTCCTAGTTGTTTTGCTAATCTTAAAGTATAACGTCCTGCACCACATCCAATATCTGCGCCATGCATTCGATTAGCATCATTTAATTCTCTTTCAATAAATAAAATAGGTTCCATGTCCGTCGTTCTAAGTTTTCTATATCTAGGAGCAATTTCCATAAAATGATTTTCAATTTTGTGCAAGAAATTGGCAGATTTTGTAATGCCGTTTTCTTTTTCTTTCATTTTAAAAAATAGAAATTCATATCATAAAAAAGTATCTGTTGTAGAAAAAATAATATTAAAAATATTATCTTAATATTTTTATTCAATCGATTGTTATGAAAAGTCCATTCATTATATAGAAATTTAGTTCAAATGAATCATGTCCACCATATGAGTAGAACCTTCTTTCACAATTGTCTAATTATTATGCAATTTTTATAGAATCTACAAAAACTCCTTTTCTAGATGTAATTTGACCAATTTCCTGACTTGCTATGCTGTGTTTTTTAAATATTGATTTTATTTTATCTGCTTGATCTTTTGATACCACAACACAAAATCCTACACCCATGTTAAATGTTTTATACATTTCATCTTGTTTCACACCTTGGTCTTCAATTAATTTCATTATGGGTGGAATTGTTGGCAGTGAATCTATATCATATCCTATTTTTTTGAGACGGAGTAATTTTGTAAATGCTCCACCTGTAATGTGTGCCAACCCATTTACTTTACACTTTTGAATTATATCTAAAACTGGTTTTACATAAATTTCTGTAGGTGTCAAAAGAGATTCTCCTATTGTTCCCACTCCTTTTACTTTGTCTTTTATCGAATATTTTGTTAAAAGCGCTTTTCTTGCTAATGAATATCCGTTGGAATGTAGTCCACTACTTTTTGCACCTATGATAATGTCTCCTATTTTTATTTTATTTCCAAGAACCATGTCTTTTTTTGAAACAAGACCTACTACCATTCCAGCTAAATCAAATGAAAATCCTTTTCCTGCAATGACATCTGGCATTATAGCTGTCTCTCCTCCCACAATTGGCATTGCTGATTTCTTTGCTCCTTTTACCAATCCTTCTACGATTCCTTTGAAAATTCTTTGATCGTTTTTGTTTGCAGCAATATAATCTACAAATGAAACTGGAGTTGCACCAATACAGATTATATCATTTACATTCATTGCAACACAGTCAATTCCAATTGTGTTGTATTTTTTCATCAAATTTGCAATTACTACTTTGGTTCCTACACCATCTGTATGTGTAGCTAATAATTTTCCTCCCGGAATCTCTACAATTCCAGCATAATGTCCAAAACCATGTGTGATTTTTGCCATTTTTTGGAGTTTATGTGTGGATTCAATCATCTTGCCTATTGCTGCTTGGCTTTGTTTGATTTTGGCTATGTCTATGCCTGCCTTTTTGTAGGTTAAGCCAATAGTTTCATGCGTATTTGCTGTGAATAAAAGAATTTGCCTAGTTTTTGCCTCACATGTACATGCCCGCAAACTCTTCTCTATGCTCAACATATTTTTGAGACAATTCACTAAATTCAGAATTGATTCTATCTTTTTCTTTCTCCAAATCTGATGTGTCTATTTTCATATCGTAGAATCTATTTAATGCCTCTATTAACGTCGATGCAGCTGCAGGATCTGGCAATGTTTTGTTTGCTTTTGCAAGTAGAGATATTCCTTGAATTTTTCTTATAATGCATTCATTTAAAATTCCTCCTGGAATTCCGGTGATAAATCCTTGTGGGATCATACTGATGTCTTTGTCTGCCATCATTCTTATCAAATCTTCTCCCGCTGCACAATATGCTTTATCATCATGCTCTTCACTTGCTATCCCGTCTAAAATTACAATTTCTTTTGAACCTTTTTTCTCTGCCCAATCTAAAATAGCTGAAACAAGCGAATACAGTCCCTCCATTCTTAATGTTATTTCACAAATTATTGTACATATCGTGCCTTCTTTGTTTGCATAAAATCTGAAAGGATGACGTAATCTACCTTTCATAAAAACAGTCGATGGTGGCAGATATTTTGATCTCATCAATCCTATCTCCTCCATTTTTAATTCTTCAATGATGTGACTAATTGCAAGTGGTCCTACAAGACCTGCCCCTACAAACCCTGCAAATATTATTGGGCTGTTGAGTTCAGTTTTTTTAATTTCAAATACTTCTGCTTCTGGAAACGCTTCTTGCATTCTTTACATCGATTTGTTCTATCTAATTACTTTTATGAATAAACAAATTCAACATGGTTCTTCCTTTGTCTGTTATGGAATAGATCATATTTGATCCCATTGCTTCTTTTTGAACAAAGTTGTAATTTACACAAAGATGTAAATAATTTAGAAATGATTTTTTCATTCTTATTTTTGATTTTGAATACAGATCTGAAAACGTCATCGGATTTCCTCTAAGCTGGTACAGTAATTTTAGAAGAGATAATGTACTGTAATCACGTGTTCTTGCTTTTACTGCATCTAGTATCTGGACATCTCGTTTTATAATAAAATCTTCGAATTGGTCTGCTACTTCTACAGGTATGTATGTTAGTCTTGCTCGCATCATACCGTATGGTACGGTACATTACCTTATTAATGTTAACCTGAAGCTTTGTTGATCCGTCTAGATGGTTTTTTTACACCTTATTTTGTGCCTACGGTTCTATATTTCCTGTTTTGCCCTCTTTTTTGTCAATTCTTTTTTGAATGATTCAATGCATTATCTAAGGCAAATTATTCTTTCCTTGGATTTTTGTATTTGAATTTGTTAATCTTGATTAGTTCTGCATATGAACCAAATTTTGATGAGTCTGAAATTTTATCTAATTCATCATCTGATTCATCACTAGTATCAAATTTTTTCAATATTTTGTAATTGGTGTTTCTTTCTGCAGGTATTCTTCCAATTTCTCTTACTAGTCTTCTTATCTCTTTTGGTCTTATCAATTGACCGTGATTGGAACCTGCAGATGTTGAAATGCTTTCATTGATTAAGGTTCCTCCAAAATCATTTGCTCCCCACATTAACAACAATTGTGACATTTTCTGCCCTTCTTTTACCCAGGACATTTGAATATTGTCTATGTAATTATTTAGCATAATTCTTGCAATTGCATGTGTTAGCAATACGTCATTACCGCTTCCTCCCTGTCTTATCCCCTCATACAATTGATGTTTGTACATTGGAGCTTCACTATGGATAAAATTGAGTGGGACAAATTCTGTAAAACCTCCAGTCTCTTTTTGAATTTCTCTGATCTTTACAATATGATTTATTCTGTCTTCATATGTTTCAATGTGTCCAAACATCATAGTTGAGGTTGTGTTGATTCCAAGACTATGAGCTGTTTTGATTATTTCTATCCAATCTTTCACACTTATTCTTCCTGGAGAAATTTTATCTCTTAATTTTTGATCTAGAATCTCTGCTGCTGTTCCTGGTAAAGTGTTTACCCCTGATTCTTTGAGTCTTTTGAGATATTCTCTAATTGTTGTCTTTGATCTTGTTGCTCCATAGAGAACCTCCTCTGGTGAAAATCCATGTATGTGAATGTCTGGAATCTCTTTTTTAATTTCTCTACAAATATTTTCATACAAATCACCATCCATGTCTGGTGGGAGGCCAGCTTGGATGCAGACTTCAGTTGCACCTAACTGATGTGCTTCTTTTGCACGTCTTACAATCTCATCTGTTGGAAGAAAATAGCCTTCCTCCTCTCTAAAATCTCTACTAAATGCACAAAAACCACACTGTTTGATGCATACGTTGGTAAAATTGATATTTCTATTTACAACATATGTGACAGTATCGCCGACTCTTCTTTTTCTAATTTCATCTGCAACCAATCCCACTAAATGAAAATCTGTTTCTGTTGCACTGTATAGTCTTAATCCTTCTGGTGCTGATATCTCTTTATCTGATAATGCCTTGTTTAAAATCTCAGAAACAAAAGGGTCTGAATTTTTAAGTAGTGATTCTATGTTGATACTCATTTCCAATACTCCTGTTTTACCAATCCTTCTTCATCTTCAATGTCTTTCATCTTATTTCTTAACTCTTTGCCAATAAATGAAAAAAATTCTGGATAAACAGGAAACCTACATTTTAGTTCAAACCCTGCACTCTTTGAGTCTTGTTCTATTTTTTTAATCTCTGGCCAAGAAAATTCTGGATTTACATAATCAGGTGTAAGTGGTGAAATTCCACCCCAATCATTAATTCCCACAGATAGAAAACTATGATATGAATTTGGAGATAAATTTGGAGGAATCTGTATGTTCATTTTTGGCATGATTATCCTTGTTAATGCAACAATTGTTTTGAAATAGTTTTCATTGGCTGAAGGGAAATTCTTCATCATGGTATCTTGTTTTGGTTGAAAATTTTGTACAATCACTTCTTGGATATTTCCATATTTTTCATGTAGTTTTCTTATTGCCAAAATTGAATCTATGATTTCCATTGGTGTTTCTCCAATTCCTAATAGTATCCCTGTTGTCATTGGAATTCTCAATTCTCCTGCATTCTCTAGTACTTCTAGTCGTGCTTTTGGTCTCTTACTTGCTGCTAGATAATGTGGCATCCCTTTTTTTGTGAGTCTTTCACTGATATTTTCTAACATTATGCCCATTGATACATTGCTTTTTTGCAATTCTTTTAGATCTTCTTTATTCAAGTTTCCTGCATTAGTGTGTGGAAACAATCCGCTTTCTATTGCTAATTCTGATGCATGAATCAAATACTCTACAGTTGATTTGAATCCGTTTGTTTTTAGCCAATCTCGTGCTTCTTGATATCTTTGTTCAGGTTGTTCTCCTGTTACAAACAAAGCTTCTACGCATCTGTATTTTTTTGCAAGACTCAGTAATTGTTTTATTTCTTGTTTTGACATCAAGGATATTTTTTCCTCACCAGGTTCTGACTTGTAAGTACAATACGAACATGTATCTTTACATAAATTTACAATGTTGAAAAATGCTTTTTTTGAAAATGTAACTGACTCTTCTTTGAATTTTTTTCTCAACTTTTGAGCTGTTGAAAATAACTCACTGGGATTACTTTTTGAATTTTCGTAGATTTGTATTATTTCGTCTCTGGAAATTGTCTTGTTTTCTAAAACATTGTTTAAACTCTCAGAGTTTAACACAAGTTTGTTCAATAGTTGTGTTGCTTGTCTAGAAGTATTTATGCTTGTATTGCTTTAATTTCCATTTGGTCTTTCTTCTAAGGCAATTGTGATGTTAGTTGTTCTACCGTCTCTTAGAATCTCTAAACTCATTTCATCTCCAACAGATTTTGCCCTTTGTAGATGAATCAAAATATCGTCTATTTTTCTTACTTGTTTGCCGTCTACTGATAGTATGACGTCTCCTCCGATTGGATAATTTACCCCTTCTACTTGAATTGTCTCATCAGATCCGTGTATGCCTGCTTTTGCTGCAGGACTATTTTCTACTACTGTAATTACAAGAAATCCTACTGCATCCTTTAGATTCAAAACTTTGGCTAGATCAGGATCAATGTCTCTGCCCGAAATTCCAATCCATGGGTGATGATACTCTCCATTTTCTATTAGACTTGGAACAATTTTGGCTATTGTCTGAGATGGAACTGCAAATCCAACTCCTGTAAATTCGCCTGTAGTGGACTGTATTGCAGTGTTTATTCCAACAATTTCTCCTCTCATATTGAGCAACGGTCCTCCAGAATTTCCTGGATTTATTGCAGCATCTGTTTGAATTACATCTGGAATGGAATACCCTGCACCTGAAGGTAATAATCTGCCTAATTGACTGACAATCCCTGATGTCATAGAACCTGATAGTCCAAATGGATTTCCGATTGCTGCAATTGGTTCTCCAACTTTGAGATTAGATGAATCCCCCAATGACAGTGGTTGTAACAATGACAAATCCGCATTAACTTTGACAACTCCGATATCTGTAAATTCATCAAAACCAATTATTTCTGCATTGTATGAACGACCATCAAGAAATGTAACGACCACTTTTTTTACATCCTTTACAACATGAGAATTTGTAATGATATGTCCTTTTTTATCAAAAACAAAACCCGAGCCAACTCCACTAGTTCCATTTGCTTGATCTGTTCTTTGAACATTGACTCTGACTACTCCTGGTTCTGATTTTTCAAATATTTCAATTAATGAAAGATTCTTTGAATATGCTGGAGTTGTTTCTCCTATTGTATTTGGAATGGGTTTGTCACTTACAATAATCTCCGATTTCATTGTAGTAGGTGTTATCAAAATTACTGCAAAAATAACTGCAACAATTACAGCCCCTATTGTTCCACCTACTAACATTCCAGATTTATCCATGCGAAATCGTTACCATATTTTCTATCTAAAAGTATTGCTATACACTTATCGAATTCTGAACATGGTCTTTCATGGAATATTTTCTTCCTC
Organism: Nitrosarchaeum sp.; assembly: GCA_021414105.1. Taxonomy (GTDB): domain Archaea; phylum Thermoproteota; class Nitrososphaeria; order Nitrososphaerales; family Nitrosopumilaceae; genus Nitrosarchaeum. The sequence goes on along the minus strand of JAIOPB010000038.1, from coordinate 55,264 downwards.
TCCAAGACACAGTACTGTTTTTTGCCTGAAGTAATCCGCCCAAAAATCCTAGCACTACTATCAAGCTCCCTATGGGAGCAAATAATGCGTCAATTAATCTCAATTGCAATAGTTTCTTGACTTCAATTATCGCTCCTATGTAAATCATAATTGAAGCAACAAATGATGCTACAAATAAAATTGAAAACGATGTTGTTTCCAATACCACTAAAGTAGAATATGCTAAAATTGGAAACGGCATAAAAAGTAAGAATAATACTGCAAAGAAAATGCCAATTGCAATTTTTTCATTTTGAAGATACAGTGGAATCATCAGTCTCTTGAGGGCATTCCAAAGTGTACTTTTGTCTCGTGCCCACACTGCTTCTATTAGATGATCTCCTCTGGTCATTTTCATCTTATGTCCTGATTCTTTTACTTTTTTTCCTAGTGCCCCATCTTCAATAATTTCATTTTTTACACCCTCGTGCATTCCTACTTCTTTGTAGGTTTTTTGTTTAATTATGAAAAAACTACCAAAGAAATATGCTGTTTTCTTTGAAGGGTCATTTACTCGAATAGCTGAAAATCTTGTATGAAGAAATGTTGAAATCATCGGGAGTGTGATTCTTGTCCAAAAATCCATTGTACGCATTTTTGGAATTGCTGATAATGCATCTAAATTAAAAGAAAGTAAATGTGATACTGCAAGAGAAACCACATTTTGTGAATGTTTAGTATCTGCATCTGTAAATAATAATAATTCTCCCGTTGCCTTTTTGTATCCTTCCATGCAGGCCCAATTTTTCCCCATCCATCCATCTGGTTTTATTTGCGCACTCACTGGTATTATTTTGGAATTTTTCTTTGCATAATCTGAAATAATCTTACCTGTTGCATCATCTGATGAATCATCAATTGCAATAATTTCATAATTTGTATAGTCTTGCTCAATTAGCGAATCTAAACATTTTCCAATAAATTCTTCCTCATTTCTTGCAGGAAGAATGATTGAAACCTTGGGGTTAGCGTGTTCCTTTCTTTCAAATTTATCTAGATATGGTGTTAATCTGACAGAATCAATCATGGATTTAATTAGAAATGTCCATGCTATGGATACTCCAACTAAAATTGCAGTTAGTGAATAATTCAAAATATCTGAAATTAATTCCATGAATTTTATCTCTCTATCTCTTCTTTGATCTTTTGTAGTGCTTGCACTGTTCCACTTTCAATGTGTTTTTTTATCATCCCTGTAAACATACCCATCATACCTGTAAGTTTGATGTCCCATTTTACATTCAGCAATGTTTTTCCATCTTTGGCAGTTAGAGTGATGATTTTAGTTCCGTCTATGATTCCTTTTGTAAATACGACCTCGATCTTTTCTTTGGGTTGCAATTTTACTTCCTGCATGCATTTTTGGTCTCTAAATGCAATGGTTATCTCCCTGTTGACTGTGTTTTCATTTTTTGATATGTTTCTAATCTCCTTAGTTCCTTTCCAAAATTTTGGTTCGTTATCTATGTCTGATACTATATCCCAAACTTTGTCTATTTGAGCACTAATTTCAACTGAAACTTCGATTTCTGCCATGGCCTTTTACTCGTTAATTTCGCATTAAATATATTAGATTCCTATATGTTAAGAAAGAGACTGTGATGGGCAACATGCCTAAAATCCAGAACAGTAACTCCAGTTCTAACGGCAATTGCCAAACTTCCGTCACAGTCAATTACCCTTAAAAAAATGAAACCCTCACGATATATGCCAAAAATTGGAACCTTTGATGGAGCAGGATTTTGGAAAAACGCTTATGCTCATCAACGTGGCAAGTTACTAAAAATGGTAAACGTACCTGATGACCAAATAATTGCATTGGTTAATAAAAAATACATTGAATTACCTGCGGCTCTAAAATATGAAATTGAGACAAGTGGTATAGATAAAAAAGTTCTAATGTGAAATTTCGAAATTCATTTTAACAAGGTAATTTAGGAATTCTTATGTCTCATGTAACTTATGATGATTTTGCAAAATTAGATATTCGTGTGGCAAAAATTATTTCAACTGAACCCATCCCAGGTAAAACCCGAATTATAAAAGGAATTATTGATCTTGGTAATGAAACAAGAAACGTGATAATTGGCGGTGCACAATATTACAAACCAGAAGATATTGTTGGAAAAACTGTAATTGTTATTGCAAATCTAGAGCCAAAAACAATGGCAGGTGTGGAATCAAACGCAATGCTTTTGGCAGCTGATGTTGATGACAAACCATTTTGGTTAACTGTAAATGAAGATGTTCCATTAGGAAGTCCAATAAAGTAATCAGAAAAGAAATGAAAATAAATTCAATCTACGTTTAATCGTAGATCATTAGATTTTTTTCTTCTAGTAGTGCATGCAAGTTGTTTACTGATCTATACACATCTGGTTCTTTTTTAGCACCAGTGCATACAAGTTTTCCAGACGAAAATAACAAAATTACTGTTTTTGGATCTAGCATTCTGTGAATTAATCCTGGAAATTGCTCTGGCTCATACATACTTCTTGGTAAAGTTCTTGCGGCTTGTTCAAGATGGATTTTACCGCCCAGATTAATTGATGCTACTATATTTTGAATTTCAACTGTTGCGTCTTTTTTTACTTTAATCCCACCTTTTCGAAGTTTTTGTACTACTGTTTTTACTGCCTTTCTTGCCATTTCTTCAGATTTTGATCCTGTGCATACCATTTTTCCTGAGGTAAAAATCAAAGTTGCTGTTTTTGGACTCTTTAGTCTAAAGACTAGTCCTGGAAATTGGTCAGGATGATATTCTACATCTGGAAATGTTCTTGTAATTTCGTTTAGATCCATTTTCTGGTCAACTGAAGCAGATGCTACAACATTTTCCACGCTTACAATAGGCTTTGTTTGTGGCATATTCAGGTTTTTTCTACCCTACCTATAATAAAAGCACTCGCCATTTTTTTACCCTCAAGTAGACTATTTTTACAATTTCTACTTTAGGTTGGATTTTCATTATTGCCTTTGATTATACGAATGATTTAATTTGGATTCCCTTAACTCTGATTCTATTGGATTTTACAAACATCGATTTTGATCAATTGTTTGGATTAAATGATGAAACTAATCCAATTATGATGTTAATCTGGATTGTTCCAATTATCATTTTTGTTTTCTATGGACAGAGAATTCAATTATCAATTACATCTGGAGAAATAAAAAAAGGAATCAAAAAACTAGAAGATTACAAAACTCAATCCCGAAATGAACTAATTGATTATATTAAAAAAAATATGAATCCTAAAGATGATCCAACTAAAAAAATTGACCGCTTTTTAGATTATTTTACTATAATGCCAGTTGACATGGATCCAAATGGAATAGTTTCCAAAGTCAGACATATCGTAAGAGCACGAGAAGATTATTCTAGAGAACATGTAAAATCATTGTCTCCTCAAACAAGTGATTTAGAATTAACCAAAATTCAAACACTGCTTGAAATTGCCACATCTTTGCAAATGATTTACAAAGTTATCAATCATCTCTATTTGACTGCAAAAAAACAAAATAACTATCCGTTAATTTTACCGCTTCAAATGATTTTGCCTTTTATATTAGAAGAAGCAGAAGCTATGCACAAAGCCATACCTGCTTTTAAAATGGGTCAGCCTATAGGTGATGGTATAGGGCCTATGGTTGTAGGCAAAATGATGCTTGATACTAAAAAGGAATCAATCGCTTTTCAAACTGTTCTTAGTGAAATTCAATATGATGGGCGAAAATTATTTTTACTAAAAGCTGAAGGTCCTGGCTCTACTGTTGGTAGACCTGGAGATGCAGTAGAATCAATTGTTTCTAAAAACAAACCTGATATTATTATCATGGTCGATGCCGCATTAAAAATGGAAGGAGAAGAATCTGCAATTATTGCACAAGGATTTGGTGCAGCAATAGGTGGAATCGGAACTGAACGATTTCAGATAGAAGACATTGCAACAAAAAATAACATTCCTATTTTTGCAATTGTGATAAAACAATCTGTCAAAGAAGCAATCACCCTAATGACTAAAGAAATTGCAGACAAAGCAGATAGCGTACGCTTGCAAATCTATGAGATGATTCATGACAATACAAAACTCGGTCAATCCGTTTTGTTAATTGGTGTAGGAAACACTATGGGGGTACCACAATAATGTTCTCAAAAGAAAAAACTATCTTTGCATATACTGTAGAAAAATGCAATAAATGTAATTTGGAAAGAAAAAGAAAATTCCAAGTTGGGGATGTTCTCTTTACTGAAACCTCAAAATGTGATTCTTGTAATGGAATTACTGTAATAGAAAAAATCTTTGGCGAATCTATTGAGAAATAGTTGTTACTGTGACTCCATTTTCATTTGGAATAAAAGTATGTTCTGCCTGAGCCACTCTTTGCTCGTTTATTTCAATTAATACTGGATATGCCTGAACTGCTTTTTTATTGACAAGTTGTTCTAATAGATCTTTAGCTTTCTTTTCTTCCCAATCTTTTGTAATCCATCTTAGTGCAAAGGGCAACATGTTGAATTTTTCCCAGATATAATCAAGTAGTTTATCTGCTTCATCATTTTTTGTTTTTTTTCTTGAATTTAATGCAAATATGTTTTTTATCTTTCCATTTCTTACAAACCCTCCTCCTTTTTCTGTAGTGACAAATGGTTCACATGCATAAGCTGTATTTTCTGCTAGTGTGAATCCTCCAACTGACCAAATATTTGGAATGGATCTTCCTGCATGTATTGTATATTGTCCTAAAGAATGACCACTAAGATTTGCAATTGGTTTGAATCCTGTTTGTTTTATTGTTTTTTCTATGGTTCGTCCGATATCACTTGCTTTGACTCCTACTTTTATCATGGACATTGCATTGCTTAATGCTTCTTCTGCAGCCTGAATCAATCCCTCAAACTGTGCATCTTGGCAAACTGTAACTGCAGTATCTGCAATGTATCCATTAATTTGTGCACCAAGATCAATTTTGACTAAATCCGAATCTGTAATTGTGATTGGATCATTTGGTTCTGCTGTATAATGAGCTGCTATTTCATTGATACTTACATTTACTGGAAATGCGCATTTTGCTCCGCGTTTTTTAATTTGATTTTCTACTTCCTCACAAATTTCATAAACTGTTTTTCCAACCCAGTTTCTTTCTCTTACCATCTCTCTTACTTCAGCAGCAATTTTTCCTGCTTTGATATAATCGTCTAACTGCAATGCTTTTTTGTTCTTTTGAATGCCTTTAAAATGATTATCTGTTAAACCACAAACTCTCTTTGTTAACTTCAGGCATGTGAATCTATTCTCTTGATTGACTTCAAGTATCAGGGACATATTATTACAAATATTATCAAAAATCTAGTTTTCATTTTTCTATATACATCCATTATTCTAATCTAACCTGTTTGACTCCATGATTCTAGATTTTGGTAAATACAGTAAACCTTGTATATTATGATCTGAAAATAGAAAACATGGATAAAGTAAATATCGGACTTGTTCCAAATTCGCGTCAAAAAGTCATTGACATACTAGGCAACATTATTGCAGATCAATACATTCTGTATACAAAAACAAGAAACTATCACTGGAATGTGACTGGCGAAGACTTTATACAATATCACAAATTATTTGAAGATCAATATTCTGCAATAGATGAAGACATTGATGAAGTTGCAGAAAGAATACGTGCCTTAGGTGGAAAGACTCCTGCAACATTAGGCGAATTTCTCAAATCAGCAACCCTAAAAGAACATCCGGCAAAATATCCTACTGCCAAAGTTATGATTACAAATCTTTTGGCAGATCATGAAACAGTCATTCGCAATTTGCGAAAAGACATAGGATCTTGTGCCAAATTAGATGATGCAGGAACAGAAGACTTTCTTACACAACTGATGGAAAAACATGAAAAAACTGCTTGGATGCTAAGGGCAACCTTGGATAACTAAATCCGTATTTTTTTATATCTTTAATATCGACATCTTCAATGAATTTTACTTGTGATTTAACATGTTGAAGCCATTGACGATGTAATTCTTTTCAAATGCCAAAAATGGCACTAATCTAACTTTAAAATTTAGTCAATTTAATATCTGTCAAGCTTAAATTGGGCGACTTTTAGGATTCACTGGGATCGTGGTCTAGCTTGGTATGATTCTGCGTTTGGGACGCAGAGGTCGTGTGTTCAAATCACGCCGATCCCACCACTAAATCATTATCTTATTATCAAATCATATCCTAATTTTGTTGCCGAGCAATGAGGAAGAGTTAGAGTGATGACTTTGATATGAAGTAAAACTAATGGCTCTGAGCTCCGGCATGTTTTTATGAATTCTAGATGGTTTTAATTTTGTTGAATTTTGAAAAACGCGATATTATTTTGATTGTTGGTCTTTTACTTTTTATGATTGGATTGATTCCTTTCATGGCACCAATATATGCGGCTTTAATTGCAATTGCTATCTATTTTGGAATAAAATTCTATGTTGGAAATAGAAGAAAATCCATCGAAAAAGAACTAAGAGAAGGCATCTGTGCTGACTGTGGTTCTAAAATATCTAATCAAAAGTGCCCAAATTGTGATTCTGTAAACGAATAACTTTGGAAAGATGAGAATTTGACAATATTGCTATAGGCAACATCAGAATACTAGATTAAAGTAAAACAATGCAAAACGATAGATTATCAGAATGGTTTGTTCCAAAATTCGGTCCTAGGAATTTTAGACTGACTGTGGGAATTTTATTTTTACCTTATACTGGAATGGTAATATCTTTTGTAATTTGGGGTTCTCTTTCAGTAGAATCTAGTCTTGATAGATTGTTGTCGATTGGGTTACTCTATTTTTTTGCAATTGGAATATCTGCACATTGCCTTGATGCCTTGGGAAGTAAGAAAAGACCTTGGGGAGATCTATCTCGGACTAATCTCTGGTTAGCCTCCATCATTTCTCTGATTTTGTCATTTTCCATTGGAATGTATTATGTATTTTTAGATTCTTGGATGTTATTTCCAATAGGTGCAATCGAAATATTTTTTCTTTTTGCATATAATCTTGAATTATTCAATGGCAAATTTCATAATAATGCCTCGTTTGTCATATCCTGGGGAATTTTACCTGTTTTTGCAGGAGCAGTAATTCAATCAAATTCTATATCTTTTGAAACGATAATATTTTCTATAATCGCTGGTCTTGCAAGCTATATTTTGATAACCGTTTCCAGAAAATACAAAATTCTAAAACAACAAAATGCACCTTATGAAATATTTTACAAAAAAGAAATTATTCTCAAACTTGTTAGTTCTATTGTAATATTTGGAACAATTTTCTTTTTTGTATTAAGACACCTTTTAATTGTTTAAAACACGATAATATTATATGAATACAGTTTCTGAAGATTTGTTAAATAAGATATTGGATGCTCCTGTAGGTCAAGTAGTTACTGTTCTTGGTGAGATATTAAATTGTAATATCCATTTAGAAGTAATAGAACAAAACGCTATCACACCTCACCAATTTGTGAGAAAGATTGCAATCATTGCAAATGGATTGCCAGTGATTAAAGCATACGTAGAATTTGATTCTACTGTTTTGCCCGAATCTATTGTGTCTGATCTTTTAAAGAAAAAGCGTGGAGTAGGAACTATTCTTAATACCTATAACATCAAAGCAACTCGAAATGTAATCTCCTTTAATCGTAATCCTGATGATACTTTGGTCTTAAGGAAATACGAAATACTTCACAATGGAATTGTGTGGTTTACTATTTTAGAAGAAATTAGATTAGATAATCTTGGTTCCAACAATAATAGATGAAGTTCCAAATGTCAAATCTTGTTTGTAAACCTTCAATCCGTTATTTTTCATAGTATTTTCATATGCTGTTATCCAATCTGTGGTTCTTATGAGATAAGGTAAACTAACAAACACCTTTTTCCAATTTGGGACAAAAAATCCTACCAAATAAAGTATGTTAAAGTAAAAGTTCCACATTTTTCTTACAAATTTGTTTTTTGGATATGTAAAATCATGCAGAATTATTTTTCCACCATTATTAAGATGCGCAATACAATTTTTGACTAAAACATCAGATATGCAATATTTTGGTAAATAAGATGCAGTAATACAATCAAACTTTTTTCCCAAATTTAGTTTTTCGGCATCCTGATTTACAAATGAAATGTTTTGATATGACTTTAATTTTTCTTTTGCTTTTTCAATATAGTTCTCCGTAATGTCTAATCCAATGATTTTAGCCTGTGGAATTTTGTCTGCAATTTGTTTTGTAAGAATGCCTGTACCACATGCAAGATCTAACACTGTTTTCTCAGTGGATAGATGTTCTAGAATTTTATTTTTCCAAACATTGTCTTTCCCAAACGTAGTCCAGTATACTATTTTATCATATGACTTAGCGGTATTAGTAAAAAACATTGGAACTAAATCTTTTGGATTTTCACTACTCATTACTGTTCGTTGTTTCTTAAGTTTATGAGTTAATAGTTTTTCAATATTTTATTTTTTCACATACATTTCAAGTTGTTTAATATTAATAGAAATAACAAACAAATATTCATGATCATCCAAATCCTGTTTTTATTTCACAAAATTATGCTTACTTTGGGTAGTAATCAACTAGTAAAAACATCAATGGTATGGAAGTTGGTGTTGGAACCAGAACATAGAGTTGTCATTGGATAACTACTTGGTTTTGATTACTACCTGTATTCGTCTATGACAATTAAATTCTAATATGTTTTTGATTTCATAAATTCTTAATCCGATATTTAGAAAGACTTAAGTTTTTGTTGAGTAATATTACACAATGGGAATTTTTGGTAGGTTAACAAGAAACACAAAAAAAACTTTTGTAAATGATAACAAATTAGAAAAAAACCTATCAGAAATTTTAGTGAAAGATGTGATGTCAAAACAATTGATAGTGGCGCAATCTTCGACAACTGTGTATCAGATATCTAAAATGATGGAGCAGGGAATAGGATCTGTTTTGGTGAAAGAAGATTCCATTCCTATAGGAATTATAACTGATAGAGACTTTGCAATTAAAATTATGGCAAACAAATATCCCTCAGATACACCAGCAGGCAAAGTAGCGTCAATGCCTTTGCAAATCATAGGTCCAAATGAATCCATTTTAGATGCAGCCAAACAAATGTCATCAAAAAAAATCCGCAAGCTGGCCGTAGTTGAAAATGATAAAATCATTGGAATAATAACCTCGACTGATTTGACTAACCAATTATCTATGATTAAAAATAAAATTCCTTAAAATAGAATTGAGGAAAAGATTGTTTTCAAAGATACTTGTTGCAATTGACGGTTCAGAATCAGCAAAAAAAGCATTCACAACCTCGATTTATCTTGCATCCATATCTAAATGTAAAATTGATGTGATTCATGTGGTTTCATGTGAATTTGGTGGAGATAGTGCCGCAAGTCTTGAACTAGTTGAAGATCTTAAAATCAAAGCAAATTCAATGTTAGAAGAATACAAAAAAGACGCTCTAGAAAAAGGCATTCATCCAAAACTCATGTTAGAAATTGGAGATCCTGCAAATATGATTATAGAAATTGTTAATTCTAAAGATTATGATCTAGTTGTACTTGGAACTCGTGGCATGAATGTCTTTAAGGAATTGGTTCTAGGTAGTGTGTCGATAAAAGTTATGCATCATGCAAAATGCCCCGTCATGGTAGTACGATGACATAATCAATCTAATCTTTTTATAAAATCAATAGCCTAACTGATTCCATTTAATTGGTTTTAGGTCACATTTACAATCTTCTCTTTTTCCACATTTAGGACAATTACAATCACAGAGCAATAATGATGCATTACAACCAACACATTTTGTATATTCTGCAAAATCTTCTCTCATTGAATAGATTTATGACACAATGAAAATTAAATGTGTAATTAATATTCTTAAAATTTGTTTAATATTTATTATTTATTCTAAATAAATTTTTATGAACTAGCCTTCGGTATATGTTCTTTACAATAGCATTTCAAATCAGTACATTCTTTCATTTCATGAGTATATTCACTAAGAGGCACCTTTTTTGTTTCACAGAAACATACATCTGCTGGTGCAAAGCATTTTATGCAATAGCTCATGGCACTATAACGCATTACACAATAATAAAGTAGTTTACTTAATATGTATAAATATATTTAATTATACCAAATAAAATCAAACAAATATTTATAAATTTATCATTCATATTAAATAATGATCTGGTGATATGTAATAACATGGCAACAGCTTATGTTTTGATTAACTGTGAATTGGGAAAAGAAGAGACAATAATTGAAAGTCTAAAGCATCTAGATTCAGTTAAGGAAGTGCATGGGACATTTGGTGCATACGATATAATTGCAAAAATTGAACACGCTGAAAAAGAGAAACTACGAGAGATCATCATTTGGAGTATACGAAAAATAGAATACATTAGATCCACTCTTACTCTTATGGGAATTGAAGGACAAAACTAAGGATATGCCTAAAGCTTTTGTTCTAATATCTAATGAATCTGGATCTGAAACATCTGTCATATCAAATCTAAATAAAATTAAAAGTGTAAAGGAGGCACATGGTACATTTGGCTCCTATGACATTATAACAAAACTAGAGTCAAATGATGAGGGAAAAATTCAACATGATATTTCCGATGGGATTAGAAAAATTCAAAAAATTTATTCCACATTGACATTACTGGTAAATGAAAAAGAAAGTTTTAGAAAAACAACTAAAAGTGAAAAAGAGGTTTTAGAAAAATACATGGCGCAAGCTTTTGTCATAATTCATTGTAACAGATCACAAGAATCCGTAATCTTACAAGAACTAGAAAAAATAACTGAAGTGGTGGAAGCTGATAATCTGATTGGTTCTTTTGAGATTATTTGTACACTTGTTGCACCAACATATAATGACATTTCAAATATTATTAGCAAAAAGATTCGAAAGATTGCAAATATAAAATCCACAATCACGTTAAATGTGGTTGGGAATCAAGGTTTTAGCAAATGATTTTGTTAAGTTTAATGTGCTAAAAATCTAGTTGTAAATCAAGTAAGGCATTTTATCTCTAGTGTCAGGAATTGGATTTGAGCACTGCCCACATTTTGGGCGAATTATTTCCGCATCAAAATCTACTTCTCCTATTGCCTTTTGACAAATTGCACATCTAATTGTTTTAGTATCATAAATATTCAAATTTCATTTAACCTCCTGTAACTGCATCAAACAATGCACATTCACAATCATCTCGTTTTCCACAATAATGACACTTACAATGGCAATATGGTAATGGGCTGTGGCATTGATTACAATCAGTATAAAGATCAAGATGCCCACATTTTATAACATCATGCATGTCCCATGTACGAAACCATGATATTATAATTTAAATTCAAAAATCTTAAAAAATGTTCATTATTTTCAATTTTTATCACATATTTGTTCATATTTTCTACAATCTACAATAAATTCCATTGTTACCATATTATGTCATGAAAGATAAAAAACAAAGAGACAAAGAAAAATTTAGAGAAAAACTAGCCAAAGATGAAGTTATGGTATTTACTTGAAAATATGACAAGTATTTATCAACAAATCTATGACGCAAACCTAGACAGGGAATTTGAGACAATACTAGTCAAACTTTTGCGCTACAACATGGCACCAGTTGTTGAAGTACCTGTACGCCAATTTTTGCAAGAATATGTCGTGATACGTGATGATTTTTGGAGTCAATTTGGAAAATGTAATTCATTTGACATGGCATTTGATAGGTATTATCAATATGCAAAAAATAAGTGTGCATTGATAGATTCACTTTTGGATAATCTAAATTTTGCACTTAGTTATGATCCGCTAAGAAATGATTTATCTCTAATGATGAAAGAGGGGTTAACATTTTAAATTTTAGAATATTTTGGGATCGGGAATGATTATCTTTTATGGTTCAAAAACTTATCACAAACAAAGTTCTTCCATGTAGTGCGAGTATTGTAATTACTGATTTTGAAACAGGCGAAATTATCTGTCAGAGTTGCGGAAGAATTTTACAAGAAAATATTACAGATACAAGAAAAGAAGAGAGATCATTTACACAAGATCAACATGCGCCAACATCATTAACAATGCATGATATGGGGTTATCAACAATTATTGGAAAATACAATCGGGACTTTGTTGGAAAACCACTGGGTTACGAAATGAAACAATCCATGAAAAGAATGAGAATGTGGGATTCTAGAAGTCAAGCAAAAACCTCTTCGGAGAAAAATCTAAGAATTGCATTATATGAAATGGTAAAACTCAAAGAAAAACTAGGTCTTTCTGATGCCGTAATTGATAGAGCCGCATATCTATACAGAAAAGCTGCAAAGGCACAGCTAGTACGTGGCAGAACTGTCAAATCTATAGTAGGAGCATGTGTGTATGCTGCATGCAGAGACATGGAGACTACCCGAACTATTATCGACATTTCAAATCACCTTCAAGAAAAACGAAAATTAATTGCAAAAGCCTATAGAATATTGTTTCAAAATCTAAGACTTATTGTTCCTGTAACAGATCCAATCAACTGCATCATAAAATTTGCAAATAATTTACAAATACCTGAAATCACTAAACGAGAAGCCATAAAAATTTTTGATATTCTAAAAGAAAAAGAACTAACTGCAGGAAAAAACCCCAATGCAGTAGCTGCCACTGTAATCTATATGGCAGGTATCAAAACTAACATCAATCTCTCCCAACATGAGATTACCAAAATTTCTGGAATAACCAGCGTAACTATTCGTAATAGATTACAAGATTATAAAAAATACATTGAATTATCTTAATCCTAGTTATCGTAATTATTGATCCTGTAAAATATTATTTTCATAGAAATATTATGAAATAGACAAATACAAAATTATTTTAGCAAATCTGGAATGACAATTGGAGTTTTGATTTTATAAAAAAAGAAAATATTGGGTTTCTTTTATTTTGTTCAAAAATTTGAATTATTTTTAACACATTTAAAGAAATTATATGAATAAGATTATTTTTCAATATGTACTCAGAGAACTAATGAGACGAAGTGTCCATGAGGACATTAAGAATCTGGAAACAGAGATTGTACAGACAGAAGATAAAATCATAGAATATTTGAGAACAGGATACGAAGGGGGAATTAAAACATCTCTCCATCGTTTAGATTTGGATTTAAAATATCTGAGCATACTTGCAAATGGGGCTCCCATTGACAAAAATGAAGATAGAAAGATCATGGATTTTTTGAGAATACATTATGACTATATGCGAAAGTTATCTGTTCCTGCATAATCTCAAAACCAAATACTAAGAATAAGGTATCTGATTGTATGCTCTACGAAAAATCCGACTTTTTAGTGGTTTTGAAATTTTAACATCTAGATACTGCCTACAAATTATTCATACGCAGATCCTAAATATTATAAAATCTATAAATTTTGTACAAAAATGACCCACAAAGTCCTACAACTGAGGTCAACTTTCACAACTAGCTCAACTTTTCCTCAATTCCATTCTAAAATGAGGCTTTCAGGCATTCAATATAGGAAAACACAATGAAGAATATCCTTATTTTATTTTCTATTTTGTTACTTGGTGGGCTAGTTATTACAGCAAATGCCCAATCTACTCCTGATCATGTTGTAATTAATGAAATTGATATTAATCCGCCAGGTGATGATGCCAAATCTATCACAGAATGGGTTGAACTCTATAATCCTACAAGTTCTAAAGTTGATATCGGCGGTTGGCAAATTGCATCAACTACCATATTGAAAAAAACATTGATCATTCCTGCTGGCACTTTTATTGAACCTGGAAAATTTTTGACATTTTCATATCAAAAATTATGGTTTGCTGATACTAACGAATCCGTTGAACTAAAAGACAAGAATAGTATGATTGTAGATAAGACTCCTTTATTATCTGACATGAAAAATGATTTCTCATCTTGGCAAAGAACATCTGACGGATATGACTTGGATAATACGGATGATTGGAAATTTGTAATTTCTACAGCTGGATCTTCCAATGGAAAGTTAATTGTTGCAGAAAACAAAGAAGGTGTTTCAGTATCTATATCATCAAATAAATCTTCATACTTGTTTGGTGAAACAGCTACTATTCAAGGAAATGTCTCAAAACAAATATTCCTTGTAAAACCATATTTTCATGCTGATGAAATACTTGTAACAATATCTGGTCCTAACTATGATAAAACAATTTCACTTTATCCTGATCTTAATTTGAATTATAAGACAACCTTGAATCTCCAGCAAGTTCTTGGAATTAACACAGGCGTTTACTCTGTTTCAGTTAGTTATGGTGGTACCACATCTCAAACCAGTTTCTCTGTAGGTGATGAAATTGTTATTGATGCTATTGAAGAAGATGGTACTCTTAGTATTGCTACTGATAAATCTCAATATCTTCCTGGAGATACTTTGTCTATGACAGGCATTACTACCAAAGTAATCCCATTTGAAGGCTTGAAATTTACTATAAAGAATCCAAGTGGGAAAGTAATTTTTACAGGTAGTTTGTATCCTACAAATGGAAAATTCTCTACAAATGTGTTTCTTACTACTGTGAATCCTGCTTATGGAAAATATCAGATAATTGGTGAATATTTTGATAAATCCACACTTACATCTTTTGAAGTCATCCAAGATATCAAAGAAGAAAAGGCAGTATCTTTGTGGACTGATAAAGAAGCATATGGTTTAGGCGAAACTGTTGTAATTACAGGCAGATTAAACAACGCGTGGGTAGGCTTTATGGATTTAGAAATTATTCAGACCAAAAATGCTGCACTTGCTACAAGTGCACTAGGTGGTGGCAATTCTGGATTTAAAATTTCAGATATAATAAAAATATCTGGTGATGGTTCTTTTACGTATTCTTTCAAAATACCTGATAATGATATCCGATTGGGTGATTACCGAATCTCTGTTTCAAAAGAGATTGGGTCTGCATCAAAAACAATTCATGCAGTCACAAATACTAGCGAATACGTTGCAAATGCTGATCCTCTCTCACTTTCAACAGATAAAGTGATTTATGATTTAGGTGACGTCATGACAGTTACTGGTTTTATCACAAATCCTGCTACTAGTTCAAGCTTTCAAACAGCATCAGTAAAGATTTCAATATCTCACGAAGATGGTAGTCCGCTAGAGATCACTGGTGTGAATAAAGTGGGCGGCGCTAAAACCCGAGAGAGCAATGGGCTAATTGTTGCATACGAACTTACTGCAATTCCTGAACCTTCTGGGAAATTCTCAGTTCAAACAAGTATAATTCCAGGTGCATTTACTGAAGGATCTTATAAAATAAAAGCAGAATATCGTGGACTGATACAAACCACAACTGTTGGAATTGTAGATCCTTTGAAATTAAGTGATGGTGCATTACTTACTTTGGATAAGCAAGTTTATGGTTTAGGCGAAACTGTTCTTTTGACTGGATTACTTCCTCCAACTGGTGATAACTCTGTAAGTATTTCTCTTACAAAACCTGATGGCAGTACAATAAATTCCGGTGCTACTGTTGATACCCAACGATTTTCTTGGTCTTGGGTTGCCCCTATTGCTGAAAAACCTCTGACTATAAAACTAGATGACCGTTCCGTTTCTAAAACCAATTATGGAATTTACAAAATCCATGTCTCCGCTTCTTCTCATGGCAAGGATGTTTTCTTCAAAGTTTCTTCTGATCCTGAAAATGATTCTTTATCTTTGATTCCATTGTATGTCTCAACTGATAAATCTCTGTACAAAGCTGGAGAAAAATTAAAGGTGATTGGAAATATCATTAAAAGAGAACAAGGTTCTGAAGGATTGGTAATTCCAGAAAGAATCACAATACTTGTATTTGATGGTAAATTCCCATTCAAACAAATCCACCAAGCATCTGTTTATCCTGATCAAGGTGGAAATTTCCAGAGCTTATTTGAATTACCAATAACTGTTTTCAGCGAAGGTGAATACAAAGTAAAAGCATTACATTCAGGCAAACAAGCTGAATCTACATTTACTATTGCAAATGATTTCTCTTTTGGTTCTGATGAACAATTATCTCTTTTGCTTGCTACTGATAAATCTGAATATTATCCTGGTGATCTGGTAACTATATCTGGTAAACCCAACAAGTTAATTTATCTTGAACAATTTGATGTCAGTGTAATTCAGAAAATAGATGGTGAAATAACATGTGGTTCATTTTACTGTGGTAAACACTTAGGTCCTGTTACTACTATTAGGCCTAGTTCTTCCGGTTCATTTTCACACCAAATTCAGATATCTGATTCCCCCTCAAGTTTGGGCTCATACGAAATTACCGTGGATGCTGGCTTTGAAACAAAATCTTTGATGTTTGATGTTGTAGAAAAACCTATTATCTTAGAATCTGAAAAATCGCCTTTAACTATAATTGAGAAAGTCAATAGAATTTTGGAAAATAAAACATCCATTATCACAAATGAAAAAACCATAGATGATAATCAGGTATTGCCACGTGTACTTTCTGGTTCATTACTTACTGCAAAAGCTGATCAGTCTGATGTTAATCTCAGAATTTCTTCTGAATCCGGAGTTTGCATTATTGGTCCTGAGGAAAATTGTCTTGTAAAAGATTCTACTAAAAAACCAGGACAAATCTATGAATCTGTTTCAGTAGATGGAGTTAATCTAAAAATTAGATATAGTGGTCCCGATGTGTATTTGGAGAAATTTGACATCCTTCCAGAGTCATCTGCAGACTTTCTGCCTAATGTAACTTGGAATGTAGATGTAATCAAAGATGATCAAGCATCTAGATTCTATTACAAAATTAACTACAAGATACTAGAGTAAGTTCAAAATACTATCATTTCATATATAATTCATGAATCTTCAGGTTTTGATGTTTTATCAGGATGATCCAAAAAAATGCACCGCAGCAAAAATGGTTAAATTTGGAATTGCTAAAAATATCAAAAAAATAGGAAATAAAGGATTAGTTTTAGATCCTTTTTCTGAAAAAACCCTTTTACCTAAAGACAAATCCTTGATAAATTCAATAGTTGGAATTGATTGTTCTTGGACTCTTGCTGATCAGGCATTTTCAAAAAAATTTAGTGGCATCAAAAGAAAATTACCGCCACTGCTTGCTGGCAATCCTGTTAATTATGCAAAATTCAATAAACTTACTACTGCTGAAGCACTATCTGCCTCATTATTTATTTTAGGTTTTAGAGATGAGGCCCTTGCAATACTTGATAAATTCAAGTGGGGGCATACTTTTTACGAATTAAACCAAAATCTTTTGAATGAATACTCTAAATTAGAATCTGAAGATCAAATTGATGTCATTCTAAAAGAATATGGTATATCTGATTAATAATTAACTATGTTTTCTTTTCTTAATGTATATTGCAGTTGCCACAATGATTGTTATGGGTACAATTAACCATATCCATTCAAAAGAATTATTTTCATTAAATTCTATATCGTTTTGATTTATCTCCGGTAGTATCCCTTTATTTTTCACTACCAAGAAACTTGTAGAATAGTAATCTGGTTTTAGTACTGAATCAGAAATGGCAAATATTTTTAGATCTTTTGCTCCTGTATCCATCTTCTCTGTTTTTTCGCCTGGAATCTTGATACTGGTGGAGTTTTTGTCTACGCTAATTAGTTCTGATAATGTTGAATTTCCGTTACTATCTGTCAGAAAATAAAGAATTGAATTTGCATGTGATGTTTCTATGTTTATCTCTAATTCAGCTCCTTTTTGAATGATATCTGGTGAATCCACATTTGTTATTTTTGGAAATTCTGTTTTTTCAAATTCTGACCAGTACCCTAACTTGAAAGGATACGTTTCATCATCAAAAGCATTAACAGTGATACTCCTTGATTCTGGTGAATACGTACTAAGGTAAAATGGCCCATTGCTAATCACTGCGTGATTGTTTACTTTAACCCATTCTGATGATGCGGTATACCTACTATCAAAATAATTAAAATCTGTTTCAAATGACTCTAGTGATTTTGGAATGTATTTCTTTTCACTAAAATCATTCAAATAGCTTTGAATCATTTGAGCATCATTTGGAATTATTAAAGAAATCCAACTGACGTTTTTATTGGTTGCACCGGATCTGGAAAATGATGTTTTTCCATCTATTACAGCTTGTTCCATCGCAGCTGAAATTTCCCATGGCATTGAGCTCCATAATGCTGCCCAATCTGCAATCTCACCTTCATCAAAATGCCAATAATTCACATAAACATCAATTGTGTCCTCATCAACAGGCTTGATTCCAATTATAGTTTGAACCGCTTGTGAGGCCATTGGTGTGAATTCCACATCAAATGTCTTGTCATTTTCATCTGTTTGTGTTCCCCACTCCATTGTAAAATATAATGAATGTAAAATATCATTCATATCCATTTTTTGACCATTATGCCAATTACTAAATTTAAAATCAAATCTGACTTTACTTGTTGCTTGAGTTCCAGAGGATACTTTTGCCCACTGTTGTTTCTCCGGATTCCACATTATTGCATCATCTGGCACATTTAATTTCCCATTTGGTCCTGCTGTCTCTACATCCCAATCTGCTCTGACTGGAAATGTTTTTCCTGTGAATGGATGTTTGAAAGTAATAGGATCTGAAATTATCCCCCAAATTTGTCTACTGTATGTGTCACCTAATCCCATTACTGGATTCCATGCTCCTTGGTAGATTTGCTTAACGCCGATAACTAATTCTTTATCTTCACCTCTGGCATTAATTGGTGTGAATCTACTTGGAACTCCAGCTCCCAAATCATTAATTATTCCCTCCATTTTCTCATTTGCTACATACTGATCAATTTTACTTGCTAGAAAAATTCTAACTGATTGATCAATACCTTCTGCAATTGCATCTTGAATCAAATCTGCTCTTTCATCTTCTGACTGAAAATCACCAGTGTAAATTTTTTGAGTTATAGTATCCAAGTACTCATTTTTGTAATTCCAATATGAAGGATTATTGAATCCAGGCATATTTGAAAACCATGGAGAATACATTTGAGATAATCCTATTGAATCATATCTTACAAATGCAGACCTTCCCCAACCCTCTGTATACAAATTCCATTTCATTTCTGCTGGGTCTGAACCATGCACAACAACAAAAGCCTTGTTCAAATCTCCATAGTCTTTTTTTACTATAAACCCTATACTTTCTAATTCGGAAGATAAAATCTCCCCAATTGATTTTCTTACCGGATCATCACTTCTGATAAAAATTGTAATTTCAATTGGCTTGTGATTAATTTCCCATTTGTCATTTGATTTTGTTGCACCTTTTTCTTGCAGTGCATTTGAAATCATCTCCTCTGCCAATATTGGATTATATCTGAAATTGAATGTCTCTAACTGTTCTATTATGGTAAGGTATTCTGGGTCTGAAGGACTATAGTAAGAGATCATAGGTGCGCCATATCCGCCCATCAATTCATTGACAATCAATTTTCTATCTATCAGATAGTTTAATGCAAATCTGATATCTTTAATTGAAAATGGATTGAATTCATTTGATTCTGCTGGATTTACTAGTATGCTGTAAGACCCTCCAGTTGAATCAAACACCTCTAATCCCTCTCGTGATTTCTGATTTTCTAATCTATCTGAGGAAATTCTATAATAATAAATATCTAAATTGCCATTTCTTACTTCTTCTAATGCTGTATTTTCATCCAAATACTGGATAAACTTTACAGAATCAAAAAATGTACTCTTTTCTGCAAATGAATCATTATGGATTAAAGATACTACTGTGAGAGCTAGTATGAATACTAGCAATAATTTCATAACCGTTATTTAGTTTAGTTGTAATAAAACCTATTTCACAATAACCTCTTAATAATATCTCCTAAAACCTATATCGTCTTAATTATCAAAGAAAAATAATATGAAATTTAATCAAAATATGCTAACTGGACTAAATGGAATTATTTCCGGTGGCATTTCTGTTGAAGATTTTACTGCAATTACAAAAACAAATTCTATTGATTCACAAAAAATTCTAGATTGGTATATTAAAACTGGAATTGGAACAAAACAAGAAAACAAGTATTATTTTGAAGATGGTGATAAACTAAAAGCTGCAATTGAATTAATAAAAAATGGCGGTCCGCTAGATGAAATTTCGATTATGCTTAACTGGAAAGATTTTGAAGGTTTGGTTGCTGAAATTTTATACTCTAAAAACTTTGCAATTATAAAAAATCTAATTCTTACCAAACCCAGAATGGAAATTGATGTTATTGGTATACGATTAGGTGTCGCTATGTTAATTGATTGTAAGCATTGGAAACGTTACAGCTCTTCTACTTTGTCTTCCGCAGTGAAAAAACAGATTGCAAGGACAAAACATTACATTTTAAAAACTCCAGGTGCCATAGCTGTGCCTGTAATTGTGACTTTATACCACGATAAGATAGATTTTATAGATAAGGTACCTATAGTTCCAATCTTTCAATTTTCATCATTTGTAGATGAATTTTATGGTAACCTTGATCAAATGAATACTATAGGAACAAAGTAATTATGAATAATATGACGCTTCCAATCATAAACCCTTTTGTGATTTTTAGAGAATTATCTAGTGCTTTGGAATAATCCTCGTATATTCCCGGCCCCATAATTTTTACATCTGTTTCATTTTCTAAAATTTCAAATTTTGCCGATGCTGTTTTTGATTCTGCATCATTTGCAATTTCCAAATACCACTTGGATAGTTTTTCTGCACCTGTGATCAATCCTAGTTGGTAGTATCCATTTCTGTTTCTAGCTTTAACTGGAGCATAGTGTGTATCTGAGGTGCAAATTTCTAATAATTGATATCCTTTTTTTGCAAAATTCTCTACAATTTTTTCTCTTACTCCGTTTTCCATATTGTTTGCATCTGCCCATCCAAGAAAGAATTTCTTGCCGTTGATTTTTAGGCATACTATTCCTAGACCGCCCATTCCCAAGTCTTCTGTCCATACATCCATACTGTCTGAATTTGCATAGCCAAATTCTATAGGATAACTATCTTTTGTAATTAAAGAATCAAGACAAGATTTTGCTGCTTTTAGCATATCTTCTCCATTCTCTTTTGAAATTTCTTCACCCATTGCATTATGACAATCGACAATCAATATTCTGACATAGTTTCTATTTTTGGCATATTGTTCGATTTCTTTTTTCATATAGTTTGGAATATCTTCCATGCCATGTGGTGATAATGAGAGAAACAATAATGGATTATTTCCAAAGAGTAAACCGGTGACTCTGGCTTTGTTAATTTGAACAGTTACTGGTTCTGTGCATACTAGTCCCTCTTCTTTGATTATGCTTTTGTCTAAATTTTTCAAATAGTTTTCCACTTCATTTTTTGATGGAAGATTTAACGAATGATCTGAAATACTATGCATGACCATTGCTGAAGAATCTAGATTTTTATAAATCAAATATGGGATATTGCTTCCTCCGACTGGATGATATGGGCCTGGATGAATCTCAGGTAAGACCATCCTAAACTCTGCGTTTCCATTTGATGAACGTAGTCTTATTTGAGATGTAGATACTTTGGTTTTATACGAACGCTGTTCGATGATCTCTTCAGCTTCTGTAAAATCATTTCCTTGTGATGCCAAGTATGCTTGTATTGTTCTGTGTGTGCTTTCCATACCTGGTCTTCCAGCTCTATCTGTTAATACAGACCAAACGCTGGCAATTATCAAAAACACTGCTCCAAATCCTATTGCCATTGGATTTGTTAGCATTGAATCCCACATGTCATACGGAATCATTACTAAGAACATGGCAAGTGGCTGTACCATGCATATGGCCCATGCTTTTCTAATACTTGCACCTAATGTTGTGGTGAAAATCCCAATTCTAAAACTAGCAAATAGAAACATTCCATATGTTACAAAGAACAATGATGCCTCTTTTGCTAGTACAACACTTGCAAGTAATCCCATTAGTAATACTGCAATCCACAACATATTTCCAAAAAGAGACGCGTGTAGTGATTTTGAATATTCTTTTTTTCTGGTAAATTGTTTATCGATTAGCTGAGTTAATGCTAATATTCCAATTACGCTTAGAATTCTAAACCAAATTTCATCTGAACCAAGATATCCAAAATAAACTGTAGCTACAATTACTGCTGCAATTGCTAATGATCCTACCAGAGAAAAATAATGTGATGCTGGATTGATTAATGTAAGGGAAAACCTATTGTGTATATTTGAAACATCATCTGAAGATTTTTCCATGTTCTATCGTGGAGCCAAAAATATGTCAATTAACCATGAAACCACAATTAAGCTGATTGGAACTGAAACAACAATTTTTGGATCAACTTTGAATCCTTTAGTCTCATCCTCAAAGAATCTCATGAGGCCTCCACTTGATGCTGGTAGTGGTGCTCCCTTCTTTTTACTGCTCATGGCTGTTTTTCAAAGCTTGAATTTTGACATAAATACTTTATTGTTTGTGCTGCAATTTTTTCGTTGTTTCTATGAGTGAATTAATTGATCTTAGAATCTCTTGTTGTTTTTCATGATTGGTTTCTTGTTCTAATTCTTTGGATAACTCGGATAATTTTTTTTCTAATGTGATCTCCAGTCCTGTTTTTTCTACCTGTTGCTTTACTTCAATAGGATTCTCTTTTTTTTCTGGCTCTCTGCCACAATTGATGCATAACGCATGACCTTCTTTCATTACTCTTACTCCTGAACAGTATGGACACGGCTCACTTAGCAAAGTTGCTCCTTTCAATAACATTTCGGCTGCCTTTTTTGTAAGATCTTTTGACATATTCTGAGTTGGGATTTCTCTCTAAAAAATACAATTGTTTTGCAATTTCATTAATATCTCAAACAAGGCTTAATAGTGCGTAGAATCGGAATAATTTAGAACGTATGGCGGTAATTTGTAATACATGTGGTCTTCCTGAAGATCTATGCGCTTGTGGTGAGCTCGCTAAAGACAGTACAAAAATTATAATTCGTTTGGAAACTAGACGATTCAAGAAAAAAGGAACTATGATTGAAGGATTAGATCCTAAATTAAATAATTTAGAAACAGTCGCCAAAGAATTAAAGAACAAATATGCTTGTGGTGGAACCGCAAAAGATGGCTACATATTTCTTCAAGGTGATCATAGAGATACAATCAAAGACACTCTGATCCATTTAGGATTTCCTGAATCTAGCATCGAGCTTCATTAGATAGACATTGCAAGTACCAAATAAAATTCTACAAATTATAGGCATTCCTCATTTGGCACTTTTGTCTGTTATATTTGGAATGATGCTGTTGTCATTTCCATTTGGAGCATTTGTTGTATTTGATACTGATATTGGCGATGATATTAATTTTCAATACCCGTTAAACAGTCTTGATATTTTCAAAGAAGTTAGATATCTTATTCCATTTGATATTGAAATTGGCGATGTCTTTATTGTTTTATGGTCTATCTATGCTATTCTTTTTACAATAGCTATGTTTGGTCCTGATAAAGGATTTCTAAAAACATTGTCTACCGCTCTCAGTAATGAAAAATTAGAAACAAAATCAAACTATATGATTGCAATAACAAAATGGTTTTCAATTCTAATTCTGATATCTATAATTATTGATTTTATTCAACAGGGATTTGGTATAGTCACTGTTCCTCCACCAGTCGATAATAACCTGACTCAGTTTTTGTATGTGAGCCTGTCCCCTATTGTTGAAGAGCTTGGATTTAGGGTGATTCTCATAGGCTTGCCGCTTTTTGTGTTTTATTCACACAAATTATCCATAAAACATTTTTTCAAATCCCTTTGGAATCCAAATCGTAATTTACATATCTATGATTTTAGAAAAGTTCTGTTTTTGATAGTTTTAGTTGGTATATTTTTTGGGCTAGCTCATATTATGACTGGTGAGCCGTGGAGTGAAGGAAAATTTGCACAAGCCACTGCAAGTGGAATTATACTTGGCTGGCTATATTTCAGATTTGGTCTGATACCTGCAATTCTTGTTCATTGGGGAACAAATTATTTCATATTTTCATATGCAAATTTTGTATCTCAGATTAATGAGATAACTATTGATGCGGCATTTTTACATCCTCTAATAAATACAATGGAAATATTGTTTTTAATATCTGGTATATTTTCAATTTCTGTACTGTTGATTACTTATTTTAATTCAAAAAAAGAACAAAAATTAAAAATTGAATAGCATGTTATTTGAAATTTAATTAGTGATAAATTACCCTAAAGATTTAGTGCAAGTTTCAAGCCTTTGTATCTGTTTCTTATTGTAACTTCTGTTACCCCAGCTGCTTCTGCAACATCTCTTTGAGTTTTATTTTCACCATTTGTAACACATGCAACATAAAGTGCTGCTGCAGCTAATCCCATTGGGTCTTTACCTGCAGATATTTTTTGCTCTTCTGCAGTTTGGAGTATTTTGGTAGCTGCTCTTTTTGTTTTCTCAGACAGTCCTGCCTTACTTGCAATTCTTGATATGCATTTTACAGGATCTACTACTGGCATTTTCAAATTAAGTTCTCTTAATAATAATCTGTAACATCTCGCAATGTCTTTTCGTTTTATGTTACTTGCTTGTCCAATGTCTTTTAGTGTTCTGGGAGTTTCTGTATCTCTACATGCAGCATAAAGTGCAGATGCAATTAATGCCGAAATTGAACGTCCTCTTACAAGCCCTTTCTCCAATGCTTTACGATAAATGTAAGCCGCTTTTTCAATAACTGCATCGCCTACTGCTAATTTGTCTTTTAATCTATCTAGTTCGCTAAATGCCTGTCTAAAGTTTCTATCCACAGGTTCATGAACTTGACTTCTACTGTCCCATGTTCTCAGTCTTTCAATAGTGCTTTTCATGGCAGAAGTAAGCGGCTTGCCTGTTGCATCTCTGTTTTGAGGATTGATTACAGTTGCCAACCCCATGTCATGCATTGCCAATGAAGTTGGAACTCCTGCCCTGCTTTTGTTTTCACCTTCATTAGAAAACGATCTCCATTCAGGACCTGATTCATCAACTTTATCAGTAATTACAAAGCCACATTTTCCGCAAAAATTCTCACCGGTGGTTGCATCTGTGACTAATGTGCCCTGTCCACATCTTGGGCATCTGTCTTTTGGATTTACATTTTTAACCATATTTTTTCCTTTCAAAACCTTTTATGAATAATATATAACCATTGCTGATTCATTTCTTATAAATCTGATGGTGATCTTTACCTACAATCATCTAATTTATCAAAAACTTGGTGTGTTTTGCTTATTTACAAAAACAAGTGATACATTTCTAGTGTATTCTTTTGCAGTATTCATGTGAATTTTGTAACTGTCTTCATCATAATGTGTTACCATCAAATCTATTGGCATTCTTACAAGTGCATTTGTACCATCAAATCTTCTAGAGGGCACTACTATTACAAAATTTGGGGGTACTATGTAGTTTAACATAAAATCAATATCTTGAGTTTTGATAAATGGTATGTCTTGCGGAAAAACAATTGACGCATCAAATTTATTTTCTAACAGATATTTGTCAGCTAGAGCCACTGCATTATTGACGCTTTTTTCTTCCTTGTCTAGGATGATTATGGCATTGTATTTTTTGCCTAGTTCAATTGCTTTTTCTTCTTTTGTTACAATTACTGTTTTTTCAATTTGTGGTGAAATCGATAATATGTATAATATTTCTTCTAACATTATTTTGCATAAATCTTCTTTTTGTTGTGATGATAAATCCAAACGTGTTTTTGCTAGGGAGAAAGTCTTTACCGGAATTATAGCTGCAATTTTCAAATTATACGTGTATTTGTTTTAAAATGAAATTTGCTAATGCATCTTCAGCTAGTTTATTATTCATCGTAATTTTTGTTTCATATACTTTCATATCTAGACTTTGAATTTTCTTTACTAGTAATCTGTCTTTTGTATCTACTACTATGTTGGAGCATACATCTGAATACATTTTTGCAAGACCATATGCATTTGCTTCGATTCCTGCAGCTTCCATGTATTTCGCTGCTGGTCCGCTAATGGCTTTATCTCCAATGAGTGGACTAACTGCAACCACTTTCTTTTTAATTTTTGAAAGTTCTTTTCGAATTCCTTTGATTTGTAACATTGGACCAATAGATGTTAGTGGATTTCCTGGTGCCAAAATTACCATGTCTGCATCATGAATTGCATTTACTGCTTCTGGATTTGGACGTGCTTTGTCTGCGCCGATATATTGAATTCCTTCAACTTTATCTCTTCCGCGATGTTTTACCCAATATTCTTGAAGATGTAATTCTCCTTTGTCTGTGATTATCCTTGTTTCTATGCTGTTATCTGTAACTGGAATAATATTTGCACTGACTGCAAATTTCTCACACATCCATTTTGTAATATCGCTCAAATTTTTACCGTTTTTTAACATGTTTGTTCTTATCAGGTGAGTCGCTGCGTCTCTGTCTCCAACTCTAAACCATGTCTCTTCTCCAAACACTTCCATCTGTCTTAGAAAATTGAATGTGTCTTTTTTAATTCCCCATCCTCTTTCTTGATCTAGTAAATCTGCCAGACCGTAAACAATAGTATCAATATCTGGACACACGTATAATCCATAAAGCCAATAATTGTCCCCTACGTTACTTACTACATTGACTTTGGATTCTTGAGCTACTAGTCCTCTGACTAGTTTAACCGAACCTGTCCCACCTGCTAGTACTGTAATCATTCCATTTTCTCCTAAAACTCTAAA
This sequence comes from Nitrosarchaeum sp., assembly GCA_021414105.1. Taxonomy (GTDB): domain Archaea; phylum Thermoproteota; class Nitrososphaeria; order Nitrososphaerales; family Nitrosopumilaceae; genus Nitrosarchaeum. The sequence goes on along the minus strand of JAIOPB010000038.1, from coordinate 28,358 downwards.
ACCATTTGCTGTCACTCCATATTACTTTTTCAGAAATTCCCGATCTAGTTTTTGAGGATAAGTTTATTACTAATTGACTGTCGATTTTATTCGTGTCTAGGACTGTATTTTTAGCAGTTTTGATTGCTGGTTTGTTTGTAATTGGTTCCAGTTCTTCTGTTTGGGCAGCACAGGTAGACGCCAAAATTAATCCTAATAGTAATGCATCTCCTTTCTCTTATAATTATCAGAAAACTATCTTTATTGAATATCCAAACGGTGGAAAGATATTTGATGAATTACATGAGAAGGAATGGACAGTTAGTGGTTCTGCAGATGCATCAAACTCTGGGGTTCAACAACTAATTGCAAGTCTTAATCAAAAAATTCAATCTGATGGAAGTCATGCAAAAATATCTGATCTAAATGTCTCTTATGATTTTCATCTTAAAGGCAGAAATCTCAATACTTCTGTAGATTACAAAGTAATTCTAAAAGGCACTCTGACTGATTATGTAATTACAAAAGACCAAGTTCGTACTTTAGTTGATATGGGTTGGAGAGGAATAAGCACTAATGATTCTGTTGTAATTGATGGTGTGGAAATAAATTTACCGATATCTTTGTTAAAAGACCAAGAACCTGCAGTCTATGATATTCTTGCAGGAACTGAGGCAGATTCAATATTATCAAAAGGTCTCATCAATGCAGATTATATTTTAGAACAACCAATGACCAATTGGCACTTTTTATTTGATCCTACTGGAGTTACTTCTGATGCAGCTACATTTGGATTAGATGAGTCTATTTCTGGATTTGTTGTCTCTAGATGGACAATGGGTGAAAGTAGTCTCAGAGAAGGAAGACAAGTGGAAAGAGTTTTTGAGGCCCCTGTATCTGCTGATCAAAATTATGTAGTTAGAAGTGTTCAATCATCTGATCAGGGAAATATCGCCGCAATTGGATTTGGTGCACTAGATGTACTTGATGGTTTAGAAATTGCAGGAATTACACCAACTCCTCCAGAAGGTTACCAAACAACTTCTACTGGAGATTTTCCTGTGATGATAGTTTATGGCATGGCAGGAATGGCTGCAATTGGTGGTATTGCATTTTTCATCTTTAGTAATAGAACATTAAAGAATCAAACAACTGGTCAACAAGGAATTGATCCAAGTAGATTAGTAAGTTATCAAACAAGTGCATCTTCTGGTGGTTATCAAACTAATAGAGGTGAAGCACAGCTTGCTGACACATCTGATTATACACAAACTAGAAGTGTATATGAAGACCAACAACAAAGCCCACCTTCAGCCCTTCCTAGCAATAAGGAGGAAGCAGCATGTGGCTGTGCAGCATCTGCAGAAATTGGTTCTGAATGTGATTGTGAAATGCATGGTTCATGTTTATGTGATGCAACATGCAGATGTAATGCTAGTCTTTGTAAAGAACAAGTCAAGTCAATGAGTTGATCTCTTCAAAAATTGAAATATTTTAAACCATGTAAAATGTACGATTAATTTCTTCAAAATCTTTTCAAATATCTTTTTGTAAAATTCTACATTATTACTTTCAAAATCACTATTTTTTATCTTTTTCAATAAAATTTTTACCCAATCCAAACAAATGTGGTTCTGCCTTGTTGGATTGTCTATTTTCTTTATTGATTTTATCTAGTTGTGATTTTGCTATCATTTCATTTAAAACACCAAAATTTGCAAGATCGTAACCTACACCATCCTCGCCCTTAAATTCAAATAACCCCAAATCTTTCATTCTGGTAAATATTTTTTTTGCATGAATAAAATCACACCTCAATAATTCTCTTGCCTTAAGAATAATGTCATTTTGCAAGTATGATCGGTTTTCTGTCTTTTTATTTAAAACTAAATCTTTTACAACTAGTTCAATCTCCTCATCAAATTCTGGACCTGGATCATATTCAAATGATACAGAATCAAAACCGGTTATTTTGATTACAAGATTGGTAATTTTGCCTTCTATATCTAAAATTATTTTTTCTACTCTTAATCTCTGCTCAAAATCTTTAGTAGTCTCCAGTAATTCTAGCAATCTGTCTTTTTGTTGTTCTAAATGTTCTTTTTGCTCTAACACCCAAATTGCTGGCTTGATTTGATCTTTCTGTGTTAGATCAGAACGTAAAAATTTTACATCTTGATTAATTGTGTTTCTGTTAACTTTTAACTCATTTGCAATCCTTATCGCAGAAAATCCCTTCTCAAAATACATGCTATACACTTTATTCCTTCTCTCATCTTGTTCAGTTTTTGTATATGGACCACCTTGTTTTTGAGCAATTTCCATAATCTAACTATGTACATTTCTCTTTTCTATGTACATCTGAATTAATTTGACTTTGATTTGAATGAGAATTGACTAAAAATCAAAAACTGCCTAGTTCTGCATAGTTATCACAACAAAATCTAAATCAGTACTTGGTAACAAAACCACTTGAACTACCACGTGGAATAACAAACGAGGAAAAAAATTTAAACATCGAGCATATTCAGAATTATTTTAAAAAATATACGTGTGTGCTGGGAGTAACCCTCCTTCTGTTTTCACGATATTACGCTTTGCAGCCTACCTGAACTTGGTACAGGATCCTATAGTTCTGTTTGGCTTTGCTCCATGTGGGGCGTCTTTTTCATTCCTTCTCTGGAAATCTCAGGTTTTGCCATCATTGTGCGCCAGGTTGGATTATTTTCTGTTCCGTTGCCAATCATCTCTGATTATCCATCTCCGGATCACATTTCCTGTATGGAGGGAGGAGTTTCCTCTGCCGTAGCAGTGTATCGTGCTCCAGCTCACACATGTTAGTTGTATTTTTGATTTAATTTGAAGATTGTCTTTCTGGCTTATTATAAACAATGTTCCAAATCTATGTCTATTTTCTTATTTCTCAATCTTGTTTTTACTTTTTACCAAGTTGAATAACTGTCTAACTGCTAATTTTGGATGATGTGTTGCCAATTTTATCATACTTGCTAATCCAAAATCTGCTTTAATAAAATCTAAAAATTCCTCAGGTTTTAATTCCTTGATTATGTCTAATTCATTATCCCATTCTTCATCTGATAATCCAATCCATCTATCTTGGACTTTTCCTGCAGATTTGATTTTTGCTTGAATGTCTTTTTTCCACTTTTCCTCATATGGATACAGTGCAGTCTCATCTGTTTTTCCTGACTTTATTGCATTTGATGCTATTTTTCCTGCAACTCTTCCAAATTTTATTGCATATCTTATTCCTTCTAATACTAATGGATTAGCTTGACCTGCTGAATCTCCTACCAAAATCAAATTATTGTATACCGTTTTTCTTGATAATCCATCGTTTGGAATTAATCCATAATGAAATTCGATAGGTGTAATTTTTCCTAATTTACTAATTGGACCAATTTTTGAATCCATCAATTCTTTTAATCGCTCTGTAGGATCTACTTGTGATTCTGGTTTTCCAACTCCAACTCCTATTCTTACGATATTTTTTCCTACAGGAAAAATCCATGCATATCCTGCTGGAGAATATTTCTGACCCACCATGAGCCACCATGTTTCTTGATCTACATTTTCAGCTTTTACCTCGTATTCTGCACCTGCTCCAAATCTTTCCCATTGTGTTACAAACCCCATAGCTCTAGAAACTGTTGAAGAAAATCCACTTGCATCAACGATAACTTTGGAATGGAATATCACCTCTCCTTCCTTGCTTGTTCCACTTACTCCGATAACATCCCCGTCTTTGTTTTTTATCACATTATTGATGTTGGTTTTGAGAAAAATCTCTGCACCTTCATTTTTTGCTTGCTCTGCTAACCATCGATATGTTTTTCTTACATCTAAAACTGCAGCTTGTGGAATTGTATCTCTTATTGTAACTTCATTATTTGGTGAACAAAATGAGTAATTTTTAATCGGATTATAACAGTCATCTGGAATACCAAATTCTTTTATGTTTTGTATCCATGTAACTCCACTGGTTCTAACTGACTGCGCAATTGTTTCTTCTTTCTCTAAAAGCGCAACCTTAATTCCATTTTTTGATGCTTCGTATGCTACTGACGAACCTGCTGGGCCACCTCCTACTATTACTAGATCATAATGATACTCTCTTGTCAACTTCTTTGCTTTGTTGATCCTAGAATATAATTTTGAGGTAGTTTTACGTCCTGATTTACCTATGGATTATTTTTTTAAAACTGGTGTACCCGATGTGTCATTTTCTCTTTCCGAATCAAATGTACTCATATGTGCTAGATCTCTGTGCATAAAGCTCTGTGTTTCGCCCATTTTTTTCCTACAGAATTTTCCATGTACTGTTTGTTCTATCTTTAACGTATCTTCATTTTCATGAAATAAACGCTTTCCACAATCTGGACATATTAATTCAGGCATGAAAGTTATCGGTATCAAATCTATTTAGATGTTTCAGAAATAACTCAAAGTTTATTTTATTATCTTGTTTTTTTGAACCAAAACTTTAGATGTTTAATCAATCGGTGTTTGTTTAATGGCAGAGTCTGATGTTGTTTCTTTTGTATTCTGGTCTGTAATCACTGTAATAATTATGGGGCTTACTGCTTTTAGCTATACGTCTTACAATAGGAGAAGAAAAAATGAGATCACTTCATCTTGAAAAAAAGGGTTTACGTGGTCTTGCCATTGCTGAAAGCTTTAGACAAAATTCAACAAGATCCATTCTATCTGGATTAATAATGAGAAGGGATTTTGTAATTGATGGATTTATTTTTGGAAGTGCTACTTTAGAAGGCAATGATACTACTGATCAAATATTACACATGTATGAAGAACTATGCCGATCTGATATTAGTTATCTAATCCTTTCTGGGTTAATTATTTCAATGTATAATATTGTTGATGTCAAAAAACTACATGATTCTTTACAAATTCCAATTATTGGAATTACATACAATGAATCTGATGGAATTGAAGATGCAATAAAACATCACTTCCCAAAATCTTTTGAATCTAAAATTAACGAATATAAAAAATTAGGAAAAAGAGAAAGAATTACTTTACATACATCTTATGATCTTTTTGTACGATATGAGGGCTGTACAATTTATGAAGTTAAACAACTCCTAAACGAATTAACATTACAAGGCTCTGTTCCTGAACCTCTTAGAGTATCTCAATTACTTGCTAATTCACTACTTCAAAAAGGATTATCCTTCTGAAGCTGTTTTTCCACCATCTACGTTGAGGACAATACCTGTAATCCAATTTGCCTCGTCTGATGCTAAGAATAATGCTGCATTTGCAACATCTACTGGTTCACCGATTCTTGCTAGTGGTAATCTTTCTTCTAGAACTTTTCTTGCTTGTGGATCATCAAGATATGGCTTTATCATGCCTGAATTGATAATTCCTGGATTTACACAATTACATCTAATGTTTCTTCTTGCATATTCTACTGCGATTGATTTTGTGAACATTGTTATTGCTGCTTTTGTTGCCGAGTATGCTGCCAAATGAACTCTTGGTATGGCTCTTTCACTTGAGATTGAACCAATGTTTATGATGACTCCTTTTTTAACATCTGACATTTTGTTTAACACAGCTTTTGTCATGTGAAAAACTCCGAACAAATTAACATCGATTAATTTTTTAATTTCAGAATCTGCCATTTCATGAAAATGAATCGGATCATTGATTGCACCTGCATTATTCACTAAAATATCAATTTTTCCATATGTGTCCATAACTTGACTAACTGTTTGCATTACTTGTGATTCATTAGTTAAATCACACACCATTGATGCCGTAGATTTTTCATTTCCTATCTCTTTTCTGGCTTTTTCTAATCCCTGCAGATTTCTTGCAATAAGAATTACTTTGGCTCCTTCTTCTGCAAATCTCTTTGCAACACCTTTGCCAATATCACTTGATGCCCCAGTAACTATTGCAACTTTGTCCTTTAATCGCATATGGTGATTTTATTGGTGTGTCTTATAGAATTTTTGGTAAAATTCAGTCATATTTTTTATTTGTTATGCCAAGAATTGTTTTTTTTGACGTATGCTAAAATTCCTGTATAATCCATATCTCCAAATCCTTTTTTCACTGCCTCCCTGTATACATCTTCAGCTTTTTTTATCATTGGTAGTTTGATCCCAAATGATTTTGCAGTATCTGTAATAGTGCTGATGTCTTTTTTCAAATTTGCAAGGGTAAACGTTGCGTCAAATTCCTCTTGTATCATTTTGTATGCTTTATTTTCACTCATTCCAGTTTTAAAATAAGTTGAATTCAAAATATCTAGAAATATTTTTGGGTCTACATTTGCACTTCTTACCAATGTGATTCCCTCAGATAGAGCAAGTGCAAGCATTGTTATTTGAAGATTCATTGCAAGTTTGACTAGATGAGCTGTTCCATCTTCTCCTAAAAAAAATATTTTGTTTGCTATTTTTTCAAAAACATTTCTAAACCTATCGAATGTCTTTTTATCCCCCGATACCATCAATACTAATTCGCCAGTACTTGCCACATTTGGTCCCCCCATAACTGGTATGTCTAATTTAATTATTTTATGTTCTAAAAATTTTTTTGAAATCTTTTTTGACTCTACTGGGTTTATGGTGCTCATGTCTGCAACTGTAAGTCCTTCATGCTGTCCGTTAATGATTCCATTTTTCCCAAATGATACTTCTTTTACGACATCTGCATCTTTTACAACTATGATTATTAATTCTGAATTTTCAGCTACGCTTTTTGGAGAATCTGCAACTTTTGCACCATTATTTTTTAATTCATTTGTTTTTTCTTTTGTTCTATTGTATACTGTTAAATCAAAACCTGATTCCAACAAATGCAAACCCACTGCGTTTCCAAGCATTCCTGTTCCGATAATTCCAATTTTTGTCATCTTTCTTTTCTCCTGACGCTGTATTTTTTAATGACGCTCTTCATTTTTTATCTCCCATTGCCCATTGCCAAATCTCGATGCCTCAAATTCTACTTGCCCTATTGTTTTTTCATCTTTTCTGATCTTTGCATAATCAAATTTTTTCATTCGGAACACCTTTTCTTTTGGTTTGTATCCTCCTTCTATTACTTTAATCTTGAATCTTTTACTTGCTTTATTGATCATTTTTCTTGCAATCTGTACATCTCCAATCCATGAGAACATTTCAAAGTCTCCAAAATTTTTTGTAGTTACTGTATATCCATACAATCTTGCTTCGAATTTAGATCCTTGCTCTTTGGATTGTTGATTTAGCCATGTAACTACTTCTTCACCGTATCCTTTTTCCACCCCAAATGTCTCTGAATCTCTCATCTGTGAAAAATGATTATTTCAAACCATAATAATCATTTTCAAATATTTGTTAAACTAAAATATTGATTCTTTCACCAAACTTCATGCTTACAATTGATTGTAGAGATGTGGCATCTATAAAGAGCGAATTAGTCGTGTATGTGTCAGATCAAGTTGCCGCAATCCCTACTTTGAAGATTCATGAGTTTATGTTGTCTTCATTAAATGATGAAAAAATTGACAAAAACGTGGTGATAACTGCAATCAAAGAATTCCTAGATTCAATTGGTGAGGGACGAAATTTTGCTGTGATTTCTAGCAATGATATCATATCGATTAAATCTATTTCAGGAAAAACTATTGAACGAGATCCTTCTCCCCCATCTGAGTTGTTTTCATGTACTCATTGTGGATTTGTTACTAGCTATGAAATAGAACTTCAAAACCACATGAAGATACACTATCTGTAATTCTTTGCTTACCCTCTATAACATGTATTTGTTTTAATTTCTAAGATATTGTGCATCTAGTCAAAACTAATAATTTAGAATCACATCTGAACTTTTTTTAGACATGATTTTCAACAAGATCTTTATAAGTTCTAACTATAAAAAACACTAGTGGTAAAATTATCTAAAAATAATATTTCAAAAGTTTACTGCACACGATGTGATCTGATATTTGATTCTAGAAAAACATTTGAAAAGCACCTAATCAAACATTCCTCTAATGTATTATGTGAAACATGTCCAATTGACACTGCTATTTCCAAATTTGTAAATCTCTTTAAGAGAAAGTCATCTCATAATTTGGAATAAGTTTTTTAAACAATTTTTCAAGACTTGACTTGTGAATAAAAAAGGAATTTTAATTGGCATTATCGTATCTATAGTCATCATAAGTGTAATTGTCGTCTATTCTTCATCTTCTGTTGAAACTGAGAATCTTGATGTAAGAACTCATGGGATGATTTCTACTACAATGGGATCACCAATATTAGGAAACACATCTGCCCAAATCACAATAGTGGAGTTTGGTGATTATCAATGTCATCAGTGCTATAATTGGTTTCATAATACAAAATCTACTGTGTTTCAAAATTATGTCGATACTGGAAAAGCTAATTTTGTCTTTATGGATCTTGCTTTTTTGGGAAGGGATTCGCCAAAAGCAGCTCAAGCATCTTACTGTGCTGAAGATCAAGGAAAATATTGGGAATATCATAATCAACTATACACTGCTCAAGAATCTCAAATAGATAATGGATGGGCAAATTCTGAACGACTAAAAGCATTTGCGTTTAGTTTGGGTCTTGATGTGGAATTATTTGATAGTTGTCTTGATTCAGGAAAATATACAAAAAGAGTTCAATATAATATTGCAGAAGCAAAAAAATTAGGCGCAAATGGCACTCCTACATTTTTTATTATAGGTCCTGACGGACAACAGCAAAAACTTGTTGGTGCACAACCATATTCTGTTTTTAAACAAGTATTGGATTCAATGATTTAGTATGGTACAAACTCTGAAACTTGTATTTTCAAATCACTTCTACATTGTTTTGTCAGTTGTTATTTTCACATCCATGTTAATTGGTTTGTTAATTCTTTCAGAGTATGTTTTCTTAGATCCCTACATTGTTGGCCATATCTCACAAGGGACAGAATTTGGATTTGTGTTAATTGTAATTCTCTCTATATTGTCTGCTTTGGTAATTCCTATGAATGTTTACCGGATCAATACTTTGAAAAAATCAAAAGGAAAGATGGGTGGCAGTGTTTTTAGTTCATTTATTGGATCTGTTGCTGGTGCTTGTAGCTGCGGTCCTGTCGGTTTTGCTGTGGTTTCTACATTTGGTTCTGTAGGTGCTACCACTCTTGCGTTTTTGACAAGTTTTGAACTTCCAATAAGGATTGGGGCAATTGCATTATTGGCTTTTACATACTATGCCACAGTAAAATCACTTAAAATCGAATGTAAGATTAGATGATAGTTCAAATATTATTGGTTAGAATAACGATTAGAGAAAATAAATGAGATTAATCTAAATGATAAATTGCATCAAACATACACTAAAAGGGCAAATTTTTAAAACCTTGGAATCTATCTTGTAGTGAAATCAATAAAATCAGTGTCAATTATTTACATTCCAATTAGACCTGGTAGACGAAATGCCGAATATGATGAATTAGACGATACCGAAGAATAATCCCTTATTTTATCTGTAAAAATGAGTTTTCTGGAACGTTTAGATTCAAAAAACTCTCCGGCTGAATAATTTTTGCAAGTATCTCTAATCCTGTGATTGTTCTAATGCTTGGTTTGCTGAAATAAGAATTCGCGTCTACTGCAAAAACCTTTTTGTTCTTGACAGCTTTCAACACATTCCATGATTTGTTGTCTTTTAATGTCTTGTCATATTCTGATATCGTACGAAATGTATCAAAGCCACATGGCATCATAATAATAATATCTGGTTCTGATTCTATGATCTCTGCAATACTTAATTTTCTAGAATGTTCTCCAATTACACTGATCATATTTTCACCTCCTGCATCTTTGATCATTTCTGGTATCCAATGACCTGCTGTAAAAAATGGCTCAATCCATTCTATTGCAAGAACTTTTAGTTTTGTCTTTGGTGTACATTTTTTTATATGCTTTATTCTTTGTTGTAGATATTCTGTGATCTTTTTTGCTTCATTTTCTTTTCCAATAATTTCTCCAATTTTGCTTACAGATTCTATTATTTCTTGTAAATTATGTGGATCCATCGAATGGATTATTGGCTTTTTTTGTAAAATTTGAATCGCCTTGTTAACATGGTTGGTATGTGCTGCACATGCATCACATGTTTCTTGAGATATTATGAGATCTGGATTTGCTTCTAAAATATTTTTTTCATGTAGCGTAAAAATTTCTTTTCCTTCATTTAATAATTGACAAATTTTTGTATCTATTTCTTTGCTGGATAATTCGCCTGAATTAATTATAGAACTAATAACATGCGGTTTTGTTTTTGCATTTTCAGGATATTTACATTCATGTGTGACTCCATACAACATGTCTTCTGCTCCAAATTCATATAACAATTCTGTGGCACTGGGTAAAAAAGAGACTATTCTCTTTATTGGCATGTTTTGTATTTTGATTTGTTCTTTAAACGTCATACGTTAAGTCATGGTCAATTCTGCTGATTAGGCAACTTAATAGGCATATTTCAGGCACAAATTTCATTGTCTGACTCACAAAATATTCGAAGAGCAATCTTGGCAAAATGGCATGAGAATTTATCAAAATATGGGAATTTGTTTTCATCTGATTCTATTAGTGGTTCTAGTCCCCCATCAGTGTTTGTAGGGTCATACAACTATCCCAAAGTCTTCGTAGGACCAATGGTTCCTCCAATACACGGCGATACAAGTTTACTTGATAATCCTGAAAGATGGGCAGGTAAATCTCTTGAAGAAATTGTTAATTTTAGATTGAATCTAATTCGTGGCATTCAAAAAGTTTCAATACATCAAACAGAAGGACGTTACATAGAAAATTTACAAGAAATTACAATGTCCTCAAAACCTACCGACTCTGACTTACAATTCACTAAAACTACATCTACAAGTATTTCACTAGATGGGGAAAGTGCTCCATTTGGACCAATAGGCGAAATCAAATCTGCAAAGTTTTATGGTACATCTGCAACAAAATCCATTGAAAAAACTTTCTATGATAAAGATCTAAATGCACAAGATGCTGTTTTACGTCTCTATAATTCTGGTATAGACATCTCAAAAATTCAAAAATGTTTCAGTATTGGGATGCTTGGACAAAAAAGAAAACTTGTTCCTACAAAGTGGAGTATAACTGCTACAGATGATATTATATCAAAATCTCTTACTGAAGAAATTTTGAATTATCCTTTGATTGATTCATACAAAGTTTTCACATATGAACATCTTGGAAACTCGTTCTCAGTAGTTTTGTTTCCACACAGATGGATTTATGAAATGATTGAAGCATGGTATTCTAATGGTGTTTTAGGATTTGGTTCTGATTTTGAGGATGCGCGTGGAATTAATCATCCTCCAGCAATAGCTGGTGCATATTTTGCAGCTAAATTAGGCGTAACTGAATATCTAGTGAAAAATAAAATTCAATCCGGTGTGATAATCTTACGGGAAATCAGACCTGAATATGCAATTCCTGTGGGTGTTTGGCAGATAAGAGAGGGTATTCGTTCAGCAATGAGACAAACACCGATAATTAGTGAAACTTTTGACGATGCTCTTACATTAGCGTCAAAGAAAATGAGTATTAGCAAACCTGAATGGATTTCAAAAGGCAATATTATGAAATTAATTCGTCAGAAAACAATTGCAGACTTTTTCTAATTTACTATATGTAAAATTGGTTTGTGGCTAAATTTGTTGTAAAATAGTTATTTTAGATCATTACATCCTGTTTCTAAAGTATATTTTGTTGTTAAAATTATTCATGGATACGCTCAGATGTGTAAAATGCAGTAAAATTATTCCAAAAACTGGTAACTACACAATAGTTGTGTTTTTGATCAAGGATAAACTATCTGATCCATACTATGAACATCTTTGTTGTCCTGAAAGATTTTCTATGGTTTGTTGATACAATCTTGATCTATTTATTGACCACTTTTTAATTCAAACACATGCAAAACAAGAACTTGATAATCGGAATCGCTATTATTGCTAGTCCAATTATTTTTGCACTAATTGCATTTCCTGATAGCTTTAGTTTAAGTTGGAATCAAGGAAGAGGAGGATTTCTTTTTGCACTTGTGTTTGTTGTCGCTGAATTAATTGGTCTTAAAATTATCATTTCTAAAAAAAAATTGATTGCTGTAATTCCATTGGCTATTATGGTGATTGCATATATTATTGGATTGGAATATGGTTTAAGAGATTATATTTTATCATCTGCTGAACAATTCAACGTACAACTAATCAATTCTTGGACATGGATGTGGGATTTTATAGTGTTGGATATTTTTGTAATTGTTGTACTGAGTATCTTTTTTGGTAAACGATGGATAAGAATTGCGCCTGCTGGGCCAATATTTCTTGGTGGCAGTGCAATTATTCTTTCATTGGATGCCTTTTTTCCATATGATTCTCTTGGTCCATTACAGTATGTTGTACCTTACTTGGTGCAAACAAATGTATGGTTAGTAAATGCATTTGATCTTGGAACTGCTACTGCACGTGACAATCTAATGTTCCTCAAAGGCGATTTTGGACCAATGGTACTTCAGGTATTTTGGCCATCTGCAGGTGTGCATAGTATAATCATCTATTCTTTGGTCATGGGTGCATTTCTATTAAAAATGAATATTCCTAAAAATAGAAAAGCTGTTTACTTTGGATTGGGAATTGCAGGAACAATTGGTGTCAATATGATTAGAATATTTTCTTTGTCTTGGTATGCTCTCAAAGTTACTACTGATGCAAAACAATGGGAAGAATTTCATTCTGTCGCAGGTGAGATTATGTTCTTGCCGTGGCTGTTTATCTTTTTACTAATAGTAATTCTAATCGAAACAAAGAGGTTAAAAAAATTAGAATCTGAAGGAAAATCTGTTCCTAAAAATAGCTAGTAATACTACTTTGACCCTGAATTTCTGAAAGTTCTGAAACTTTTACCCCTAATCTTCTAACTGTATTTTTTTGATCTTCTAATGCTTCTTTTAATAACTGCGTTGCATTTTTTTGTAATTCTTCTAGACTTGATGTGTGATTTTTTAACATTCTTGATTTTGTTTTGTTTGTTAAATCTGATAAAATGAACTGTATTCCTATTGATTTGAACATTCTATTGTTTTTTTGAATTACTTCGTGTAGTTCTATGCATAATTCCTTAAGATTTTCTGCCAAAAATTCATAGTCTTTTGAATCCTTTTTTAGAGTAGTCAGTTTACTGTATTGTATGCTTGCCTCTCTTTCCTTTACTGGCTCATTATCCAATCCTCTAGATGCATTAAATATGTAAGTCCCGTGTTTTCTTCCAAATTCTTTAATCAAAGTAAACACATCTAATTTTTTCAGATCATTAATTGTTTCAAGATTCATTTGTGTAAACCGCTCTTCTGTTTTCTTTCCAATACCTGGTATCGCTCGAATCTTTAATTGTTCTAAAAATTCTTCAATTTTTTCCGGTGATACTACTGTTAATCCATCTGGTTTTTTAAAATCTGACGCAATTTTTGCAATCAATTTGTTTGTTGAAACTCCTATGGAACAACTAAGTTTCACTTTATCTCTTATGGAATTTTTAATTTGCTGTGCCAAATGACTTGCCTTATCAAAACTTCCTTCTACTCTATTAGTGACATCCAAATATGCTTCATCTTTTCCTACATATTCAAAAACATCTGCACTCTCTTTTATGATGTTCATGGCTTTCTCAGAAATTTCCAAGTAATAATCAAAATCAACTGGAAGAAAAATTGAATCTTTTCTTTCCTCTAATCTTTTTTTTGCAAAACTAATTGGCATTCCTGATTTCACACCAAATTTTCTAGCTATGTAATTCGCAGTTGCAATTGCTCCACTGTCTCCACCTCTGTCTGAAAAAACACAAACACATACTGGTTTTGATTTTAGATCAGGAGTGCGTATCTCTTCACATTGAGCAAAGAAATAATCAAAATCTATGTGGAAAACTACTCTATCTTCAGATATTTTGAATCACTTCTCTAATTATTCCTATATTGTGCATTCATCTAAATATTGAGTATTTTCAATAATAGTATGACCTATCCTGTATCTTCTGACGATAATGGTCTTAACATAAAGCCAGAACTGATGGAAAAAGAAAAACTCTACCATTATGTGTTTAAGAACAAAGTTCTTCTACTATTCAAAGATTCACAAGATTTCCTAAATTGCTATGAAATCGAAGAAGAAGATCTAGTAAATCAGGTAAAGAACAGCAAAAACGATGATGAAGTTGAAAAAATTTTTGAAGAATACATACAACGTGAGAACCTCAAAAACTAAATAAAAGCCAAAGAAGCTTTTGTTGTTAAAGGAATAATAAATTGAGCGACCCAAAAAAATCTAAAGACGCAGAAGACATTTTATCCGAATTTCATGATATTCATACTTCACCTGAACCAGAACCACAATTACCTTCACCTGAAACTAGACATAATCCTGAAGAACGCGATGTAATTTTTGTTGGCACTAAACCAATAATGACCTATGTTTCAGCTACTTTGACACAACTTTCAACAAGACACACTGTTACAATTAAGGCTCGAGGTAAACGAATTACTCAGGCAGTTGATGTATCTCAAATGATTGTTAAAAGAATGAATACTGTTGGGTATGTTATCAGTGATGTTAGAATTTTATCTGATTCACTTACATCTCAAGATGGTAAAACACGTAATGTCTCTACAATAGAAATTGACATTACAAAAAATTAAAACTATTAGATACTTGATTCTAGCTTGTATAGGTATTTTCGCTGTTGGAATAATTCTTGGATTTACAACATATCCTTGTGGGCTACAACATATTGCAATTGTATCTGATTTAAAATCATATGAAAAATCATTTGATCCAGAATTTTGTGATGTTTTAGTTGAAAGAATTAATTTATTTAACGCTGATTGTAAACCTGAAGTTGAAATTTTAGATTGTGGCTAAATTACATCAGTTATGAATGATATCCCAAAATATATCATCATGGAACTTAAACCAATCATTAAAATTTTATAATTTCTATTTGAAAGTATTTTTGAACTTTTAGAAGCAAGACATGCAACTGAATACAACCACACAAAATCCATCCATATGTGCAATAAAAAAACAACAATTATTCCTACAAATGCCCATATCAACATTGCATCTGAAATTAATTTAAAACCAATACTTAACCACCATATGATAAAAAATGGATTTAATGCACTGAGTGTAATTCCTGTAAGAACTGCATTGTGTTTTAGATTGAAAGTTGTTTCTTTCATTTGTAATGTTGTTTTAATTTGAATTCCAGCAAATACAAAAAGTGTGACTGCTCCCAGAATAGAAATCCATGTTCTAAATTCTGGAAAAATTTCAAATGAAAATACTCCCACTCCTAACAAAATTACAAGTGGTAACTCTACAATTGTATGGCCTACTGCCATTTTTATTCCTGCTTTTCCACCACCTTGTAATCCATATGCTATGTTTGCTGCAAATAAAGGACCTGGTGTCATTACTCCTGACGCTGAAATAATTATAACCATCACTGCAAATTCTATTATTTGTTCCATTGATTTTCTATTTTTATTGGCACGTTGTTATAAAATAAACATAGTAATTTGATAATTTTTTTATCCGTAGATTGAATCTTTTAACTGTCGTGATTCTTCATCTGTTTCTTTAATTGATTGCTCTGCTTTCTCTGCTTCTTTTTGTAGGAGTGAAATGTCACAAGATGTACCCGGGATTAACTGTGACATTCCTATGCATAATTCTGCACTTGATCTAAAATCTGGACCTGTGCCATCTGAATGAAAAAGAATTACAATTACATCTTGTTCTGTGATACTTCCTTCATTAAGTAACATACCTGGTATTCCTGGGACTGTTCCATATTCAAGAACTTTTAATCCTGATTTTTTTAATTTTGTTCTTGCAGAATCTGTATTTCCTACTGCAACTATTCCTTCAATTGCATCTAGGGATTTTACTGCCATACTGCTTACAATTAGTTCTATTTTTTGTTTTTTTGCCCACTTGAGCATTGTCTTTGCAACAATTCTGTGTAACGATTCATGAAGAGTAAGATATGATAAAAAAACCGAAACTTTAAGATCATCGTTTACAAAAATTCGCGTTGGATAATTTGGTTTGCCCTCTTTAATCAAACTAATTGGTGGAAAGCTATCTGAATCAATTATTCCTGCTAAACTAAATTGCGATGTTTGTATCATTGATTCTGTTGCAATTGCACTGGTAAATCCTACTGAAGGAAATCCGTCTATGAGATAACCACCTTCCAAATTAACTGGTCTTAATTCTTTAATCCTTATTCTAGAATACAATGTAATGCATTGGATTCTATCGAATAATAGTTTTTACCTGATTTGATTACTTTAGTTTTGAAATCAGTGCTGCATAAATGAACGGTAGAATTGTTGTCACTTCTGCATGTAGAGTAGCTTGTCTAGCTTGTTGCGTAACTTTTCCCCACGAAATGGCTTCTCTTACCAGTGCACCACTTAGACTACCGTCAAATTCCTGTGCAGTTGTAATGTAAAATGCATAATCCAAACCTTCTCTGTATTGATTCCACCATAATGTGTGATGCTTTGAAATTCCCCCTCCAATCATTAAAGCCCCTGATTTTTTTGCTTTGAATATTAATCCTGACAACAAATCTGCATCTGCTGTTAGATTCAATTTAAAATCATTATGTCTTTGTGTGAATAACCATATCTGACTTCCTACAGCGCCATCCATAATTCCAGGTACCACTACATCGATTTTATTTTTGTAAGCCCAATAAAGAAAAGAATTTTCTCCCAAGTGTTTTCCAATCATCTTGCAAATATCTGCTGTGGACATTTCTTTTACTCCATTTTTGTATTCTTCTTCTAAGAATGACTGCATCTTTTCTTCAATAAGTGGACCATAACTTTCCATTGGTACTAGAATATTCCCCAATCTGTGGATGTGCTGGTCTGCCAATTCTCCGTCATCCATAGTAAATGATCCTTCTTTGTAGTTTGAAAAATGTCGCGCAATATCATGATCTAGAGCACCACAAGTCGTAATTGCAACATCAAACCATTTATTTTTTATCATGTCTTTGATAATTCCTCGTAATCCGGTTGATACAATTGCACCAACAAAAGAAATGAACTTTAGACATTCTTTATCTGAAATCATTGTAGTTAAAATATCAAGACCATCTGAAAGATTAACTGATTCAAATCCTCCTGATTGAGATATCTCTTCAAAAATTTTTTCTATCGATGTGTTTGAATCTATTTTAATGTCTTTTACAGAACGACCTGGTTTTATCATGTTTTGATTTCTTGGAGACAAGTATAAAATTCTGCCTTACGCCTCATAATCATTTAAGAATGTGTCTTTGTCTGATATGAAATCACACATCTGGTATTGGGGGAAATAGATTCTCCACTATCTTTTAAAATCAATATTATTAAGCCTAATAATTGGTAATTAATCATGTCTAAAACATTGAAGGCCACTTCAATGGATCATGTCAATATGACAGTAAAGAATTTAGAAGAAAGTGTAGAGTTTTACAAAAATCTTTTTGGCTTTGAAATTAAAAAAGAACAACCACAAGATAAATCCAAAATCATAGGTAATGACAACATCAAACTTTGTCTTTATGAGGACCCTGAGATGAAACCAGAAGGTGCAATTGCTCATTTTGGGTTTCATGTAGAAAATTTTGATGAGATAATGGAAATCTGCAAGTCATTAAATGTCAAGGTCTACTATGATGGTCCTGTCCAATTTGAAAAATCGCGGTCAATTTACATTAGTGACCCTAGCGGTTATGATATTGAGCTAAGCGAAGTTTTTGGAGGGGGATTGTGATTAAACAATAAATTAACTATTCTACATCAAAAATTATTTCTTACTGTATGTTTCTCCCAGACAATTTGTACTGCAATATTTTTCAAATCCGATAAAATCTTTCCCGCAAATAATGCATTCCTTTGCCAGTCTCATAATACTATATGCACTTTCTCAAATAAAAGATTGATCTTACCACATGTAATCAATGGTATGAACATTGCATCTGTTTTCCTTGTATTCTATTATTGCCTGATGAAAGTCAGCCAGAGTTTTCTCATCCAAGTCATCTAGATTGCTAATCTTAAGCCCAAATTCGCTAGCAATTTGTATGATTTCCTGAATATTCAATTAAAAAACGTCCAAAAAATATGAATTTAAATTTGTTTTTTAGATGCGATCATCAGATTTTTCTCAAAGGATAAAACATTAGTTAGAAATTTTGAATTTTTAACTAATCCATAACTTTTAAGGAATTTTACGTAGTAATTTAGAATCAATTATGCCTAAATTTTTTTACTCGTGATTCAAAAGAAAACTTAAAACCGGCATAAACTCACTAATTTTTGAATGGTAAAAAGAATTCGAGTAGCTTTGGTAGGTATAGGCAATTGTTTTGCAGGCCTAATTCAAGGAATAGAATACTATCGACAAAACCCTGCTCAAGAAGTTACTGGTATAATTCATGATAAACTGGCTGGATATGGAATTCACGATATTGATTTTGTATGCGGCTTTGATGTGGGTGATAACAAAGTTGGCAAACTCCTCAATGAGGCAATTTATGAATATCCAAACATGGTCAACTGGATTCCAAAAGATGCAATGCCAAAAACTGATGCCAAAGTTTACGAAAGTCCTGCTCTTGATGGAGTCGGTCTATGGGTTGAAAATAGAATAAACCCAATCCAAACTACAAAAACTGACAAACAACTCGCAGAAGAAATTAAACAAATCCTCAAAGATAGGGGTGTTGAAATAATTGTTTCATATTTGCCAGTAGGTTCTGATCAAGTCACCGCATTTTGGGCTCAAATTTGTCTTGACACAAATACTGCTTTTGTAAACTGTATTCCGTCTTTTATTGCATCTGATGAAACATGGGCTAAGAAATTCAAAGAAAAGAACATCCCTGTAATTGGTGATGACATTAAAGGTCAAGTAGGTGCTACTATCGTTCATAGAACATTAGCTAAATTATGCAGTGATCGTGGAACTAAAATAGAAAAAACTTACCAAATAAACGTTGGAGGCAATACTGATTTTCTAAACATGAAAGAACAAGACCGATTAGCCTCTAAGAGAATTTCTAAAACTGAAAGTGTTCAAAGTCAACTCGCAGAAAGATTAGCTGATGATCAGATTTATGTTGGCCCCTCTGATTTTATTCCATTCTTAGGCAACACCAAACTCATGTTTATGAGAATTGAAGGCAGACAGTGGGCTAACATTCCTTACAACATGGAAGTTCGTTTGGAAGTTGATGATAAAGCAAATTCTGCAGGCATTGTTATTGATGCTATTAGACTAGCAAAAATTGCCCTTGATAGAGGCGTAGGTGGTCCGATTATTCCTGCTAGCGCATATTTAATGAAACATCCTATTGAACAAATGTCTGACGTTCAAGCAAAAGTAGACTGTGAAAAATTCGTCGAAGGTAAATAATTAAAATTTTTGTGATCTTAGTTTAGTTCGATATTTTTCGAGTCTTCATATACTGCCTATTTTTATCCCGAAATTGAGCCTGTATATGACAAATATGCTTAACTAAACCACAATTATTTTTCTAGGCACGCATCAATTTAATATGCGATTCTAATTTTAATCTCATAATAACCACCATTACGAAAAAAATGATAGTACACCAAGAAAAATTAATCAATTATGTCAACTAAACTTGTTAACCATCGATTATCCAACCAATTAAGAAAATATTCTCATTGGTACATATTAAAAAAGTAGAGATCTTTGGTTTCAAATCATTTGGATTTAAGAATACTACTGTTCTGTTTGAACCCGGTCTAGTTTCTATTTCTGGTCCTAATGGATCTGGTAAGAGCAACATACTTGATGCGATAATTTTTGCTTTAGGTGAAAATAAGCCAAAAATGATGAGAGTTGACAAACTCAGATCTCTGTTACATGATATAGAAGGCAATCGACATGGACCTAAAATTGCACGTTCTAGTGTTCATTTTGATAATTCTGATAGAAAGATTCCAATTGATTCTGATGTAGTGGAAATTACAAGAGAAATGGATGATAAAGGTGAAAACACATACTATCTAAACAAAAAGCCAACAAACAGAAGTCAAATCTTAGATCTACTTGATGTTGCTAATGCTGGGCTGGGTCAGCTAAATGCAGTACAGCAAGGAACCGTTACAAGAATATCTGAATTCACATCCGAAGAAAAACGAAATACCATTGAAGATTTAATCGGATTGTCTTATTTTGATGAGAAAAAAACTGAAGCAATCAAACAACTAGATGATGCTGATAGAAGACTGGAGATTGCTCTTGCAAAAATGGGTGAAATTAAAAAAAGAATTGATGAGCTTGAAGAGGAACGAAATCAAAAACTTCGTCATGATATACTTGAACGAGAATTAAATCGCTACAAAGCAATTGCGGCATCTAACAAACTAAGAGCAATCACAAGTCAGAAATCTTCAAAGGAAGACACTTTTAACAAAATCACCTCTGAAATCAAAAAATTTGATGATGAGAGGGCCCTGGTTAGAACTGAAATCAATACACTTGACAGTGAAAAGTCAAAACTAATGACATCTGCCAATGAGTATAGTCAGGCCAAGGCTGCTATTGATTCTGAATTAAGCTCTGCAATGGAGCAATATGAGGTAGACAATAGTGCAATTGTCGCATCTACTAAAAGACTACAACAAATTGATTTTAGAATTCCTGAAATTAAAAATGAAATTGAAGTCATTGATCTGGATAGAAATGAAATTGAATCTCGTATTTTACAATCTAAAGAATCAATTAATGAAACCAATATGAAAAAGAATAAAATTAACGATGATTTGGAAATACTTGATTCTGAAAGAAATAAAATTTTAACTGATCAATCTATAGTGGCATCTAAAAAAGCTGAAATTGATAATAAAATAAAATTACTCTCTGATCAACTTAATGAAACTAAACTAAAACTATCAAAGGTAGAAAATGAAAAGGAAGAGTCTCAAATTAAAATTAAATCTAATTCCATTAGATCATCTGATCTGGAACAAGATATTGTGACATTATCTGCTCTGAAATTAAGATTGGAATCTATGATAAATAATCATAACGCATCTATTTCTGAATTAAAATCTAGAATCTCTAAACTTAATTCAAAAAAATCTAAAACTCTAAATGATTTGGAAGATCTTGATCTAATTTTAGAAAAGTCAAGTAAATCTGCAGCTCAATATGAAACAAAAATTAAAACTGTAAAGGGAATCATGCATGAAGATTATACTGTTGCTAAACTAAAAGAAGATGCAGATAAACTCGGTATTGAAGGATTGGTTTATGAAATGATTTCTTGGGATAAACAATATGAGCGCTCAGTACTTGCTGTAAGCTCTGATTGGATTAAGGCAATTGTTGTGCCAGACTTTGCAACATTGCTTAGCATTGCAGAAGTCGCACGTTCAAAAAATCTGCCAAAATTGAAAATAATTCCACTTGATGCAATTCCAAAATTCAAATTAGATTTACCAAAGGAACCTGGTGTAATCGGTGTACTCTCTGACTATGTGAAATGCAATCCTTCTCATTTTGCGCTTAAGACATTCCTTTTTGGAAATGTTGTTCTTGCTGATTCTAGGGATTCAGCATATCGTATCTCCAAATTGGGCTATAAAGCAGTAACTTTGAATGGAGAGTATTTTGAGGCTAAAGGCGGCGCTGTAATAATCGATATTAACTCAAAAATTTCAAAATTAACTAAAATTATCTCTATGAGTACTGATATTGATGGATTGCTAGAATCAATCAGTCTATTAAAAAAATATGTTTTAAAGAAAAAGCACTCTCTTAAGAAGCTTGAAGATTCTATTCAGAACTATGCTGAGAGATTATCTCTTTCAGAACAAGGTCTTGCATCAACTGATGAAAATTATTCTAATCTACAATCAAGAATTTCATCTGCAATTAATATGAAACAACAACTTGTTACACGAATTTCTGAACTAAATAAAAGAAATACTAGTTTACTTGTAGAAATTTCTACACATGAATCTCATGTGGATTCTCTTAACGCAAGAATTACTCTTGTTGAGGAAAACTATGCCAGTGGAGAGCAAGCACGCATTGCAAATGAATTATCTAGAGTTAATGCAACGAAATCGGATCTTGAAAAACTATACACTACAATAATGAATGAATATCGAGATAAAGATTCACAATTAACCACATTGCAGACTGAAGAAAATAGAAAAAAATCTCAAATAAAAAGTCTTTATGATGAAGAAGACTCGTTAATCTCACAACATCAGGAATTAGAAAATAAAATTAAAGAATTAGAGATAAAAAAAGAATCTAAAACTGCAATACTTGTAACATTGAGAGAAAAAGAACAAGATCTTATCTCTACATCTGGTTCATCCATTGGGCAACTCAAAGAGTATGATGATAAATTAAAAATTCTCTCTGAAAAAGACAAAGAACTCACAAAGGAAATTAATTCTTTGGAAAGACAATCTGATTCTTTAACTCGTGACTTACATGATTTAATCGAAAATGAAACCAAATTGCACCACCTTCTCTCGTCTTTTGGATTTGATAAAAATATGGAAACCTTTGATGTTGACTCTATCGTACAAGGATTAACTACTGAATTAAACTCTCTTAACACTCTTAACGCCAAAGCTCCTGAAACATACCTTGAAGTATCTTATGGATATCGATCTATGTCTGTACGTAAAAATTCACTAGAGGAAGAACGAAACTCTATTGTAAAATTTATTGAAGATATTGAAAAAGATAAACGTCAAACATTTCTGGATGCATTTGATAAAGTAGACAAAGAAATCCGTCTTATTTTTAGTAAAATGACTGGTGGTAATGCTTGGCTTGAATTGCAAAATGAAGATGATATTTTCAACGCTGGAATTTCTTATATGATTCAATTTCCAAATAAACCAAAAAGAGAATCAACATCAATCAGTGGTGGTGAAAAAACATTAGCGGCAATAGTATTTGTTTTGGCGCTTCAAAAATTAAAGCCATCTCCTTTCTATCTCTTTGATGAGGTAGATGCACATCTTGATGCCCCCAATTCTGAAAAACTGGCAAAAATTTTAGAAGAACGTTCTCAAGAAAGTCAATTCATTATGGTTTCTCTAAAAGACTCTGTTGTGCAAAAAGCCAAACTCATCTATGGTGTTTATCCAAAGAATGGGGTATCTTATGTTGTTACATACAAAGACAAGCGAATGCCTTCTGTTAGAACATCCTAGTCTAGATTAACATAA
Organism: Nitrosarchaeum sp.; assembly: GCA_021414105.1. Classification (GTDB taxonomy): domain Archaea; phylum Thermoproteota; class Nitrososphaeria; order Nitrososphaerales; family Nitrosopumilaceae; genus Nitrosarchaeum. The sequence continues at coordinate 5,013 of JAIOPB010000038.1, read as the reverse complement.
CATGCAACAAAGTGATCCTTTTCTATATTTTCTAAACTTGGCTCTGTTTTACATTTTTCAATAGCATATGGACATCTTGCTCTAAATCTGCATCCAAGATAAACATCAATGTCTAGAGGTTCGTTGATTCTGATCTTTCTCTCTCTGTTGAGATTTTCAGGATCTGGTTCTGAAATTGCATCCATAAGAGCTTGTGTGTAGGGGTGTTTTGGTTTTAGTAATATCTCGTCAATTAATCCCATTTCTACAATTTTTCCAAGATACAAAATTCCTATTCTCTGACCAAAGTATCTGGCAGTTGCTAAATCATGAGTTATGTATATGAAAGAAATATCGTATTTTTTTTGTAACTCTTGCATTAATTCTAGCATCTCTGCTCTTATGGAGACATCCAACATGGAAACAGGCTCGTCTGCAAGAATTATTTTTGGTCGTAATGCAAGTGCTCTTGCAAGTACCACGCGTTGTCTTTGTCCTCCTGATAACATATGTGGGTATTTTTTTAGAATCTCTTCTGTAGGTTCAAGTTTTACTTCACGTAGTACTTCTATGACTCTTTTTCTTCTATCTAATTTATTTCCAATTTTATGAATTTCAAGTGGTTCTGAAACAATATCTTCTATGTTCATTCGTGGATTTATTGAATCATATGGATCTTGATGTATCATTTGACAACTCATTCTGATTTTTTCTAAACTTTTTTTATCATTTTTAATCTCTTGATTTTCAAATAATATCTTTCCTGAATCTGCATGAATGGATTTGAGAATTAATTTTGCTATTGTTGACTTGCCTGAACCTGATTCGCCTGCTAATACAAAGACTTCTCCTTTTTTTAAAGAGAATGAAACATCATCTACTGCTTTCACTGTACTGGTTTTTGTACTGAAAATACTTTTTTTAATAAAAAACTTACTCAAATGCTCTATTCTTAAAATTTCATCCATATATGGAATTGAGTAAAGAAGTATATCAAGAAATCCAACTCCAATGTGTCACTTGTGACAAATATAGTTTGTACAAATCATTGATTTCTAAAGTTTTTACTATCCTAGTTCTGTAGGTGTTTATTTTTAATACCCTCTTGCAAATATTGGAATTGCAATACTTTTCTCTTGACAGTAAATACATTTTCCATTGGTGTTTTCGCTACCAAAAGGAATCACTCTGATGTCTGCACCTGTTTCTTCTTTAATTTTTTCTTCACATTCTGTTTTTCCACACCAATACGCATTGAAAAAACCACCTTTTCCTATTTTCGATTTGAACTCTAAATAGTCTGAAATATTCATTGTATTTTCTTTGGTTTTTTCTCTCGCAATTTTTAGCATATCTTTTTGTATTTCATCTAATATTGTGACTATTTTTTCAATCTCATTAAATCCTACACTTATCTTCTCTCGATTGTATCTTTTTGCTACAATAACTTGTTGTTTTTCTATATCTTTTGGTCCAATCTCAATTCTTAATGGTACTCCTTTTAGCTCCCAATCATTAAATTTGTAACCTGGTGTTAATTCATTTCTGTCATCTACATGAACTCGAATCTTTTTTGATTCTAGCTGTTCACGAATTTCATTTAATTTTGGAAAAACTGTTTCTTTGGCCTCATCTGATTTGTAAATTGGAACTATTACTACTTGAATTGGTGCTACTTTTGGTGGAAGTACAAGACCTTTATCGTCTCCGTGTACCATGATCATGGCACCAATTAATCTCCATGATACTCCCCAAGAAGTTTGCCAAGCAAATTGTTCTACATTGTCTTTATCTGAAAATTTTACTTCAAATGGCACTGAAAAATTTTGTCCAAGAAAATGCGATGTTCCCATCTGAAGAGCTTTTCCATCTGGCATTATTGCTTCCATAGTTGTTGTATATACTGCCCCTACAAATTTTTCTTTTTCACTTTTTCTACCTGTAACCACTGGAATAGCTAATTCGTCTTCGACTGTATTTTTATAAATTTCTAAAATCTTCATAACTTCTTTTTCTGCTTCTTCTTGAACTGCATGAACTGTATGACCTTCTTGCCATAAAAATTCTGAAGTTCTGAGAAATGGTTTTGTAGCTTTTATCTCTGCTCTTAGTGCTGTATTCCAAAAATTAATCTTTAATGGCAAATCTCTCCAACTTTGTATCCATTTGGAATACATTGTATATGCCAAAGTTTCTGAAGTAGGTCTAAGTGCTAATCTGTCTCCTATTTCATTTTCTCCTGAATGTGTTACCCAAAATACTTCTGGATTAAACCCTGCAAAATGTTTTTGTTCTTTCCCTAAAAGTGATTCTGGAATTAAAATTGGAAGAAATCCATTTCTAATCCCATTTTTAGAAAATTTTTCATCAAAAGTACTTCTCAATGATTCCCAAATTGAGTAGCCATCAGGCCTTAATACTATCAGGCCTTTTACTGGTGCATAATCTGCTAATTTTGCTTTTAGTACCACTTGTGTATACCACTCACTAAAATCCGCCTCTTTTGAAACTGTGATCCCAATGTCTTCTTTACTCAAACTAGAATTCAAAGAAATAATTTTACTAATGAGCCTTTCGTGATAAATTAAACATTATCTGATTAGTATAGACCATGGTCTTTATTTTAGCGAGTCGCCTTTGCAGAGGACTTTTCCCATAACTCTACTCTGGAAGTTTGGACAAACAAAACATTGGATAAATTGAATCTCCTCCTTTAATACCGGACAATTCACAAATTCCTGCTTCATCTTTTTGAGCATTTTTGGACTAACTCCTTTAAGTTTTAATTTTCCTTTATCGTCCATCATGCCCGAGTCCTTTAACTCTGCCTTGATATCGTCTGGGAGTTTTTGTTTTGCCTCAGTTAACTCTATTACTACTTCGTATTTGTGTTCTAATTCTCCCATATATGGTTGAATTATTTTCCTTGATTTATTACTAGCGTTTTTAGATCTAAAAAAAGTTTAAACTTTAATATAATTAGTAATTTTTTTGCAAATCAGAAATCAATTGCTGGCAATTTTTGATGTTGAAGGAGTTCTATATGATGCAGAGTATCTCCCAATTCTTGCAGAAAAACTCGACAAAGAAGATGAAATTTGGGAAATCACAAAACAAGGTATTCAAGGTGTGATTAATTGGGAAGATGGTCTTAGAACAAGAGTTGAGGCATTAAAAGGTCTTGATTATACTACATGCAAAGAAATCGCTGATGCTCTACCTATAATGACTGGTGCAAAAGAAGCATGTAGAATTCTAAAGGCAGCAGGATGGAAATTAATGGCAATCTCTGGTGGCTTTACAATAATGACTGACCGATTACAAAAAGAATTGGATTTGGATTATATCTTTGCAAATGAATTAATCTTCAAAAATGGCAAGCTAGATGGTGTAACATTACATGTTGATTCTGATAAATCAAAGTCAGCTAAAATCAAAATTGCAGAATGGAACGAAAAGAAAGAAAATACCATTTGTGTTGTAGATGGCGCAAATGATATCAAATTATTTGATATCGCTGGTCTAGGTATTGCTTATCGAGCTCAAGACGTGGTAAAAGATTTGGCAACTGCCACATTGGAAGAAAAAGATCTTTCAAAAATACTTGATATTATAAATAAACACTATCGTCTAAAACTGGAAACTACAACCACTGCATAAACAATATCTTACCGTATTTTCACACCTACTGTAATTGCAAATCATTCCAATACACATAGAAAAAGAAATAGAACTCGATGATAATATCGCTGAACTAATAATTGCTTCCGAGGAAATTCATAATGGTGATATTTTAGTTATTGCTCAAAAAATTATCTCAAAACAAGAAGGTCGTATAGTTGAACTATCTTCTGTGGTTCCTTCTTTATTGGCAGAAGGAATTAGTTCCGAATATGAAAAAAATCCTCATATTATAGAATTAATTCTAAATGAATCAAAACAAATCATTCGAATGGAACGTGGAATACTAATTGTTGAAACAAAAAATGGATTTATCTGTGCAAATGCTGGTATAGATGAAAGTAACGTCAAAAATGGATTTGTAACATTACTTCCTCTTAACTCTGATAAATCTGCAGAAAACATTCGTAAGGAAATTCTAAAAAAAATACAAAAAACTGTATCTGTTATTATTGCTGATACATTTGGGCGCCCATTTAGAATGGGGCAAACTAATTGCGCCATTGGAATTTCTGGCATGAATCCCATACTTGATTATGCTGGAACCAAAGATTCTTTTGAAAAGACATTACGTATTACTGCAATTGCAATTGCTGATGAACTCTGCTCCGCCGCAGAACTAGTGATGAAAAAAGCAACAAACTGCCCTGTTGCAGTTATACGTGACTATGATTTTAAAAATGAAAACTCTTCTATCTGTGATCTTATCCGTCCTCAAAATGAAGATCTGTTTAGATAGTTATGCTTTGTTTGCAATAGGATTATAATCCAAAGAAGAAAATTTTACTTGAAATTGATTATCAAAACTGAACTTCACTGTCATAATTCATTCTCAAATTTTCATGTAGGTGATAAAGAAGCACCTTATGATTGCAATGTCTCTATACGGGATCAATTGGAGCGCTCTTATAATTTGGGATTAGATGCACTCTTTGTTACCAATCATAATACTTTGGATGGATATTCACAGTTATTACAATACAAAAAAGATCACTTGAAATTTCAAAATATTGAGGTCTATCCTGCAGAGGAAATCACCACTAATACAGGTGCGCATGTTTTGGCTTATGGTATTCATGATGAAATTCAATCTGGAATTGCTCTGGAAGAAATAATAGATGAAGTCAGAAAACAGGGCGGAGTTTCATCAGCACCTCACCCATTTAGTTTGCTAGATGCACTTCGTGACAGCGCCAAAAAATGTGACATGGTGGAGGTATTCAATAGCAATAACGTGGATATTCTTTCAAATGCGCGAGCAACTCAATTTGCATTAGATAATAAAATGACCCAGGTAGCTGGCAGTGATTCTCATGTTTTATCAACACTGGGGCGTTGTGTTAACATGATAGA
>JAIOPB010000037.1 GCA_021414105.1 Nitrosarchaeum sp. | reverse complement strand
TGATTTAATTAAATCAAAATATATCATATTTTATGCGCGGATTAATGATGGGCAGGTTTCAGCCATTTCACTTGGGCCATTTAGATTTGGTAAAAAAAATTCTTGAACAATGTGACGAAGTAATTATTGCAATAACTAGTTCGCAGTTCAATTATCTAGAAAAAGACCCCTTTACAGCTGGAGAAAGAATTGAAATGATTCATGATTCACTAAAAGAGTCTGACATTGATTTATCTCGATGTTTTATTGTAGCAATAGAAAACCAGTTTAATATTGCAACATGGGCCTCTTACCTCAAAGCTGCATTGCCTCATTTTGATAAAGTGTATAGTGGAAATGATTATGTCAAAATGTTACTGGCAGATTCTAAAATTAATGTAGTATCGCCAAAATTTCTAGACAGAGCGCAATACAATGCAACTAATATTAGATTAATGATAATATCTGATGATAACTGGCAAAGCCTTGTTCCAAATGCAGTTGTTAAATTTTTACAAAAAATTAACGGCAAACAAAGACTGGATATAATATCCAAATCTGATACAAAACCAACTGAGCATTAATGGAACCAATACGCGCTTGTCCTATTTGTCCAGAATGCGGCTCAAAGAGATTCAAACGATTATCTGGTGATACAGTCACTGTACAATGCCGTGGTTGCAACAAAATAATCACAATTTAAAATTATTAGTTAATATTTGCAGTATTCTGAGTGATATCATGGCAAAAACATGGAAAGATAAAGACATCAGTTTAGCTCCGCTAAAAGATCAAACTATTGCTGTAATTGGTTATGGAATTCAAGGCGATGCACAAGCCAATAACATGAAAGATTCGGGTCTTAACGTCATTGTGGGTTTAAAAAAAGGCGGAAACAGCTGGAAAAAAGCAGAATCTGATGGACACACTGTAATGTCTGTATCTGATGCATGCAAAAAAGCCGATATTATTCACGTTTTACTTCCTGATATGATCCAATCTCAAGTGTATAAAGATGAGATTGGACCAAATCTTTCCAAAGGAAAAGCATTATCATTTTCACATGCAGCTGCAATTCATTGGAAATGGATTATTGCTCCAAATGATGTTGATATTATTATGGTTGCACCAAAAGGACCCGGCTCTAAAGTAAGAGAAACATATCTTGAAAACTTTGGAACCCCATCAATTGTTGCAGTACACCAAGACTTTACTGGAAAAGCTTGGGATAGAACACTGGGAATTGCAAAAGCAATTGGCAGCGCACGTGCTGGATTAATCCAAACAACTTTCCAAGAAGAAGTTGAAACTGATTGGTTTGGAGAACAAGCCGACCTTTGTGGAGGATCTGCATCTATGGTAAAGGCCGCATTTGAGACATTAGTAGAGGCTGGATATCAGCCAGAAATTGCATACTTTGAGGTTTTACACGAACTCAAACTAATTGTAGATATGATTCAAAGATATGGAATCAATGGAATGTGGAGACGTGTTAGCGAAACTGCAAGATATGGCGGTCTGACTCGTGGTCCAATGGTAATGACTAGTGAAACCAAAGATAACATGAAAAAAGTTCTAAAAATGATACAAGATGGCACATTTAACAAAGAATGGATTAGTGAATACCAGAAAAATGGCAAAGATGCATTTGACAAATACATGAAAGAAACAGATGCACACCAAATTGAAAAAGTCGGTAAGCAAATGCGTAAAATGATGTGGCCTGACTCTACGGAATAATCTTATAATTTTCTTAGTTTTGAAACACCAGTTGTAATATGATCAATGATATCTTTTAGTGGTGTTCCTGGACCAAACACTTCATCAACTCCTGATTTTTTGAGATCTTTTTTATCTTCTTCAGGTATTACACCTCCGCCAACTACTAGCACATCTTTGATTCCTTTTTTGTTTAGTGCTTGTACTACTCTTGGAAATAATGTGCCATGTGCGCCATTAAGCAAACTCATTGCAACTGCATCGACATCTTCATCTTCGGCAATCTGTGCAATTCTGTCTGGAGTGGCAAAAAGCCCAGAGTAAATTACCTCCATTCCTGCATCTCTAAATGCTCTGCATAATACTAGGGCACCTCTATCATGGCCATCTAGGCCCAATTTTGCAACTAGAATCTTGACCCGTCTGGAAGATGTCTTTTGTTTCATGACTTGTGCTTTTCATTATTTTAAAGCCTTTATTTGATTTTCCATCTTTTTCATTATTCGCAATTTACATAAAGCGCTAGAAAAGCACCTTTACTGTGAAGGTAATTCCTGTAAACTATACGCTTGAATTTGAGCCTATTTTCAAAAATTTTACCTTTAATGGAAAAGAGACAATCACCATTAACTGCAAAGAGCATGTAAATTCGATCACCCTACATTGCGCTGAGCTCAAAATAAAATCTTGTCATGTTAGACACAATGGAATATCTGAAAAGACAATCACTAAAATTGATGCAAAAAAAGAAGAACTAACAATTATAATTAAAAACAAAATCAAAGGTAATGCTTTTGTTGAAATTGAATTTACTGGAGAATTAAATGACCGTTTACTGGGATTTTACCGTAGTCAATACAAACAAAATGGCAAGACAAAATATCTTGCAACATCGCAATTTGAAGCAGCTGATGCAAGAAGGGCATTTCCATGTTGGGATGAGCCAGAAGCCAAGGCAACATTTGATATTTCGATAATTGCAGAAAACAAGTTCACTGCAATTTCTAACATGCCAGTTACATCAAAAAAGAAAATAAAAAATAAAACAATATACAAATTTGCAAAAACTCCTGTAATGTCTACATATCTTGTATATCTTGGTGTAGGCGAGTTTGAATATCTTACAGGTAAGATTGGTAAAACACAAGTTCGTGTAATTACAACAAAGGGAAATAAATCAAAAGGCAAGTATTCCCTTGAGCTTGGAAAGAAACTGCTTTTGTCATATGAGAAATATTTTGGAATAAAATATCCTTTGCCCAAATTGGATTTGATAGCAATTCCAGATTTTGCTTCAGGGGCAATGGAGAACTGGGGGGCAATAACATTTAGAGAAACCATTTTACTTTATGATCCAAAGACATCTTCAACTAGAACAAAACAGTACATCGCCGAAGTAATCTCTCATGAGATTGCACATCAATGGTTTGGAAATCTGGTTACCATGAAATGGTGGAATGATCTGTGGCTCAATGAGAGTTTT
>JAIOPB010000061.1 GCA_021414105.1 Nitrosarchaeum sp. | reverse complement strand
GTACATGGACTTTCTACATCTGAAATTGATATGATTGCTAGAATTGAAAAATCATCCACAAAAGAAGTTTTATCAAGATTAAAAGATGCTGGACTTCAATCGATTCCTGGTGCAGGTGCTGAAATTCTTGTTGATTCTGTAAAAGACGTGATCAGTCCCAAAAAAATATCAAGCGCAGATTGGATTAGAATCATGGAAGAAGCCCATACGCTTGGTCTTCCCGCATCTGCAACTATGATGTATGGACACGTAGAAAACAATAATGATGTCGTAGATCACTTTTTTAAAATTGTAAAGCTGCAAGAAAAGACTAAAGGATTCATGGCCTTTATTCCTTGGAATTTTGAGCCAAATAATACTTTGATGCAAAAAGAAAACTTGGTGCAATACGGTACTGGAGGAATTCAACTTCTAAAAATGATAGCAATATCTAGACTTGTTTTTGATGGGCTAATCCCACACATTCAATCTTCATGGCTTACAAATGGAGTTGGAATGGCACAACTTGCTCTTCAATATGGGGCTGATGACTTTGGAGGAACACTGATTGGTGAAGAAGTTGTATCCTGTACAGGTGCTCGCTCCACTGAGCTTACTGGTAAATTAATTGTAGATGCAATTCATCAAATTGGATATCAGGCAGAAGAGCGAGATAATTTTTACAATCCTATCGCTTTACTATAGTCCATAACTGGACCATTTTGAATCTACTAGATTCTTTGTATCTATATCCACTTTGACTTGCTGTTGAATTTCTCTCTGATACCCTTCTTCTCTTGTTTTTTGAGTGGCGTCAATTCCTAATTTTGAACCCAAGTTTACAAGTGGTGATGCTGGATCAAGTGTATCTGTAGGTGTGTTGTTGATTATGATGGTATCGCGTGCAGCATCTGCCCTTGTTGTTATTGCCCATATTACATCATTGATGTCATGAACGTTAATGTCTTCATCTACTACGACAAACATCTTTGTTAGAGCAAGCTGTCCCATTCCCCATAATCCCATCATTACTTTTTTTGCTTGACCTGGATATCTTTTCTTGATAGATATTATTGCAAAACCCTGAAACCAACCCGCAGCTGGCATACTAAAGTCTACTACTTCTGGATGAAACATTCGTATCAACGGCAAAAATGACTGTTCGATGACTTTGCCAATATATGCATCTTCTAGAACTGGTTTACCTACTACTGTTGTAACATAAATTGGATTTTTTCTTTTCATGATTCCTGTTAATGTGAAAGTTGGATATGGTTCAACTGGAGTGTAATACCCAGTATGATCCCCAAATGGTCCCTCATCTCTAATATCGCATGGATCAACATATCCTTCTAAAACAATTTCTGCATTTGCAGGCACTTCCAAATCAATAGTTTTACATTTGACCGTCTTGATTCCTTTTTTCCTTGTAATTCCTGCAAACAAATACTTGTCAAGTCCTTCTGGAACTGGTGCTATTGATGAGAAAATAGTTGCAGGTTCACATCCTATGATTATCGCAGCTTGTATTTTTTCTCCCCGTTCTTTTGAAATATCTCCATGATGTGCACCGCGTTTGTGCTTCTGCCAATGCATTAGTGCATGTGTGCTATCTAGAATTTGCATTCTGTATACTCCTAGGTTTCTTATTCCTGTTTCTGGATGCTTTGTAGCTACCAATCCTAATGTGATAAAACGTCCCGCATCATTTGGCCACGATTTTAAAATTGGCAAGTCATCAAAAGATGCAGAATTTGATGTAACCTCAGTTACTGGTCCGCTGTTTTCTAGTTTAGGAAACGAGTCTGCCATTTTTGAAAGCTCTGGAAGTTTTTTAATTTTATTTAGAAATCCTGACGGCATATCCATTTTTGTCATATCTACAATTCTTTGTCCAATTTCTGTAAAATCTGTCATTTCAAGACCAATTTCCAATCTTTTGATTGAACCAAACGCATTGCCTAGCACTGGCATATCGTAATTTTTTACATTTTCAAAAAGTATGGCTGGACCATTTGAATACATCTCTCTTCTTAGAATTTCTGCAATTTCTAAATTCGAATCTACTTCTGTTTTAACTCTCTTTAACTCTCCTTTTTTTTCCAACTCTGCTACAAATTCATGAATGTCTTCAATTGCCACAATCTTCGTAAATATGGTTCAAGTATAAGCTTAACTCGATTTATACAAAGGGAGATACTTTTGAAATAATTTTAACACATGCATTTTAATTCCTACCGTTAGTAAAATCTATGGTGGCAGAAGACAAGTGTGTGGTATGCAAAGGAACTGGTACTATAGAATTATTGGGATCCCAATGTCCTTTTTGTAATGGAACCGGTGAGCCAAACAAACCTGCAAAATCATATCTTGATTCTCATATCTGTCAATGTATTTTTCTTGATAGAAAACAATGCCCTTTATGTGGTAAGAGATGTCATCATGACACTCCAAACAAACCAAAAATTTTACTTAGTCCTGAATAGAAATTTCATCCCATTGGTGGAAGCTCATTCTTTCTATCGTGACCTCCAGAACCAAATTTACAATAAAAACATAATTCTGATTCCATATACTTTAGCTGCTCTATCTGAATGGCTCCAAGTTTTAATGCAATTTTTGTCAAAATTCTATATTTTAATGGCATAGCTGGAATTACTTCTTGTGTGTATACTCTGTAATGATCGGGGCAAAACTTTAGAGTTATTTTTGATGGTTCTTTTCCTTTCTGATTGACTTGTCTTGTAAAATTGATCTGTTCTCTGATGTATTCGTGTTTTGGACATGGACAATCTTTTCCACCTGGATGTTTGTATGCTGGTGTATTTTTCCAATCAAATCCCGGGTATTCTTTCTCAAAATCATCCATTAACACAACTGTGTTCTTTATGCATATAAAACTTGATCAAATTTTGTATTGGTAATTGACCCAAATGTAAATAAACCCCAGAAATTCATCCAAATTAAATGTCAGCTGCTAAAAAGCAAACAAAACAAGATCTTGAAAACAAGATTGCAGAATTAGAAGCTAAATTGAATAAATTGGCAACTCAACTTGAAGCCAAACCAACAACAGCACCAAAACCAGCTGAAACAAAACCAGCTGAGGTAAAACCAACAGCCCCAAAACCAGCTGAGGTAAAACCAACAGCACCAACACCAGCTGAGGTAAAAGCACAACCACCATTAACTATACAAGCAGCATTAGAGAATGCTTACCAAAATGCCAAAATGACTGATTTTCATTGGTATAGGGCAAATGTCACAGGTTATTCTCCAGCTCCAAACAGATACTTTGTCAGAAGAACTGCTCCAGTAGGTAAAGTTCCAACCACAAATTGGAATAACCAAAAAGCAAAAGTTCCTGGATATACACAACCATCAAATCAGTATTTTGCAACAAGAGCAAGACTCTCATATCATCCAGCAGACAAAATGTTTGGTAGTTTTAGTGGTACATCTTTAACTGTTGATGGTTCTGTAGCACAGGCTCAAACCTATCAAGCACCTCCACCAAAACCAAGTAGAGGTACATTGCCAAAAGGTTCCTAGTTCAATCACTCTTTTATTTTCTATTTTTCGTATTTTCCAATCTTGGCCATTCTAATCCTAATTTTTTACCACATATCTGACATTGAATGTTATTCTGTTTGTATTTGTCAAATTGTTTTAAATTTGTGAAATTTTTACATATTATGATTTACTTTTTACAATTAATTTTAATTAAAAATTTTACCTGATCAAAATGTAAATAAACAATGTGATATTTACTGAAATGCATGGCAGCTAAAAAGCAAACAAAACAAGATCTTGAAAACAAGATTGCAGAATTAGAAGCTAAATTGAATAAATTGGCAACTCAACTTGAAGCCAAACCAACAACAGCACCAAAACCAGCTGAAACAAAACCAG
>JAIOPB010000048.1 GCA_021414105.1 Nitrosarchaeum sp. | reverse complement strand
TCAAACCAAACCACAACACAAATCAAACCCACCTACTCAAACCAAACCACAACACAAATCAAACCCACCTACTCAAACCAAACCACAACACAAACCAGTAGCAAATAAAAAATAGTTTTTAGTTTTTTATTCTAGATAGATGTATGTGTGCAATTTTCCATGTTGGCTGTTTAACTAACACAAAAGTTGCTCTGCCTTCAATTGAAATATGTTCACCTGTGTATGCTTTGGTATCTACTAGCATTCCTTTTTGATTTAACTCCAAAGCTACAACGGCTGCATTTCCAAATACACTTATTTTTGGATTTTTAATTTGATAGTTATAATCAGAAATACTTATGAATTTTAATTCCTCTAATTCTACTGTAGTTTGAAAATCTTTTAGATCATATGGCGGTAAATCACTAAAACTTGAAAATCTAGAATCATTGAGATGAATGTCTCTAAGCGATGAAAAATCCTTTGTCTTTCCTGATTCAAACAGCGTTTCAATTATTCTAATAATTTCTTCATTTTCAGACAAAATCGTTATTTCAAATATGAAAAATTATCAGTTTAAGTCTTCTGTACTAGACACGTCAAAAAACACTAGTAATTTCTTGAGAATCTTTATTAATTATCAGTTGTATGTTATATTTGAATTTCAATGAGCACAAAGATAACTGGTAAATTGGGTGTCTTATTACTAGTTGATCTAGTACTGTAAAAAGTGCTCTGAGTTTTAACACATTAAAATTATGGAGATTGATTTGATTGAATAAAATGGAAACTATGACAGGTGCCAGAGCATTGATGGTTGCTATGGAAAAAGAAGGTGTCAAAGAAGTATTTGGCTTACCCGGAGGTGCAAACCTTCCAATGTATGATGAATTTGCTAGATGTAATATTCGACACATCTTGGTTAGACATGAGCAATCTGCAGCACATATGGCAGATGGATTTGGACGAGTCAGCAGAAAACCTGGTGTATGTTTTGCCACATCTGGACCTGGTGCTACTAACATTCTAACCGGAATTGCTACTGCACAAGCTGATTCTGCTCCTATGATTGCAGTTACTGGTCAAGTTCCAGTGGCAATGATCGGAAAAGATGCATTTCAGGAAAGTGATATTATTGGAATGGCCAATCCTGCTGTAAAGTATGCATTTCAACCTAGATCTCCTGATGAAATTCCAATGGTAGTTAGAAAAGGATTCTACATTGCAGAAACCGGTCGCCCTGGACCTGTTCTTATTGATATTCCAAAAGATGTCCAACAAAAAGAAGCATCTATGATTTTTCCAGACGAATTCAAAATTCGCGGTTATCATCCATGGACTAATCCTGACATTGCAAATGTTGAAAGAGCAATTGAAATGTTACTTAGTGCAGAAAGACCAATTATCTTAGCTGGTGGTGGAACAATCATCTCATCTGCATTTGCAGAACTTCAATCTATTGCTGAATTACTTATGATTCCCGTAGTTACTACTTTCAAAGGAAAAGGTGCGTTTCCAGAGAATCACCCATTATCATTGGGACCAATTGGAATGCATGGTCACGCAGAGGCAAACAAAATGATGACTGAAGCTGATTGTGTATTAGCAATAGGTACAAGGTTTTCTGATAGATCTGTTGGAACCTTTGAAGCATTTGAAAAGAGACTAAAAATTATTCATATGGATGTAGATCCAGCTGAAATTGGTAAAAATCAAACTACCTCAGTTGCAGTAGTTGGTGATGTACGCGCATCACTTAGAATTATGGTGAAAATGCTTATGCAAAAAGCAATCAAAAGAACTGAAGAAAATACTTGGATTAAACATGTAAAAGAAACCAAAGAGTATTGGAAAGAAAATTTGAAACTACATCCAGGTGAAATGGGCGCTGCAAAAATCTTGAGAAAGCTCAGAGAAATATTACCTCATGAATCTATTGTAACTACTGAAGTAGGTCAACACCAAATGTGGGCATCTCTATTTTACGATGTAATACAACCTGGTACTTTCTTTAGTTCTACTGGACTTGGAACTATGGGATGGGGATTTCCTGCGGCAATTGGTGCCAAAGTAGCAAGACCTGATGTTCCTGTAGTAGACATTGCAGGAGATGGTAGTTTTAGCATGACAGAAAATTCTCTTGCAACTGCAGTGTTAGAAGATATCCCAGTCATTGTATTTCTCTTAAATAATTTTACATTGGGCATGGTTGCACAATGGCAAAGAACTTTCTATAATAGAAGAATGATAGGAGTTGATCAAGGAAAATGTCCTGATTATGTAAAACTAGCTGAATCATATGGAGCTCAAGGAATACGTGCACAGTCAATGGATGAACTTGATAAGGCAATCAAAACGGCATTGAAAAGTGACGTTGCAACAGTAATTGATATTCCAATTGATCCTGAAGAAGATGTATTGCCATTTGTAGCACCAGGAACTTCTCTTGCGGATATGATTTTACCTTCATAGTGATTTACCATGTGGGCTATTCTTACTCTTTTAGTTGAAAATAAACCTGGAATATTGTTTAAGGTTACTCATCTTTTCAGATCCAGAAATTTCAATATTGACAGTATTTCTGTGGGTGTAACTGACAATCCAGAATATTCTCGTATGACTATTACCACATATGGTGATGAAAAACAAGTTGAACAAATAGTAAAGCAACTTGATAAAATGATTGATGTACTAGAAGTAAAGCACTTGGATGAACACAAAACAGTATATCGGGAACTAAGTATTTTTAAGATTAAACTAAGTAATGCTAATGATAGTATGGAAGTAAACAAATTAGCAAATGCATATGGTGGAAAAATACATGATGTTAGAAAGGATTCGATAATGGTAGAGTTAACTGCCACTCCTGATCAAATTAGAGCCTTTGAGGAATTGGCAAAACCATTTGGAATAATCGAAGTTGCAAGAACAGGGGTTGCGGCTTTGCAAAGGAGTGGAGCATGAGGATTAGAATTTTTGACACCACATTAAGAGATGGCGAGCAAACACCTGGTATTTCACTATCTCCAGATCAAAAACTTGCCATTGCAAAAAAACTTGACATACTTGGTGTTGATGCAATTGAAGCTGGATTTCCAGTAATCTCTGACGGTGAATTCAAAGCTGTAAAGATGATTGCAAGTGAAGGTTTATCTTCTGATATCTGTGGTTTGGCTAGAACTAATAAAAAAGACATTGATGCTGCAGTTGATGCAGGATTAAACTACATTCACACCTTTATCGCAACTTCTGATATTCATTTAGAGTATAAACTCAAAATGACACGAGAACAAGCACTTGAAAAAGCAATAGAGGCAGTAGAATATGGTAAATCTCGAGGGCTTCAAGTAGAGTTTTCTGCAGAAGATGCAACAAGAACTGACAGAACTTTTCTTAAACATGTATTTAGTGAAGTTGCAAAAGCAGGTGCTGATAGAATCGACATCCCTGATACTGTTGGTTATGCCACTCCGGAATATATGGCAGAAATCACTAAAGATGCAATTGAAGCTACAAAACTTCCAATTAGTGTTCATTGTCATAATGATTTTGGGTTGGCTGTAGCCAATGCATTATCTGGAATAAGAGCAGGTGCTCAATGTGCTCATGTCACAATTAACGGAATTGGTGAAAGAGCAGGCAATGCATCATTGGAAGAATTTGTTATGGCTTTAAAGTGCTTACCTTATGATCAAAAATATGAAACTGGAATTAAATCTGAATTACTCTATGAAACATCTAGATTTATCTCAAAAACTGTAGGCATTCAAGTTCAACCAAACAAGGCAATTGTTGGTGATAATGCATTTGGTCACGAATCTGGAATACATACACATGGCATATTGAATAATCCATTAACCTATGAACCAATAAGTCCTGAATTAGTTGGAAGAAAGAGATGGCTTCAAGTTGGAAAACATGCAGGAATTCATGGTATGAATGCAATGCTTGCTGAATATGGTATACACCCAACAGATGATCAGGCAAAACAAATTCTTGATAAAATAAAAATTATTGGTGACCAAGGAAAACAAATTACAGATGTTGAGCTCCTTTCTATTGCAAGTAATATCCTAGGAGAAAAAGGAATCAAACGAATTGTCCAATTGACTGGATTTTCCGTATCTACTGGAATTGGAACAATGCCTTATGCATTTGTTAAATTGAACATTGATGGCAAGGACTTTATCGGAACTGATTACGGCGTTGGTCCAGTTGATGCTGCATTAAATGCCATTCAAAAAATCACCGGACAAATATCTGAACTTAGAATCAAAGACTATGGCTTGGCATCAATATCTGGCGGTTCTACTGCATTATGTGAAGTAACAATCAGAGTTGAAGATGCGCAAGGAAACAGTGTCTCTGCAAAATCTATAGGTGAAGATATTGTTACTACCAGCGTTCAAGCAGTGATTGACGGTATTAACAGAATTATGCTCAAAAAAATGTTCAATGAAAAACAAATTGGGTACTAAATTTTATTATGATAAAGCCTTTTCGTCTGTGTTCCCATTTCTGATTTTCACTAATTTGTTTATTTTGTAGACATATACGATCCCATCTCCTTTTTCCCCTGTTCTGGCTGTATCTTGAATTATTTTGACTATTTCATCTCCTGCATTATCTGGACACAGAATCTCCAGCTTTGATTTTGGAATAAAATCACTAGTTTTATTTCTCAAACTTTTATGTGCTTTGTGTATTCCTGTTATCTGTACTTGATATACTGAAAAAGTTGGTATTCCATTTTTTGCTAATACTGCTTGAATATCTTGTAACATTGAGCTCCTGATTATTGCCTCTATTTTCAACATCTTTTACCGCTTTTTGTCCACAAAACATAAACCTTCCTGACTTTGCACTATCTTTTTTAAGCAATCATTTAAAATTCCCATTTACACTATTTTTGATTATGTATAAAATCTCATTAATTACTGGTGATGGAATTGGACCTGAACTCTCTAATTCTGCAGTATCTATCTTGAATACGATTAATGATAAATTAGATTTGAAATTTGATATCACAAAATTACGCGCAGGAGATTCTTCATTAAAAGAAACTGGAAAAGCACTTCCTGATGAGACTATATCTACAATCAAAAAATCTGATGCTTGTTTAAAGGCTCCAGTTGGTGAGAGCGCAGCTGATGTCATTGTTGTATTAAGGCGTATTCTTGATCTTTATGCCAATATTCGTCCCGCAAAATCATACCCACACATGCCTGCATTACGAGATGATATTGACATGGTAATTGTTAGAGAAAATACTGAGGATCTTTACACTGGTAAAGAATTTAGCTTGGGAGATTCTGCTGTTGCATTAAGAATAATCTCAGAGTATGCTTCAAAAAGAATTGCAAAATATGCATTTGAAACCGCAAAGCAGCGTAACTCTATGAAAAAAGTCACATGTGTTCACAAATCAAATGTAATGCGACTCACTGATGGATTATTTGCAAAATCTTGTAGTGAAGTAGCAAAAAACTATCCTGATATTTCATTTGAACAAATGTATGTCGATGCATGTGCTATGAATCTAATTCGTCAACCAGAACAATTTGATGTCATAGTGACTACCAATTTGTTTGGTGATATTTTATCTGATGAATCCTCTCAAGTTGTAGGTGGATTAGGTATGGCGCCAGCTGCTAACATTGGTGATAATTTTGCATTGTTTGAACCCGTTCATGGTGCTGCATTTGATATTGCAGGAAAAAACATTGCAAATCCTTCATCCTTTCTCTTATCTATTAAAATGATGCTTGATTGGCTTGGAGCAAAACACAATGATTCAAAATGTGTTGCAGTTGGTAAAAAACTAGAATCTGTTATTTTTGATTTAGTAAAAAGCGGTGTCAAAACTAAAGATATTGGCGGAGATAAATCTACATCTGAATTTACCCAAGAAATTATCCACAGGCTCTAAAAAGGGAACTCCCCCACAATTTGTATCTCCTGAAAAAATTCCCAATTTTTATAAATTGTTCATTCTAATGTCTAATTATGGTTGTTTGTGTAATTTGTAAAATAAATCAGGGCACATTAAAAATTACAGATGGTAATCCAAAATACAAGGGAAAGCCAATTTGTAAGGAATGTCACGAGTATAGAAAACTCTTAAAAGAAACCAAGTAGACTATTTGGTTTCTTTACTTTTATTTTTATTTACCCACTCTTCATACATTTTGATTAGATCATCTACATCGTTTCCATTTTCAGAATAAGTGACTATTACGCCAAATGTCCCTTTTGTGTCATGGCCCCTTGCAAAATAACCCCAAAAAGAATCTGGTAATTTCTGAAAGCTATTGGAATCATGTGATACCCCAATCAGATTATTTCCTATTACTTCTACTACTTTTTTTGCATCTGTTTGTTCTATCATATAATGTTGTTATTTCCTTTGCAATAAAAATCTGAATTGATTTATGGACTTAATCTATCTGGATCTCTTGGATAAAGTACAACTTCTCTTACATTGTCTATTCCAATAAGCGTAGTCATTAGTCTGTCTAATCCCATTCCCCAACCAGAGTGAGGTGGCATTCCCCAATCAAATGTCTTAAGATGATCTGCAAATTGAGTTGGATCCAAACCCTGTTCTTTGAGTCGTGTTTTTAACATCTCTGAGTTATGTAGTCTAGTTCCACCAGATGACAATTCTAGATATCCAAATTGAAGATCAAATGAGCGTGATAATTTAGGATCTTCATCTTTTTCTCTTATGTAAAATGGTTTTAACTTCATTGGCCAATCAATAAGAAAATAAAATCCTGGATGATTCTTTCCAATTATTCTTAAATGTGAATCAAGCAAATCATCTCCAAATTCTACTTTCTCACCCACTTTTTTTAGCTCATCAATTACTTGAGTGTACGTTATCCTTTCAAAAGGAGATGTTGGAATTTCAATTGTATGGCCTATGTTTTCTTGTTCTTTTTTACATTTCTCTGATGTAACTTTGTACACTTCCATTACTAGTGATTCTAAAATATCCATTACATCATTATAGTCCATAAATGCAGCTTCGATATCTACACTTGTAAATTCACTAAGATGACGACCTGTGTGCGAATTCTCTGCTCTATAGAAATTTGAAATTTCATAAACTCTCTCAAGCCCTATTGTCATTTGTTCTTTGTATAACTGTGGACTTTGAGCAAGATATGCAGTCTTACCAAAATAATCCAATGAAAATAGATTTGCTCCCCCCTCACTTGCACTGCCAATTATTTTTGGTGTTGTAATTTCAATAAACTTTTTTGATGCTAACGTTTTACGTAATATTTCTAACACATAATGTCGTAATTTGAAAATTGATGCGGTTTTCTGGTTTCGCATATCTAATGCACGGTGATTTAATCTTGTATCGATGTTGCTTTCTACTCTTCCAATTGGATCAACTGGTAATGGATGCACTGCCTTTGCTAATACTTCTATTTCATCTGCTTTTATCTCAAAATCAAAATCTCGTGCCTTTGTTTCTTGTACAATTCCTCTTACACTAATTACGCTTTGACGGTTTAACTCTTCTAGCCTGTCATTTAATTCCCCTTTTACTATTATCTGAGAAATTCCTGACGCATCACGTAATGTGATAAATGTCATCTTTCCTAATTTTCGAAGATCTTCAATCCATCCTCCTAATACGACCTCTTTTCCAATAATGTCTGCATTTAATTCTGAAATATTGTGAGTTTTAACAAATCCCAATTCATTCTCACGCTCTTTTCTCCTCAAATTCTATCTCAATGTCAAGGTTTCGGGCATTTTTGACAATTTGGATGACCTTGTTTGTGTCAATTGGGAATCTGGGTGTCCATTTTCCAGATATGACTGCCTTTGTTTTTTGTACCCCCCCTGGTGCCCAAACCAAATTAATCGATAAAATTTTTGTTGGAAAGAAGAGATCTTCTATGAATTTCTTGTCATTTTCATCAGCTTCTACTAACCATATTTTGCCTTGAAATTGATCTTGAAGTAATCTGTAAAGTACACGACTTTGTCTAATTACCATAATGTCATTTTTATCTAAAGACAACACAAAGTTTCCATTAAATTCTTTACATGAATAAAGTGTAAATTTGTCAATTATGTGATTTGATTTGGCCAGTTGTGCTAGTTTGATTGATGCATCAACGTCTACTTTTGTAATGCTTCCTGATTCTATCTTACTCTCACATTTTGGGCAAAGTACTGCATTTTTTGCATCAAAATTACATATTGGCAGTTTCATTTGAATCGATTTTTTACATTCTGTCAAGTTGTTTATATCCCTAGTGCAAAACAAAAATTCTAGTTTGGATCTACTACATACATGGTCTTAATTGTAAATGGGCTTTCTGCTCAATATCATACATCAAAAGGGTCGGTATATGCAGTAGATGACATAGACTTTGATTTGGCCGACGGCGAATCAATAGGCATTGCAGGAGAAAGCGCATGTGGTAAAAGTACTCTAGGTCTTTCTATTGTTAGGATGCCTTTGGGAGGTACAACAAATGGAGAGATCATTTTTGACGGTAATTCACTACTTGATATTTCAGAATCTGAATTCGCCGAGAAATTTAGATGGAAAAAAATATCAATGATATTTCAGGGAGCGATGAATTCGCTTGATCCTGTATTTACCATAAAAGAACAATTCATTGAAATTCTAAAACAACATAATTTCAATGGTAATTTAGATGAGACAATTGCAAATTCAATTCATTCTGTTAGTTTGAATGATGTTGTTTTAAAGAAATATCCTCACGAGCTCAGTGGTGGAATGAAACAAAGAGTGATAATTGCTATGGCGTTATTGCTAAAACCAAAATTTGTTATTGCAGATGAGCCTACAACTGCCCTTGATGTTTTAATCCAGGCTCAAATTGTTAATCTCTTAAAAAAACTCAAAAAAGATGGCATGTCTTTTATGCTAATTACCCATGATCTAGCAGTCTTATCTGAAATTGCTGATAAAATTGGAATAATGTATGGTGGACATATGGTTGAATTTGGTTCTTCTCATGAAATCTACCAAAACCCAAAACATCCTTACACCCAAGGACTCTTAGAATCAATTCCAAAATTAAAAGGGCCCACTCCTAAATACATCAAAGGTGTACCTCCTAGTCTTTTAGAATCTCCAACTGAATGCCGTTTCATTGAACGATGTCCACTTGCGATAGAAAAATGTAAAACAGTCCCACCAAAATTTAAAACTAAAACTGGTTATGTTAGATGTTGGTTATATGATGATCTGTAGTTTATTTTTTATTTGATTTGAGATATTCTTTTTCAATTTTTTTTAGATAAACTTCTTGAATTTTTAATATTTCTCTTTCTGTAGTATTTTTACAAATCATCTTTGCATATTTTATCAAGTCATGTCCTCCTCCTTTCACTTCAAATTCTTCAATCCTTTGAAATGATTCTTGTTGAAATTTTATGGCTTCTCTAATCTCTGCACTCAGTTCTTCAATTTTCATTTTTTGATACTCTTTTGAATCAGAACTTCTTGTGTTTATCATGTCAACAAAATTCTGAATTTCCTCTATCTCTTCCATGATTCTCTTGGAGTAATTGTTTTAAAAAAGTTAAGGATTGCTCTGATTTCTTATGTTGTGAAATATGTTTTGAACAATTTATGCTTGAGCATATTTTTTTACAATTGGTAAGCAAGAATCAATTATTCTTAGCATTTCTGAGCGAATTACTTTTTTATCAATTGATATCCAAACACGAACTTTTTTAATCGCAAATGATATTGTTTGAACTTTTTTTCTTTCTTCCCAAACAAATTCAATTTCTCCAAGATTCTTATCAAAGAATCCCTCTAGATCTGTTTTTATGGCAATATGTGAAAATTGATACTGTGTATTTTTTGCATCCAAAAGTGGTTTTAAATCTGGCCTTCTTTTGTATGCCAAAAGATCTCCCCCCTGTCCAATTATGCCTACAAATCTGATATATGGGCTAATTCTTGATATTCCGTCACAAATTTTTGGGTATTCTTTTTTGATCATCTGTTTTGGTTGTAAAAAGATGATATTTTAATGATTATGAAGATAATCTTTTGCCAAATCCTCCTATGCTGTGTTCGCTTTTGTTAAATAATGCTTGATGGCTGGGTGATTTGTGGATTTTTCTGCACTGTTTCCATTTGCTCCTGAAGTGGGGTATCTTGGTTTGGGTCTTGTTAATTTTTTTGGTTCTTTAATTCCATTTATTCCATTACCTGGTTTTCTTTTACTTGCTTCAATGTCGGTAGGTGATCAATTTAATCTGCATATTCTAGCATTGCTTTCTGCATTAACTGCAACTGTTGCAAAACAAATTATTTTTTATGTGAGTTATGAAGGACGGCATATTTTAAATGAAAAAACTCGAAAGAGAATGCGACCATTTGAAAGATTAGTAAAGCGATATGGCGCTGCTGCTGCATTTGTTGCTGCCGCAACACCAATTCCTGATGATTTAATCTATGTTCCATTAGGACTGGCAAAATATAACCCAAAAAGATTTTTCATTGCTACACTTACTGGTAAAATTGTTCTTAGTTATTCAATCGTTCTTATCTCTCATCATCTTGGTCTCTCTTTGGTAGAACCATTTCTTGAAAATGTCAATGATGTAACTACTGTGTATATTGGCATCATAATCTTTGGTGCAATGATGACTGCTGTAGTTGTTTTACTTTTACGATTAGATTGGCAAAGAATCTTAGGAAAATTTGCGCCATGGACATTAGATGAAAGCAATGACAAATAGATTCTAGTTTTATTTTATTGATATTTTAAAATTCCACAATTTGTCTGTTGCATTTTTTATTCCAATTCTGGGGCCTGGAATTATCTTTCTAGGTTTTACTCCTTCGATAATGAATAATTTTGAATCTGTAGTCAAGTCTACTCCATAGTGTTCTTTTGTAATTCCTAATGCCTGCGTTAACTTGGCAGGACCGTCAGTGAGTTTTTTACTGTCCTTTGTACCTCTGTTTTTCTCCATGATCTCTATTCCTTTTTCAGGTATGATTGCACGAATTAAAACTGCACCTGCATCGAATTTTGAATTTCTTGCAACTACATTAAAGCAATAATGCATTCCATATGTGAAATAGACATATGCCTTTCCTACTTCATCAAACATTACTTTGTTTCTCTCAGTGATTTTTCTAAATGCATGGCTTGCTGGATCATCTTTATGTCTATATGCTTCTGTCTCTATGATTATTCCTGAAATCTCATGCTTGCCTATCTTTCGTACTATTTTTTTCCCTAGTAGACTTTTTGCAACTGTAATGGTGTCTCGCGAATAAAACGTTCTAGGC
This sequence comes from Nitrosarchaeum sp., assembly GCA_021414105.1. Taxonomy (GTDB): domain Archaea; phylum Thermoproteota; class Nitrososphaeria; order Nitrososphaerales; family Nitrosopumilaceae; genus Nitrosarchaeum. Next base: position 27,461 of record JAIOPB010000048.1, on the reverse strand, counting down.
AGAATAGTCAATGTCTGCTGAAATTTGTTTGCCATTTTTTAACTCTCTGATCAAATCAAATAATTTGACAATGTCTTCTTTTAAAACCCTGATTAATTCTTGATTGTAAATTGTAGCAGCTGGATGAACTGTCAAAAAATAAAACTGCTTGTCTTTTTTTACAATTTTACCTCGGTATTTTGTAATCTCTGATCCCCCTAAAATTGAATTAAATGCAGTATTTCCCAAAATGCATATTATTTTTGGTTTTATTATAGAAATTTCTTTTTGAAGATAATCCTGACATGTATTTCTTTCAGAAATTGTTGGAACTCTATTGTTTGGTGGTCTGCACTTTACAATATTTGTAATGTATACTGATTCTCTTGATACTCCCGCCCCCTCTAGTGCAAGGTTAAGCCTTTGTCCCGCAATCCCAACAAACGGCTCCCCATTTTTATCCTCATTTCTACCGGGTGCTTCTCCGACAAAAATCACATCAGATTGAAAATTTCCTTTACCTGGAACTGCGTTTGTTCTAGTCTTGGAAAGTTCACACTTGGTGCATTCTATTACCTTTAGTCTTGTTGTCTCTAATTCAGAATTCATGTTTTCATTTACTGTGTATTTTCTCTAATTGATGGTTCGTAAGTCTTCTGTTTGCTTAATGATTTGATATTGCAGGCATGGTAAAGTAGTATTCGTCCTCAAAATTATAGTCACTGTCTCCTTTTTTACGCAAGAATTCAAAATATGTGGCACAATTTGCGTAAAATTCTGTATTTTCATGGCTTTCTTTACTCATTAATAATTATTTGCAGAAAATCCATTTTTTCAAGAGAGTGAGTGATTTTAGTTAAGAAAGTTTGTTTTCTTTAAGCAAGTCCAATTGGAGATTTTCCCAACTCTGCTTTTTTTGGCAGTGTAAAAGTAAATATTGTTTCTTGATTTGGTGTGCTCTTTACGGTAATTGTCCCACCATGATTTTCCATTATGCCTTTACATATTGACAATCCTAAGCCACTTCCACCCCTTTCCCTTGTTAGCGTTGCATCCACCTGATAAAATTTCTTGAATAGATTACTTTGTTTATCTATTGGAACGCCAATGCCATTATCTTTTACGCTAATTTGAATCTCTTGGGGGAGGTCTTTCATTGATATCTCTATTTTTCCTTTTTCTGGTGCCACTGCAGTCAAACTATTTTTGATTAGATTTGTTATTACTTGCTTTATCCTCTCTGGATCATGTTCTATTAAGAGATCCTGTACGTTTGAAATGATCTCTATTTTATTTTTCTGTGCTTGTGGCAAAAATAATTTTATTGTATCTGTAACTGTATCTTTTATGTTGGCATTTTCTTTTCTAATTTTAAGCTGACCTAATTCTAGTTTTTGAGCATCAAGTAAATCTGATATTAATGCCAGTAATGTTTCTGAACTGGATTTGATTATGCTTATTCTCTCTTTTTGTTTGTCTGTCAATTTTCCTAAATGCTCACTCAGTAAAATATCTGCATATCCTTGAATAGGAACTAATGGAGTTTTTAATTCATGAGTAATCATTGCTAGGAATTCATCTTTTGCAATTTCTGTTTTTTTGGCTTGTTCTTCTTTTTCTTTAATTGTATCTGACATTATGTTAAATGTATTTGCTAATTTTCCCACCTCGTCTGCTTTTGTATATTTTATTTTTTCACCATATGCCCCTTCTTTAATTCCTGAGAGTGCATCTGTGATTAATCTTAGAGGTAACAGAGATTGTCTAATGACATAAAGTACTAAAAAGAATATTGCGATATCTATTATTAATAAAATCTGAATGATTAATTGTTCTTGGTTACCTTCTTTTGCCATTTGAGCATTCCAAGAATTCAATAAATTATCGATATCTGAAAATAGAACTAACTTTTCAACATTCATCTCATTTTTTGCTGAATTGAAATTTGGGGATAATAATGCCCTTTCTTCAAGAATGCCAATTTTGGGTTGTAGTGCTTCCCACAATGGATCTAGTTTTCGTAATTCATTTGAATTTTCTCTTGGAATTTGGATTAACTCTTCATGTTCTTGTCCTATACTTTTTACATCTAGTTCTTTTGTTGAGATGCCCAATAATTTTCGTAGACCTACTTCAAATGCTACTCTTTCTTTTTTCAATTTTTCTTGTGCATTTTCTTCTTCACCAATTGAAATTAACAAAGTCAACTGACCAATTTCTTTTGCAGAATTTTCTAACTCGGTGGCAATTTCTTTATGTCTGTTGTAGTCTCTTCCTAAATCTGATAGTTCTTTAGATAAAGAATTTGTTGTTAAAATTAGCTCGCTATTTTTTTGCAGTACGTAATTCATCGCATTTGTTGCTTCTTTATCAAAAACTGATGTTTTTTCTACATTCAATGCTTTTTCTTTATATGTATTCCACGATGTTATCACTTTATTATAGTCTGATGTTATTGAAGATGGAATTTTTTGTATTGTTTGTCCATTAATTGACCCACCATTTTTTAACATGGTGAGAACTGAATTTGCGTTTTCTATCTCTTTATCTAAATTATCTTTATCCTCTATATTCCCGTTTGCCACAGATACAGCTAATCCTGAAATAGATTCTGTTTGTACTTTAAGATCTCCTGTTTTGATAATAGAATGTGATTGGGAGTTGTCTATTTGTTCTGACTGATAAAGTAATGTCAAATTGATGATTGCAGCTACAATTAGAATTGCCACTAGTAGGTACGTTTTATTGATAATCTTCACAGTATCTGAAATCTAGCATAGGGTATAAAAATAATGGGTGAATTTTATTAAATTAATCTACATGTCTGATGAATTTCTCCAAGTTGCCACCGCTGAAATTAATAATGAAATCTCCGAAATTCAAAATATTCTAAATTCCTGTCAAAGTAGTCATGATGTGTCTGCAAATGCAGCAAAAATTCAAAAATCAACTCATAAAATTAAAGGATTGGCTCCAATGATGGGAAAAGAAGATTTAGGGAGTCTGTCTGCATTGCTTGACTCTCTGTTAAAAAAAATTATGACTGGTATTGTTGTAGATGAAATACTTGAATCGCTAATAATTGCAGCTGATGAAATGAAAAAATCAATGACCTGTACAGATTATAATTTGGATAAAATAAAACAAAGGATTTCCAACCTGTCTTCTGCTCTTTCCTGATACATATTTTTAATTATATGGGATCGTAAGATAATATGATGGGAAACATTATGATTGCAGATGATTCTGATGCCATTAGACTAGTTCTAAAAGATATCTTGACCATTGGTGATTATACTATAGTAGGAGAAGCAAAAGACGGTGCAGAAGCTGTAGAACTGTTTCCGCAATTGCACCCTGATTTGTTACTTTTAGATTTGGCAATGCCTAAAAAAGATGGACTTACAGTTGTCAAAGAAATCATTGCGCAAAACCCAGCTGCCAAAATAATACTAATTACTGCCAGCGATGATCAAAAAATAATCCAACAATGTTTGGATTCTGGTGCTTCTTCTTTTATCTCAAAACCATTTGACTTTAACAATGTCTTGAAAGCCATTTCTGATATTTTGGCAAAGTAATTTAGGGTCTAGATTCATTTAAAAACTGATAGAAAATTTGTCAAAGATTGTTGTTGATACAAGTATCATAATTAATGGTCAATTGATTGCCCAGATTGAATCTGGACATATTCAAAATTCTGAAATTATAATACCTCAGGCAGTTTTTGATGAATTACAATCTCAAGCATCTCAGAAAAAGGAACAGGGATTTATCGGACTAGAAGGGATAAAAAAACTCAAAGACATATCACATAACTTTGGTTTGGTTATAACAATACATGGCGCTCATCCTACCTCTGAGGATATTCGTATGGCAGGTGCCGGCAGAATTGACGCGATAATTAAAGATGCAGCAAAACAAAATCAGGCTATTCTTTACACCTCAGATCATGTCCAACATTTAGTGGCGCAGGCAGAAGGACTGGAATCCGTATTTGTAAAACCTATTTCTAAAAACCTTGTTTTGGAATTTTTAAAATTTTTTGATTCTGAAACAATGAGTGTACATCTTAAAGAAAACATGCCTCCAATGGCAAAAAAAGGAAAACCCGGTTCTTTTAATCTGACAAAACTAGGTGATGAAATTCTTACCAAAGAATATCTGCAATTCATATCCTCTCAAATTTTAGAGACTACAACTTTTGATTCAAGCACAGTAGAAATCTCAAAGACTGGTGCATCTGTAATTCAGTACAATGATTATCGAATTGCCATTACTTACCCCCCATTTTCTGAAGCATTTGAAATCACAATAGTTCATCCTATTGTGAAATTAACCCTCGATGATTATGAAATATCTGAAGCGTTGATGAAGAGATTTTCTGATAGGGCAGAGGGAATTATAATCTCTGGTCCTCCAGGATCTGGAAAAAGTACTCTAGCATCAAGTCTAGCTAATTTTTACCATCACACAGGAAAGATTGTAAAAACATTTGAATCTCCGCGTGATTTGCAAGTGGATCCTGGAATCACACAATACACAAAACTAGATGGCAGCTTTGATAACAGTGCTGATATTTTATTATTGGTTCGCCCTGATTATACAATTTTTGATGAAGTACGAAGACGAGAAGACTTTCGTACATTTGCTGATCTAAGACTAACTGGTGTGGGGATGGTTGGTGTTGTACATGCAAACTCTCCTTTGGATGCAATACAACGTTTTATTGGAAAAATCGAGCTTGGAATAATTCCAAATGTTATAGATACTGTAGTTTTTGTCAAAGATGGTCATATTGGTAAAATCTATGATTTGGAGCTTGTAGTAAAAGTTCCAACCGGTATGACTGAATCTGACTTGGCAAGACCTGTAATTGAAATTAGGAATTTTGCCGATAATGTACTAGAGCATGAAATCTATACTTTTGGTGAAGAAAATGTTATAGTTCCAGTCTCAAAAAGAGTGCATAAAGTTGGAATCGAGAAACTTGCCGAAGACAAAATCCGTGATATTTTTAGGAAATTCGATCCTAGAGTAGAAGTTGAGATACTATCTGATAATAAAGTAAAAGTTCTAGTTGACAAGCAATCAATACCCTCCATTATTGGTAAGGGTGGTTCTAACATAAACGAGATTGAAAAATTACTTAAAATTCACATCGATGTTGTTGAAAAAAATTCTCATTCTGCCAATTCATCTGGTGATTTGCCATTTATTTTTTCAGAATCCAAAACTGCATTATCATTAACTGTTGGCAGAGAATATTCTTCAATGCACGCTGATATCTATGTGCATGACAAATATGTGACATCTGTCAGAATTGGCAAAAAAGGTGAGATACTAATTCCTAAACGCTCTGAGGCTTCAAGAACTCTTATGAAACTTGCATCATCTCAAAGTGACATTCAAATATTTCTCAAGGATTTTTAAAATTCTCTAAAACTTTTGGGTTTGATTTTAGAAATGTAATGAATTTTCTTAATTGTTTTATTGTTTTTGGATTCAAATGATGCTCAATTCCCTCTGTATCTTTATTTGCAGTTTCATGATTTACCCCTAAAATCTCAAAAAACTCCAACAAAATTCCGTGATTTTGTCTTATCTCATAAGCTATTTGCATGCCTTTATCTGTCAGATTAATCCCATGATATTTCTCATATTCTAATAGTTTGTTTTCTTCTAATCTCTGTAGCATCTTTGTAACACTTGGTGCACTTACATTCATGTATCGTGAAATATCCAACGTTGTAGCATACCCTTTTAATTCCACCAATTCTGAAATTACCTCTAGATAGTCTTCCATTCTTGTACTGTAGCTTGCTCTTCTTGACTGATGAGCTGCCTTAATTGACTCTAGTCTCTTGGAATTTTTTGTCTTCAATGTGTCTTTGTATCTAATCTAAACCTAGTATAATTGGATGTCCCTTATTCCTAGTTACTCTTTATTGACTTGTCGGTAATCGATATTGATCATTGAATCTTAACTAATTTTTTCTAAATGACTAACTGTCATGGTTGACCATCTAAAGATACGGCTAGAAAAACTACGCAAGGTTTCTGATTCTGCTAAAAGAAGAGCCTCTCTATACACAGATATGTCAAAGATAGATGATAAAGGAACTGCTAGATCTATGAGATCTTTACAAAAGGCATCATCGCCAGGAAAAAAGATGCAAAAAATTGGGGTGGCTCTAGTTTTAGCTCCAGAACCAGTGACTACTCCGATAGGCATAGCGCTAATGGCAACTGGAAAAATTCTTGAAAAAAAATACAACGGTGCAACTATTCATGATATTGGTCATGAGACAAAGCATACTATTTCCACAATAAATGATTTCAAAAGCACTGTGATGTAGTTGCTAAATATTCATATTGAAAATTACAATTCTTTTAAACTCTGAAATTTATTTTCCAAAAAACTCGCCCCATTGACTTCCTAGTTTTTCTATTATTCTAAATGCCAATCTGTCAATGTTTACGTGCGGTTCTGCCACTATCATTATTACTTTTTCATAAATTGGAAAACTCATTATTACAACATGTTCTCTGCGAGATGCAGAATATTTCACATGCCCCAATTCTATGTCGTATTTTTTTCTTTTTGCAACTCTACTTGCCAATTCTTTACGCACTGAATCATGCTGCTCTTCTGTCAACCTTGGGTTGATATTTTGTTTATACCCTCCAGCAAGTAGTTTCCCAAATTCGTCTAATAATCCTGCAAATCTTACTTCGTCATCTTCCAGTATGTCCTGGCATCTTTTTTCATATTCTTTGATATTAATTTCTGGCATGCCTTATTCTATTTGTTCAGGTGTTTCTCTATTTCTACCATGTGAACTTTATTTTCTATTTTAAAATCTAAGCCTATATACAACTAGACTGAAAATATTTTATTGAGTTTAACTGTAGCTCAGAAAAAAATTGCCATCGGTTCATTTCTTGGATGGTCTTTGGATGGATACGACATTGTGTTGATGCTTTTAGTTGTTCCTTCGATTAGCCAATTATTTTTCCCATCTCAGGATCCTGTGTTTAGTATACTTGCAACATTTGCATCATATACAGTCACACTAATAATGAGACCGCTTGGTTCTGTGATTTTTGGAATTTATGGCGACAAGTTTGGTAGAAAAAAATCTATGATTATTACAATACTAGGATTTTCTGTTGCAACATTTGCAGTTGGACTGTTGCCAACATATGCAGTTGTTGGAGTATTGGCACCAATTCTTTTGATACTGGTTCGTCTAATTCAGGGAATCTTTGCTGGTGGTGAGTGGGGCAGCGGTGCTGTACTGACAATTGAAAGCATTCCAAAACAGAAAAGAGGATTGCTGTCTGGTTTTTTGCAGAGTGGATTCTCATTTGGCTTTCTTTTGGCTGCAATATCGTTTCAAATCATAACTATTATTTTTCCAGGACATCTCTTTGAGGAATTTGGTTGGCGAATCCTCTTTTTTACAGGCATAATTCCAGGCTTTGTTGCACTTTTTGTAAGACTCAGCATGGCTGAATCCCCATTATGGATAAAAAAGAACAAAGAAAATGGGCTTGAAAAGACCCCACTTCGAAGCATTGTTTTTGGAATACATCGAAAGGAGTTTTTACTCTGTGCCGCAATAATGACTGGCCTTGTCTACATGTATCATGGTTCAATTAGCATCTTGCCTACATATCTGGAACAATTTGGTAATTTTCAAAAAGAGCAAATAGCGCTAATTATGATTTATGCTACTGCATCATCTTGGGTTGGGATGATTCTTACTGGCTGGCTATCGCAAAAAATTGGGCGAAAAAAGTCAATGCTCCTTTTTGTATTTGCTTCTATATTGATTTCAATTCCACTTGCAAGTGCAATCTTAGATAATGTCTATGGGTTGGTATTGTATGTTATAGTATTTGCATTTGTCATATCAACTGCATCAGGACCCATCCCTGCATATTTTTCAGAAAGATTCCCAACCCAGATACGAAACAGCGCTGCAGGATTTTCATATAACGCTGGATTGATTTTTGGTTCTTGGTCTCCACTAATTGCATTATATCTAATGTCTAGTGTTCCAAAACAAATGATTCCTATTGCACTTGGCATCAATATTATAATTGGTGCAATAATTCTAATAATACCCACACTACTTAGCAGAGAAACCCAAGATGTTGATCTCTAATTGTATTTTAAAATTTGTTTTTTGAATTGTGCTAATTTAGAAATCCTATTGTAAAGGTGGGAAGCTGACTTTTGCGGATCAACCTTTGCATAGCCCTGCAGTAAGCAAAGGCCAGCAAACTGATGCCAACATTTGACAATAGGAAATTGTGTCAGCTTTCCAAATACTATTACGCATTTCTAGCATAAAAATAGATCTTTAATTATTATTTTTAGAAATATATTCAATTATTTTGAGATTCTTGTCTTTGCTAGAATGACAAACATACAGTTTGTAGAATCTCGAGATAAAATACATCATTTTATCATTTAATATGATCTGATTTTGATTCTGGAAAACAAAAAGGCGTAACCCTTAATTGCAGAACATAGAGAGATTTCCTCTCGTGGTCAGGACGTTAAACGCCTGATTGCCTTTTTCGTTCTGCAGGGTCACGCAGTTTATTCAGTCGAAACACTTATCGACATGGTATGTATAATAAGTTCAACTATTTAAAAATTAACATGAAAATTTATGATGTTGATCTTTATTTAATATAATTTTTGATATATTTTCTATTAAAAATTGTAAGTATTGACTTTCACTTGCTATTTTTACATTTATTTGAAAATATTATCTTTTTCCTGACAAATGTAATATAATTATCTAGAATAACTTTAATATCATCCAGTCATAGCATACCCGACGAGGAACTGTCATAGCTGGAGAACAGTAAGGAAAAGAGACGAAAAGGGTGGAAGCACTCAAAATTCGTTTTGAATTTCCATTGTTTCCTCGTTGTATTCTTTTTTGTCTTTGTGTTATTTTTTGAAATACTTATGTCTGTACTAAATTTAGAAAATTTGTGAGCGAGGAAATTGGACAGTGTCCTAAATGTTCTGGAATGATGTTTCGAGAACAAGGTGAGGCAGTATCTTGGTTTTGTCCCACTTGTAATTTGAAATTCAAAACAGAGTAAAGTAATTCTGTGGTATTTCTTAGAGGCATTTTGATTTGGCAAACTATAGTTAAAATAGTAATTTGAGAAATAATGCTATGAAGATAACTGAAATAAAAATAGACGATAGTCAAACAGGTTATTATTGGCTCCAAATTTATGTCAAGAACCAAAAAGAAGCATTTTCATTGAGACAGCAAATCTTTGAAGATCAAGAAATTAGAGAAAGATTACAAAAAGCAATTAAAGACAATCAACAAATAGTAACTAATTCATCAGTTCCAATGGAAATCATAATTCATAATATTGTCATAGAAAAACTTCAATCAATTCTTGATGGAAACTAGATTCTAAACTCTGTTTTCCTAAATCCTTAAGTTTATACAAAATTTAGAAATTGATGAGTAAAACATCAAACAAAGCGAAAAAAAGAACAAAGGCACGAGATAACGCTAAATCCAAAAAGTAGTTAGTTTTCCTAAATCCTTAAGTTTCTAGGATTATTAGCTAATCTCTTTGATCAGTGATTTTGTTTTTGAGATATTTTCAGTATTCATTCTATTTCTTTATGTTCATTTTTGATCTGAATTATTATTTGGACCATCAATTCATCGACTGTTTTTGCAGTTGCAGATTAAGTAGTCTTTGCCTACATCTGAGTAGCTAATCCTATTTATCATGCTAAAAAGTAGTTTGTGACGTATTTATTTTAAGATTGGAAATGGATTCTAGATCCATACGCTTATGTTCATAGTAATAATGAAAGAGTATGGGAAAATCATTAGGTGATTATATGCTTGAACAATCTTCTTTGTCAGGCACAGGCAACATCAAATGGACACAAAAAAACCCGGCAGATACTGAAAAATCCAAAAAGAAAAAGGCAGAGAAAAAAACTTCTCCAACAAACATCATTTACACGGATAAAAAAGCCAAACCACATGTAGACAAGATTTTCAAAATTGAAGGGTACACAAACACTGAATCAAAAAAGGAAAAAGCAGGTAAAAAATTTCAAACATCTTCTGCATTTAACTTTAAAATCATTCCTGGATTTAGTCAAAAAGGACGATAACCTTAAACAAAAACCTCTAAAAACGATCTGGTTATCTTTGGTAATACCCAATACAATGTATTTTAAAAGGAAAAAATTACTCTTTTCATGGCAACTCGAACCCAGATTCTAGTTCCAGTGGTAATAGCTGCTGCAATCATTGGAGTTGTAGGAATAATGTCAATTCCAAGTGACAGCAAGCTCGAATCAGTCGAATTTCCAAGAGGCACTATCAAAATAGATAATATTCCATTAGAGGTACAAGTTGCCGATACAGAGCCAAGACGTGTCAGAGGCTTGATGTTTCAGGATCAGCTACCATACAACCAAGGAATGATCTTTGTTTTTGACAATGCAGGAATTTACTCACTTTGGATGCTAAACATGCAATTTCCACTAGATATGATCTGGTTTGATAAAGACGGCAACATTATCCATATAGAAAAAGATATTCCTCCATGCAAGACCGCACTTGAAACTATGGCCTGCCAAAGCATCACCCCTGATGGTGAGGCATTATACATTTTAGAAGTGACTTCTGGATTTGTAGATAAATTTCACATTACAAAAGACTCAAAGCTAAATATAATTTCCATTTAGAATTGCAAAACCTTATGTTATAATAATAATTCAACCAAATAAAATGAACAAGAAAATTCTCATACCTGTTATTTCTGGAATTGCTATTGCAATAATTCTAATGACTATACTAGTTCCCATTAATCAAAAGCCAATCACAGTAACTGAAAAACCAATAAATGAAAAACCAATAATTGAACCAATTCCAATCAGAGAAAACCCCACAAATGAAACTGCCATTCCAACTAACAACACTGCAGTTCCAACTAAACTCATCACACCAATTAATTTTTCATATGTTGATTCAAACTCTCTTATGAAATCATCCCTTGCTGCAAAAGGAATCTCCATGTCTAGTGCATTAAAAATCTCAGGGGCTTCTATTGCAAAATATTGTACTTTCTATGGTGATAATGAAAAACAAAATTCAATTGAATACTGTACATCAACAGAACTAGAAGATTCAGATGGTAATTTTCTTGGAAATATTCACATGATTGGTAGTGTGAATTCTCCCAATGTTGTATTGGGAATAATCCAAACAGACCCATACCTGTCCCAGATTGATTCTATAAAGACAACTTATCAAGTCATGGTGGAATCACTTGTGTGTGATTGCTGGCAGGACAAAAAACCTGGTAATCTTGAGTCCGTCTCTGCTTGGATTGATGCTGCAAAATCTCATCATTTGGAGGGTAAGAGCACTACTAGCAACTCCCAGATTAGCGGGTTGGCTCAAAAACAACTACTCTTAGAAGTAACTACAAACACCGAAGGATATCTTTGGAAATTCATAATATCCAACTAAATTCAAGATATGCACAGAATGTGTATGGATGGAGATTATGATGATTGATCAATTATGGTTAATCCCGCTTGGGTTTGCAGCTGGAATACTTGGCTCTATAATAGGTCTTGGTGGTGGAATCATAGTTGTACCTGTCTTGACATTTTTTGGTTTTTCACCAACACTAGCTGCAAGCAATAGTCTTTTTGCAGCTTTTAGTAATGCAGTTGGCTCTACAGTTTCATATTCGCGTCAAAAACGAATCAATTATTCACTTGGATTAAAGCTTGGACTCTTGAGCATTCCTGGAACTGTTTTAGGGGCATATCTATCCAGTGATGTAACCCCTGGAATATTCAAGATACTATTTGGATTTGTGTTGATCTCATCTGCAGTCTATATCTTTATGAAAAAAAAAATAGAGACCAAAGAAAAAAATCTCACAAAGCAAATGATTGTCTTTGTCATGGCTGCAAGCTTTTTTGCTGGAATAATCTCATCATTTTTTGGAATAGGTGGAGGAATTGTCTTTGTGCCGTTAATGGTAGTCGGAATTGGAATGACTATGAAAAAGGCAGCACCTACATCGCAATTCATTTTGCTCTTTGCCTCTCTATCTGGAATTATTACTCATAGTATGTTGGGTCATCCTGATTTTCTCCAAGCTGGTCTATTAGCTGCAGGTGCTTTTGTTGGCGGAATAGTCGGCGCACGTATCTCTCTGGATATCACAGAACGATCTCTGCAAATTCTAGTTTCAGCAATAATAATTATAGCTGCGATTAAATTATTTTTTGATTCTGCATCTGAGAATATGTTAATTGGTGGATAAAGCATATTGTAAATAGTGTTTACCAATCGGTGATTTTTTTTTATCTTTGTTTTTTAATACTGTGGTTTGTATTTGGCACTCATTGAGTCAGGGACATCTCGCGGTGTTAGCTGGAAGCCAAATAGCTCACATAAACTAGTTAGCACATTTCATTTGCCTCCACTTTTGAGGGGGCATCATAAAATCAAAACGAGACAACTTTATTTCATAAAATTAGCTTCTCTATGTCCGTCACATTCTTGGAGTAATTCTCCATATTCATTGATGGTACAGTTACAATCTAGGCTCATACTGTATGAATCTGATTATTGCATTAAACCATTACTACAAAATTATTAGATTGTCACTATGCATCATGACATAAACTTTATCCGTTATTCCACCATATGTCACATCATGCATGATCAGCAAGCATATAGAGAATTAGTTCAAGTTGCAGTAGAACATGCGCTTCTTGATATGGGCCCTCCAGAACTTGACAAGGTTAAAACAAAATTAAAAGAAAATTTTGGAATAACTACTGAAGATGTTTTTGATCATCCGGAATATCTCAAAACAGTATTGTATGAATTATTTGGAGATGCATATTCAGATATTGTGTATACAATGCGTAGAGTTTTTGATAAATCAATCAATGAAGAACCAATACAAAAATTTATCCAAATTATAGAAAATTAAATCATTATCTGATAATTCAAAGTGTTAATCATGTATCCAATTCTGTTTTTCTTTTTTTGTATAGTCTGATATGACTTAATGCTCCAAATGCATAGAGGATGTATGACCAGACAAACAATATATCGACAGGATGTCCCGGATAGTAAGTTTCTTCTACTGAAAAGATAAGATATGATGTATCTGCTATTATGAACAGTATGGTAGCAATTAGAATTAATGACCACAGTAGATTAACTTGTCCTCTAAAGAAAAGAAACGTGGCAATAATTGAAGGAATTAGAATAACTCCATCCAATATCGGATAAATCGCATAAAGAAATATCGTTAGTTCCTCTAGCTGATACTCTCCATTAAATGTGAAATAAAGAGTCGGAATAACAAACAAGATTGAAACAAGCGATGCAGCCAGAACCATCTTTTTTGAAATGATTCGTTTTCTAGGCTTGAGATAAAATATTGTAAATCCAAAGAATAGAGGATATCCAATAATATAAAAAAAATCACTTGTTAATGTTGAAAGATCTTCAAGATCATATTTGTAATCATACTTGTAGGTCATATCTCCTACATACCAACTGGCAATGGCTAGCGTGAACAAGACCCAAGATATGCCATGATTTCCACGTAATCCGTATCTGAATACTAGCATCAACCCAAATACAACAACAATGCCCGGAAATATTATGAAAAGCAAGTCTGTCATATACAAGTCTTCAGCGATAGGAAATTCTTCTTGATTAGCTATATTTCCAACAAGAAATACTACTACTGCTCCGACTAATGCAAGTAACAGATAGTTTTTGTTTTCTAGTGTATCAAAGCGTGTCTTCATGAATGATCATCTAAAACAGTAAGAAAATCCATCAAAGGTTGTTCCATTGTAGTTTTTTGTAATGTTTCCTGTATTGATTGCAATATGTCATAATATGAATTGCCAAATAAATCCCACAATGTCTCTTTGAGATATTGAGGGTATTTCAGGCAATCAGAAATTTCACATTGATGGTCTTGTTTTAGTCTAAATGTAACTAACTCTAACTCAGGTAATCCCATTTTAAGAAGAGCATTTTCCACTGCTAGTGTGATTAGTGCTTTGTTGATGAGTTCATCATACATATGATGTTCTTGATATCATATTATTTAAAAAATTCCTGTTTTCATTAGTGAACACCTATATTGACACTGTTTTTTTGATTCGATACCAGTTTCTCTTTGTTATTACTACGATCTCTCCATCTTGCTTTGTTCCTTCGCAGTCTATTGCAATTTTCCCAAACTCCTCATCTATGTCTTCTTTTGCAGATATGGTAAATTTTATCTTCAATACCTCATCTGTGTATAATGGCTTTAGGAATCTACTACTTCTATTCTCCCACTTTGAATCTCCATCAGTTCCAACAAATATGATGTGATTTCCGTAAATTTGACTCAGTCTAGTAAATTCACCCTCCATTCTTGATAGGATGGCTCTGCCTGAAACTAGTTTTTGTTTTGTATTTTGTATGTCTTCTAGAAACGCATTTTTTATTCTGGAAAATTTTAGATATTGATTCATCAACACAAAATGTGACTTCAGATGAAGATGCCGCATTATCCGATACTAGGAAATTCAACGCTTGGGCAATTCTCTCGTTGTTTGGTTCTACTCCCGTAACTGAACCTGGAAATATTGAGAATATTCTGATCTTTGAATCAAGTACATCGCTTAGTTCTTGGTTTACTGTAGTTGTAAATGGTCTTAGTGCTCCGCGAAATACCTCCACTTGTGCTCTTTGTAGTCCTGTAACTTTTGCACCAGATGGCAAATCTGGTCCGATTATCATCATGGCACCTCTTGCATCTTTGTATAATCGCGGATCCTTGTCTCCCCCAGGAACAAACTGCTCTAGTGCTCTTTGTCCAACTATGGCAGGGGTTGTGATGAATTTTTCAATTAATTCCTGCCATTTTGCCCTTGATAGTTCTGTTAGTTTTGCAATGTTTGGCAGTTTTCCTGTGATATGGATTACTGCTAATATGCTGCCAAGATTAGTCTTTGCAGTATTTAGCCATCTCTGGACTTCATCTGGATTCTTGAGATTTACTATGTGGGAATGGAATTTTCCACTAATGTATTCTTGTAATTCTTTTGGAGTTGATTCAGAGATAAAACATGCAACTTTGCCACCGTTTTTTGTAACATGTTGTGCCAGATATTCTACTCTCACTGCATCTGATTTTTCAGTTGCATCTATTGTAAATACTATTGATCTTCCAGTAAAGTCTGGTTGGTGTACACCTGGTGTGGTGGTACCAATGTGTGGTTTAACTGGATAAAATACTCTGTCTCCTGGAATTATTTTGCCGTTTAGAATTTTTGCAATTTGTTCATCACATAAATTCAAAACTGATTCTGCAACTTGTCCTTGCGCTAAAAATTGTTTGTCTGCAATCATATGTGATGTGTTGTTTTGAACTTTTTCTGCAATGCTTTGAATTTTATTTAATAGATTGCCAAGAGTAGCAGTTAGTTTTGCAATATCTTTCCCATTATCCTTTGATAGTTTTTGTGCAGCTTTTACAATTCCGTTTTTAATTATATTTTGATCCTCGCCTAATAATGGTAATAGTTCCTTGTTTGCAGCATCGACTTGAACTGGTGTTAGGTCCTCAAAACCACTTACTCGTAAAAATTCTGCCGCAGCTTTTGGATATACTGTCTTGTAAATTCTATCTGAATGTACTGGACCTGGATTTGTTCCGATTGATATGATTTTTTTATCTGTTAACTCCCAAGACATTGCTTCCACTAGTCTATTTTTTGCACCTTGTGATGCAGTGTATGGGCTTCTAAATCTATACGGTCTTTGCTCAAGTGGTCTTTCTTCTGTGAAAAATGTTGAAATTGTGACAATCTTTCCATTTTCTTTCATTACTTTTAGTGCTTGGACTGAGCCCCAAAATGTTCCAGTCAGGTGAATATCCACTGTACTTTTGAACTCATCCAGTGGTGCATTTGCAAAGCAAGTGACAGGTCCTGAAACTCCTGCATTATTAATTACATAATCAACTGTCAGGTTTTCTTTTTTTAGCGTATCAAACATCTCATTAATTCCAACTTCATCGCTTACATCAACACCGGAGAAAATTCTTACAAATGCACCGCTATTTACTTTGGAAATTATTTCTTTTAGCATTACTGATGTTTCTTCTAATGGCTCTCGTCTTCTACCTAAAATAATCACACTGGCACCATTTTCAATAAATTTTTTAGCAATAGCTTGTCCAATTCCAGTTCCACTGCCTGTTACTAGAGCAACTTTACCCTGAAATTTCAGCATAGACATACGAAACTTTTGTATTATTTAATTGGATTGTTAACAGAGTATTTTGGAGAAAATACATATGGTATAGGTCTTAACGAAAAACTCGATTTAATATGATTAAATAATGAAAAAGTTAAAAGATTCAAATAATTTTATTTTGTATGTCCAAAGAAGAACACAATAAAATGGCTATGATAGAGAATTTGGTATGGGAAGCAGCTAAGATCCTACTCCCAAATTCATACATTGATCCCAAAAAAATTACAAAAGCAAAGGAAAATCTACTAGCCGCTCTTAATGAAAAGTAATTGAAGACTGGCTTTAGCACAAATGCATTTACTGAAAAATCGTTGTTATATTGTATAGAATCTATATCAAACATTGGTTACGACGGAGTGGAACTTGTCCTTGATGTACCTCATGCCTTCTTACCGTTAAATAAAAAATATTTGTCTACAATAAAAAATTGTCTTAAAAAAAATAAACTCAAAGTAGCAAATCTAAATGTCAATACTGTAGTAGGTTGGTATGACCGAAATGCTATAATAGAAAAATTTGAGCCATCACTTTCAAATAAAAATGAAAAACTTAGACAATGGAGATTAAACTACACTAAACAAGCAATTGAACTAGCCTCCATTTTAGAATCTCCAAGTATATGTATCACTTCTGGAATTTCCCCTAAATCCGAAAAATCTATTCACCTACGTAATTTTAAAAAATCTTTAACTGAACTTGCATCGTTTGCTGAAACAAAAAATATTTCAATAGCAATAGAATATGAACCTGGCCTGCTACTTGAAAATTCACATGATGTATCTAGTATCGTTTCTCAATTTAATAATATTGGATTAAACCTCGATGTATGTCATGCAGCTGTTTTAGGTGAAGATATATCTAAAATTATTAAAAAATTTAGGAAAAAAATTCTTCATACACACATAAGTGATTGTAAAAATAACATCCATTATCATCTGATTCCTGGTTTAGGAAACATTGACTTTTCTGCTATGTACAAATCACTAAAAGAGATTAATTATGAAGGATTTCTTACTGCTGAACTTTATACATACTCAAAAAATCCAGAGTATGCAGCAAAGATTACTTTTACATACCTAAAGAATTTGATGTTAAATCATGTTTGTTGATCCTCACATCCACATGTATTCTAGAACAACAGATGATTATGAAAAAATGAGTTTATCTGGGATTAAGACTGTTATAGAGCCTTCATTTTGGCTCGGACAAGCACGCACTTCATCACAAACACTAGTTGATTATTGGAATTATTTGATAAATTTTGAAAGAACACGAGCAAAAGAATTTGGCATAAATCATTATTGTGCCATCTCTGTAAATCCAAAAGAAGCCAATAATTCACAACTTGCCAGTGAATCACTAAATGTTATGGGTGATTATCTTAGTAAGGAAGGAGTTGTAGCAGTAGGCGAGATAGGATTTGATATGATTACTAAAGAAGAAGAAAAAGTGTTTACGCAACAATTGATAATGGCTGAGGAACTTAAAATGCCAGTTATTATTCATACTCCACATGTCAATAAAGTAGAAGGAACAAAAAAAACACTTGATATTATAAAAAACTGTAATGCCACCGAATCAAGAATTATCATGGATCATAATACTGAAGAAACAATAGAACTTTCTTTATCTTATGATGTGATGGCAGGAATAACTGTTTACCCACATACCAAAGTAAGTCCAATTAGAGCAGTTAACATGCTAAAAAAATACGGCACTGATAGAATTTTGATCAACAGCTCTGCAGATTGGGGAATATCAGATCCTCTAAGTGTGCCAAAGACTGCAATCCAAATGGAAAAAGATGGTTTTAGTAAAACAGAGATTGACAAATTACTTTTTCATAATCCCAATAATTTTTTTAAACAATCAAAAAATTATATTCCCTTATAGATCAATCGCATGAAATTCTCATTCAGTACAAATGCATATAGAAATTATTCTATCGAAGACAGCATACGTTCGATTTCTTCTGTAGGCTATACTGCAATTGAATTAATGTGTGATATGCCACATGCATTTCCACCACTGTCTGCTAAAAAAATTGATTCTATAAAAAAAACATTACGCGAAAACCAAATGGAGATCTCAAATCTAAATGGATTTATGATGTGTGCTGTTAATGATTTTCATCACCCTTCATGGATTGAAAAAAATCCAAACGAACGCAATGCTAGAATACAACATACCAAATATTGTTTAGAATTAGCCAAGGAACTTGGAGTGAAAACTGTTTCTACGGAACCGGGAGGGCCCCTTTTGGGATTGTCTGAAAAAGAAGGATTAGAATTATTTTATGACGGCTTAAACGAGGTTATTGATGTGGCAGAAAAAAATCGTGTAAAGCTTTTAATCGAACCGGAACCTGGTCTGCTAATTGAAAATTCCTCACAATTTCTAAATTTTATTTCCAGATTCAATACAAAATATCTTGGCCTTAATTTTGATGTGGGTCATTTTTTTTGTGTAGGTGAAAGACCTGATAAATTAATTAAAACTCTTGCAGATTTTATAGATCATATTCATTTAGAAGACATTGCAGAATCAAGAGAACATAAACATTTGATTCCTGGTCATGGGGCAATTGATCTCAAAAAAGTTTTTGATGCAATTAATGATATTGATTATAGAAATTACGTTACACTCGAATTATACCCTTATCTAGATACTCCAGAAAATGCCGCTAAAGAGGCAATGCAATTCATACATTCTCTTAATCTAAAATGATACAATCCTATTTTCAGCTAGTGCGATTTCCAGGAATATTTACTGCTCTCTCAAATGTTTTTTTAGGTTTTTTCATATATTCAGAATTTGTTGGTGATTGGTTTGTTTTATTTCCACTTCTTACAATTTCAGGTTTTTTATTTTTAGCTGGAATGACATTAAATGATTATTTTGATTACAATATAGATAAAAATGAACGACCGGGCAGACCGCTTCCTTTAGGAAAAATCTCAAGAAAAACAGCGTTATGTCTTGGTCTTGCATTATTAGCTGCAGCAAATATTTCTGCATTTTTTGTTGGATTCCAAGCAGTAATCATATCTGTCATTATGACTATTCTCATATTTGCATATGATATCAAACTAAAAAACATCAAAATTCTTGGAATTCTAAATCTCTCGTCTATACGATTTTTGAATGTAATTTTAGGCTCAAGTACAGTCATTTTTAATTTTGAAATTATTTGGGTGTCTATTCCAATTGCCATTTTTGTAGCAGGAATTAGCATTCTTGCAAAAACTGAGAGTTATGGTTATTCTAGAAAAGCAAAAATTGCTAATTTGATCCTTGTTTTATTCACTATAGTTTATGTTGTAATTTTAACACATGATATGGGATTTACTCATTGGCTAATTCTTGGAATCTTTGTTGTTGTTAGTTATATCCCTTGGATGATTTTCACAGAAAAATCTCCCAAGACCACACAAAAAATTGTGACGATTCAATTGCTTTCCATTCCTATTTTAGATGGAATATTGGTTATGGCTTTTTCCAATATTATTTTTGCAATAGTAACAATATCTATGATATTTCCCGCGTATATTATTTTACGAAAGCTATACTTGACATAACCTAGTATGAATGGTTTATTTTTAAGTTAGAAAGTGTCTTGAATAATTAAATGAAAAAATTAATTGTGATTAATGTTGTAGGATTAACAAAAAATTCATTTGATGATGTTTTGCTTCCTAACATCTCAAAAATTTTTACTAAAGGATTTTGTTCTCCTATGATCCCTTCTTTTCCTGCAGTAACATGTAGTGTCCAATCTTCGATTACTTCAGGATACTATCCAGCTGATCATGGCATAATTTCAAATGGATTCTATGATAGAGATACAAAACAAGTTTCATTCTGGGAACAGTATGACAGTTTGGTTCAAAAGCCAAGAATTTGGGATATTTTAAAGAAAACAAACCCAAAATTAAAAACAGCTGTACTTTTCTGGCAAAATTCTCTTTACACAAATTCTGATTTTGTTATTACTCCAAAGCCACTTCATCTAGAAGACAAAACTATCATGTGGTGTTATTCAAAACCTGTCCATTATTATGAGGAAATTGCTCAACATCTAGGGGAATTTGATCTCAAATGGTATTGGGGTCCATTTGCATCAATCAAGTCTAGCCGATGGATAATTGATGCGTCAATGTATACAATAAAAAAACACAGCCCCGATTTGGTACTTGTATATTTACCCCACTTGGATTATTCCGCACAAAAGCATGGTCCTCAAAGTAATGAATTCAAGCAGAGTTTAGTTGAGATTGATAATATGATTGGAGATTTGTTAGATTTTCTTGATACCAACAAGCTTGACAACGAATATGAAATAATGATTCACTCTGAATATGGATTTAATGAAGTGACCCACTCTTTGTCTCCAAACATACTTCTACGCCAAAAGGGTTTACTTTCCATTCGAAATATACTGGGAAAAGAATACATTGATTTTGAAAACAGCAATGCGTTTGCAATGGTTGATCATCAGATGGCACATGTTTTTATAAAATTCGGCTATGATGATGTCGTTACTTCAATTTTCAAAAAAGAAAAAAATATTGCAAGAATTCTTGATAAAAAATCTCAAATAAAATTAAACATAAATCATCCAAGAAGCGGTGAGTTAATTTTATACGCAAAGGATAACTGCTGGTTTAATTATTATTGGTGGGAAGATGAAAATCATGCCCCATCATTTACTTTTAGCGTTGACATTCATCGAAAACCTGGCTATGATCCACTCGAATTATTTTTCGATTCAGTGACTAAAAGAATTTCTCATGATGTTTCTTTGATCAAAGGCTCTCATGGTGTGTTTGATAGTGAAAATACTGATACTCTACCTATATTTGGAATGTCTATCAAGCCAAAAAAAGAAACTGATCTCATAGATGTCACTCAAATAGCACCAACCATATTGAAATTCTTTAACTGTAGTTATTCTCTTCCAAATGATTCAATCTTGTAATAATTTTTAATCACTATTCATTTGTAATGATGACTTTCATCACACCATCTCCAGTTCTAGCATAATTCAGAGCTTTTGTGATATCCTGAATGGAAACTTTATGTGTTATTAACTGCTTAATGTTAATTGATTTATTGTTTATAATTTCAAATGATTCTCTTATCTCATCTGTTGAAGCAGCATAGCTTGGAATAATTGAAATTTCTTTTGAATATATCTTGCTCAGCTCTATTTTTAATTCACACTCTTTGCTTGGTTCCCCAAACAAAAGAATCGTGCCCCCCTTTCTTACTAAATTAATTGCATCATGAACAACTTCTGTCTGTGAAGTGGCAATTATGATCAAATCCAAGTTATCCGTGTATATCTTGATTTTTTCACTAATATCCGACTCATTTCCTTTCAATGGAATGCCAATATTTGCCTCCTTGCAGAAATTTAATCTAAATTCATTAGTGTCTACACAAAATATCTTTCCAAATCCATAGTGTTTTGCTAACATTGCATGCATGACTCCAATCGGTCCTGCTCCAAATACTAGCACCGAATCATTTTTTGAAAAAGAAATTTTCTTCCAAGATCTAATGCAACATGCTAGTGGTTCAATTAGTGATGCTTCCTCAAAACTCATAGTATCTGAAATTTTGATCAAGCTTTCATGTTTGATATTCCATTTAGGAATCAGAAATTTTTCAGACATCCCACAAGGCTCTAAACATTCAACATAGTTTTCACACATTGTCTGATTTCCATGTTTACAATAATGACAATTATTACAAGGTGAATGATGATGTACAAACACTCTGTCATCCAAATTAAATTCTTTAACATTGCTACCTTTTTTTACAATGACTCCTGTAACTTCATGTCCAAGCTTGGATGATGGTCTGCATGAATCTCCAAATATGTTTCCTAAATCTGATCCGCATATTCCACATGATTTCATTTTTATTAACACATCGCCATCTCCACATGTTGGTTCTGGAACATCTACAAGACTAACTCCTGATGTTTGATTTTTTCTAACACATTTCATATTTTTATTAACAATTTTGTAATGTGTTCATTACTTAGATATTATGTTTAATCTACTAGATATTGTCAAGATCCCTTTCCAATGTTGCTCTAATCCTGATCTCTATGAGCAAATAATTTCTTGATATCTTTATTTGTGGGTATGGTTTTTTGTCTTTCATGCATGATTCAGAGCCAGACACATTTATCTTACAATCTTGGCCTGAGAAATTTTCTGATATGCTAAAAAAGATCGGAGTTGATTCCGAATCAAAACAAATTGGAACTGATGATGTTGAAAAAGGTGATTATTACAGTAGATATTTTTCTCATACTCCTAGAATGATGACAAACAAAGGTTGTCTTGATGTTAAGAGTTCTAATATTGACGTGATTCAAATTATTCAAAAGGGATAATGATGCAAGATCCAAATCCAATGCCATGGGGTGCGTTTGATAGATACCAAGCACACTTTATTGTCAGAAAGCAAACTGATCATGGAGTAAACTACGTTGCTACCACTAAACTTACAACAAAAGGACATTTTTCATCAAAAACAATTCTTAAAGTAGAATGGAATGGCAGCGGTAGTCTTGCACAAAAGCTCAATGAGGACAGCACACTAAATGAGATGATTGCAAAACAATCCATCTCTGACGCTACAATCTACATAGAGCCAACTGATGGTGCCATTAGAATTCGAAACAAATGGAAGAATCATCTAGAGTTTGGAATTACAAAAGAGCTCTTTGAGATTTATGATAGAATAGCTGGTCACATAAAAAACGTCTAAGCTTTCCACCAGTCTAACGCAAGAAAATCCACTTTATCTTTTCCTCTTGGTATTGCCAAGATGAATTGCTTTCTTACTGTGGTTGCAAGTCTTCCTGCCAAAACAATTCCAGTTGATGTGATTGGGTCGTTTCTGTTATACACCTGAATCAAAAATGGTGCATGATCAATGCCAGGTCCTTTCTCATACACTGCAAAATCACATCCAAATTTTATTCCTGGATTAATCACATATCCTTTGTCTCGAAAGTTTTTGTATACTAGATATTTTTTATCAAAATCATGATATTCTTTTTTACATTTTTCTGTCATCTCTTCAACTGTGATCTTTTGATTTGATTTGTAAATGGTGATTTTTTTATTCTCAAGCAAGTACAGTCCTTCTATGAGGTCTAAAATTAATGGAACGTTGATTTCTTCAGGTTTTGGTTTTGGAATTCCAATTGGTTTACCGTAATACCCATGGCTAAATAATTTGCGTGAATCTTCAATATTCCATACGATGATTCTATTTTCAATTAGTTCTGTTCGCATCTAGCTTTTTTAAATAATCTGTGTATATGAATTCTCTACTCTGAATCTGCGCATAACTTCACTGTATGACCCGAGTCATTTTTGCAAGCCTCAATTACTCTCTGTTTAATTTTCTTTATTTGCTTCTCTGTTATATTTTTCATTTTTACGTAATGTAACTTCTCTGAGACAAACTATCTTGGTTATAGCTAATTTTTTTTGCAAAATAAGATAAAAATTTTAAAGTAAAAAAATGGATGTGGTTTATAGACTCAATGCTAGTAGTATGAAAGAATCTGAGACACGCTGACATTTGTCTGACATTTCTTCAATTCCCTCAATTACGTCTTTTATCAGCAATAGTTCTTTGGTGTTTGTAACTTCTGATAAAAGCTTGATTGTTGCCTGTCTATATTTGACGTCTATCTCACGTTCTATCTTTTGTGTTTCTTGTGCTAGTTCAATTGCATTAGCAGTATTGGTGTTTAGACTACGTATGATCTCATTTAGTTTGTAAACTTCGTCTACTACCAACTCAATCAACTTTGTGATATCTTCGTCCAGCTTTGCACTTTTTAGTGTCGTTATCTTGATGTTAGAAAGCTTGAATGCTATTCCGGTGATGTAACCTGCAATCTCATCCATTGTGTATGCTGTATTGAGAAGGTTCTCTCTGTTCATGATCAAACCTCCGACGTCAGCTACTTCCCTAGTGATTTTTCTTCTAAGATTTTCCACTTCTTCTTCGATAGTTGATATTTGCTCAAGTGAATTTTTGATACCTGTCTTGTCTTTTTTCATCATCAGGTCTGGTAGTGTTGCAAGTTCTCTGGCCGCATTTAAAATTCTGTTGATTTCGTCTTGTAAAACTGCTATAGCCTTTCTTTTTGCTTGAACTTCAAGCTCTCCGCTATACATTTCTAGATTTCAAAATATGTTCAGGTAATTTAAATCCTCTATGATTGATTGTAATTTTTGCGCATAAATTACATTAAATTTTTGTCATGAGCTACTTTTTTCTGCCCTTTGAATAGCGTCATTATCTCTTCATTAGTTGATGCATCCTCTGCATCTTTTTCCAGTCGTATTTTTCCAGTAAACTTTGGAAATCGCAATGCCAATCCCGTGTCTTTTCTAATTTCATTTCTTGCTGCCTTGTGAATTGGACTCAGAGTTATTTCCGATGCAACCACTTCAATTACTAGTTCTGGCTCAAACCATACATCAGCTTCCATCTCACTGTCTATTCTTGGATTTTTCTTTATTGTTACTTTATCTGATAGAATCTGATAGAGCTGATCCAAGTCTTCATCTGTAAATCCCGTTCCAACTTTGCATATGCTTGTAAATATGTCAGTGTCATAATCATATGAAGCTAAAAGCAAGGTTCCATATTTTCCAGTTCGTCTACCCTTTCCAAAAAATGCACCAATTACTACAAGGTCAAGACTGTCTCCAAGTTCATTTCTGTATTCTCGTTTTAGTTTTAGCCAATAACTTCCTCTGGAGCCAGCTTGATATGGTTTGTCTAACATCTTTAGCATCACTCCCTCACATCCAGAGTTGATGCTATTTTCCAAAAATTCTTCAATGTCGTCTTGATTGTTTATGATAGTCATTGGTATGTGCTTTGCATAGTCATCTTCTTTTACAATTTTTTCCAAAAGACTTCTTCTTTCTTTGTATCCTAATTCCAAACAGCTTTTTCCATCATGATACAATATATCAAAAAAGTTTACAGTGATTGGATACTGTGACACTGCTTTTTCTACTTGATATTTTCTTCTTCGATGCATCAGTTCTTGGAATGGCAAAAACTCTCCAGTGTTTTCATTGATTGCAACTGCCTCTGCTTCTAAAATTACTTTTTGTGCTTGAATTGCTTTAGGAATTTTTTCTACAATATCTGGATAATAGCTTGTAATGTTTTCCAAGCTTCTTGAAAATAATACTACTTTCTCTCCTTCAATGTGCAATTGAACTCTTTCTCCGTCTAGTTTGTATTCTGCAGCAAAGTTGCTTCCTAGTTTTTCAACTGCTTCTTCTTCGCTTTTTACTCTGTCTGCCAGCATTGGTCGTATGGGATTAAACAAATTAATTTCAAATTCTTCTACGCCTTTCAATCCTTTACTTGCAATGGTATCTGCAACCTTTCCTAGATCACTTGATACATTGTATGCATGCTCCAAAACTTTTCTATTTTCCTTATTGTTTGTAAACGCAATGGCAAGTGCATCCATTACTGTATTTTCTGCAATGCCTAATCGTAATGTTCCAAGTAAAATCTTTAGAATGAATTTAGCTTCAACTGGACTTGCATCGTTGAGTAGTCCTGAAATGTATTTCATTTTTCTGTCCTGAGTCTTTGAGCCTTCTAGTTTTGCAATTGTAAACAAGTTCTCATAAACTCGCTCAACTGTAATATCTTGAACCATAAACGTGGTCTGTTCCTTTTGCTCTAAAATTTTGGATGCTGCATGTCCCAAGTCCCCACTTTTTCTGTACTCATCTTCAATTTTCTTTTCAGCGTTGTCAGACCCTGCTGATTTTGCTATTGCTCTTATTGCCAGCTTTTCTGCAACTCCTAATTCAACTCCTTCAAAATCCGGTCTTAATTTTCCTTGTAAGAGATAAACAATTCTTGAAATCACATCTTGTGGAGTCTTTTCAAATAATTCCACAAGATGTTGTGTTAACTCTAATCTCTTTGTAGTTGATTCCATTTTACTAAATGCATCAGCTAGAATAGAAAACTCCACTTTAGTTCTATTGTATTATCCTGAATAAAAGTCTGAATCTTAGATGTATCTGAAAATAGTTGGCTTGTCTGATTTTGAAAGTTTTGATACCATGGCAAAATTGTATAATGGGTATGATTTTTTGTACTGTTTCATAAAGCTCCAAGCTACATCATGAGTCTTAAATTCAGTGCGGATGTCGCTTATCTCGCTTTCTTTTCCATACACATCAAAGACTACTATTGAATAGCTCTTTGGACGATTGTGTGGTCTTGCCTTTAACAGCCATAACAGTGCAAACAAAAACACTGCTCCTAAAATTATTGTCTCGCCAGCATATCTAAAAAATGTCATAAATGTTGCTGGTATGGTTTGCCCAAATAATACTGCCATAAAATTTGAAAATGAAATTACTGCAACGGCTGTAAAGATGTATGTCTTCCAATCAAAAACCTTCAAGATTCGCTGCAAGGGTGATTTTGGTATGTTGTAATTTCTTTTAACTATTTCTCAATTTTGTTATGTTTTCTCTAATCTGGATCTTCGTAATTTTCTTTCTTTTGTGACTTTGCAACAGATTCCTCTATTGGTTTCATCTTGGCTTCTAGTATTTCTATTCTGGCTCTGTATCCTTCAGCATATTCTAATTCTGATGGAACAAGTGTAGCTGGGTGAATGAATCCCTGGCTTCTCATTGCAAGTGCTTTTTTTGTTGCGATCTCTCGTATGTAATCCCAATCTGGAGTTGAAAATCCATCAAACGGGCCTGTCAGTTTTCCATCGTGCATGCTAAAGACAAGTGCCTCTACAATTGGAATACAAAAGTTGATCGATGCTGCAGAGTTTAGTTTTACTGGCATTAGTGGCATGTTGTGACTTCCTCTTGTGTTTCCTGCAACATAGTGTGGATTGTTAAACACACTACCTACTTCTTCTGTTGCTGGAAAATTCTTTTGTGTTCTGATTAGGCATATTGGATCATCTTTTCCGACATATGTCCCTGCAATATTGTGTAGTCTATCTGTTGATGCTGCAAGAATTGGTTCTCCTTGTTTTGTTGT
>JAIOPB010000036.1 GCA_021414105.1 Nitrosarchaeum sp. | reverse complement strand
TAAAACTTTAGCTACAAGGCTAAGTGAACTTGTGTCTGAGAAAATTTTAGAGCGACAAACATATGCAGAAGTTCCACCACGAGTAGAATACAAATTAACTCAAAAAGGACAAGAACTAGTGGAATCAATAACTGATCTTTTGCAATGGATGCAAAAGTGGTCTAAAAGTTAGTCTGTTTTACTCTCGATGGAGAGAATAAAAGTTCAAGTTTGATTAATAAAAAACATTCTATAAAAAAGAAAAAAGGCGATGAAAAATTGACTTCTCAATCTCTCTATCTTCTGTTTGCTTCAGAAAAAATTTTCTGCAACTTTGATGCGACTTCTTTTCTTGCCTCAGATTGAGTAAGCATTGAACTCCACATCTTTCCAATTGCTTCAAAGACAGCATCTGCTGCCTTGTCCATAGTTGGGCCGTATGCAGTTTCAATTTTCTTTCTCATTCTTTCAGTCATTGCATCATGGTGTGCTGCAAAAAATGCCTTGTGCCAAGCCATCATTGCGTGTTGTATTGGATCCATTGTTTCGCAACCACAACACTGATCGTATGATTTGCTAGAACCACAAGCGCAGTTTTCTGTGTTTTCTATTTTGCATGTTCCATCTGTGCATTCCATATTACTTTCTTATACTAACTATAGAAAGGTAAGTATATTAATTAGAAAGTAACTAAGAAGAAAGCAGATGAGGTTTTGGTAAGTTGATGCCCCAAGAACTAAAAATGATATCAGAACAGATGAAATGCTGTCCAGTAGATAACACATTCAAGATTATAGGAAAAAAATTTACCATACACATACTTCGCAACATAACTATGCTTAATCAAAACAGATTCAACCAGTTTCTGGAATCAATTGAAGGAATAAACCCCAAGACACTTTCAGTTAGACTAAAAGAGATGGAAAAAAGTGAACTGATCAACAGAAAAGTCTTCAATGAAACACCAATACGAATAGAATACTCGGTAACAGAAAAAGGTAAAGCATTAAAACCAATAATTATGCAAATGGCTGCTTTTTCAATGAAATATTGTAGTTGTGAAGTATTCAAGGATGGAAAACCTAGAACTGTTGAACAAGTGTTTGGAAAAAAATAACTTATTATTCTGCAATAAAATGAAATTTTGCACTAATTCTTTCTAAATAATGCTAGGAATCAACATGGGTATTCGGATAATTCTTCACGGCTATCTAGTTTTTCATCTACTATGTGCAGATGATAAAGAATTGATTTTCTGTAAGATAAAGTAGGCATCGTTGTTTGGTAATAACATATGAATTCAATTATAAATATAAAAGAATGACGTATGAATTACACTAGTCTTAATTTTTAAAACAAAAATTATGGAAATGAATTCAGTACCGCAGCATAACTTGCAAATCGATGATTTTTTGGATTGACTGATTTTTGATGATATTTTGAAATAGTTTTACCCACAGCACCGTTTAGTCCAAGTGGACCTTTGACAAATTTCTCATTATTTGCCCAATTCAAGACCTCATCAGTTGGACTGAAATAATTTACAATCTTATTTCCAATTACTTTGTCAAGTAATTTTCCATATTTTTTTGAAGATGGCACATCACTTGTAATGGACGCACCAAAAAAATATACACTTTCAATAATTCCATTGTTTCGATTCTTTGCCAAATATTCTACAGCGCTTAGAATTACCTGAGACCCCAAAGAGTGACCCATGAGACGTATCTTAGTTTTAGGGCTTGCAGATTTGAAATCCTCAATAAACATGGCAAGATTACGACCATTTTTCTTTGCAATTATCTGGCCAGCAGAAAGTGCACGTTTGACATATTTTTGCAAATGTGCACCAATAGTATTGGAGTCATAGCTAAATCCGATCACTGGAAAATAATAACCTAATCGAGACAATCGGGCTTTTGCCAGAATGACTTTTGCAATGGCTCCTGCGTTATCATTTTGCAACCCATGAATCATTATGACAAGTTCCTTGGAACCGACAAATTTCTCAAAGTCTTTTTTTGGGTACAAAAAATATGAATTTTTTTTGATCGTTTTGCCATATTTCAAATCATAATATCCCCTAGTTGATATTCTTGGAATGATTTTTGTCATACTGATGGGCCTAGTTGCTTTTTGTATTTTGCAATATCTTCTTCTTCTACTTTGACAAATAACGGTGTCGCATCGCCTAAAGTATGCCCAAATTTTACACCAATATCAGATATTGAATCCCACTTGTTTTCATTGACTTTGCCAGAAAATCCAAGCTGAACCCAAATCTTTTGGGATGATTCAGGAAGAAATGGAAATAATGCTATTGCCATGCTACGAGCAGCATTTACTGATAAAAATACACAGTTTGCAGTTCCAGGTCCTTTCTTCCAAGGTTCTTTGTGCTGAAAATATTGATTGAAAAATGACGAAAACTCCATGATCTTCTTTAGAGCCCTATCCAGATGATTTTGTTCCATCAGTATTCCTAGCTCACCAGAAAGATTCTTTATTTTGTTTTCTGCTTCAATGTCTTTTTGATCATAATTTGCAGTTTCTGGAATTACTCCATCGAATGCTTTTTTTGTAAATCCCAATGCTCGATTAACAAAGTTTCCCAGATTGCCAATCAACTCAGAATTGATCCTGTTTGTAAATTCATCCCAATCAAAATTCAAGTCGTCTTGAGAGTATGGATTTATTGCAACCAAATAATATCTCAAATAATCTGCAGGATAGTATTCTAAAAATTGTCTCAACCCAATATACCAGTTTCTGCTTTTTGATATTTTCTTTGATTGTAGTGTTAGATGACCCCTAGTTGGAATAAAATCAGGAAGCTTGTATTCACTGTTTATCCCTAAACGCATTGCAGGCAAAAACAGATAATGATGGTAAACAATATCCTTGCCAATAAAATGGTAGATATCAGCAGAATTCCAAAACTCTTTTCCGTTTATTCCTTTATCATCAAGAAATTTTATTGCAGTAGAAATGTATGCCAAGTGATTATCAAACCAACCATAGAATACCTTGTCTTTGGCAGCTTCAAGAGGTACTGAAACTCCCCAAGAGATATCGCGTGTGATATCCCAGTCAATCAAGCCGGACTTTATCCAGTTTTGAACGTATTTTTTCACATCTTTTTGCAGATTGTCATTTTCGTCTAGCCATTTGTATAATGAATCGCCAAAAGTTTTAAGCTTGAAAAAGAAATGAGTTGTCTTTTCTTTAGTAGGAGTTTGTCCACAAATAGAACATCTTGGATCAGATATTTCTTCAGGAACACGTCCACAACTTTCGCAAAGATCAGAGTATTGATCAGCTGCATTACAATAAGGACAAACACCCTTGACATATCTATCAGGTAGAAATTTTTTGTCATTGCTGCAGTAAAACTGGATTATTTCTTTTTCGTAGATATGTCCTGCACTGTTGAGTTTTTTGAATACATCTTGAACAAAGGCAATATTTTCAGGAGAGCTTGTTTTGTAGAAAAAATCAAAATCAATCCCAAATGCAGTAAAATCATCATAATCACGTTTATTCCAATATGCAACATAATCAGAAGGAGTTTTGCCTTCTTTTTCAGATTGTATCAAAATAGGAGTGCCAAAATCATCAGATGCACAAAAATAGTAAGCCTCAACTCCCTTTAATTTCAGGAATCTTGTGGTGACATCAGCCGGTAGATACGTGGATGCAACATGTCCTAGATGTATTTCTCCATTGGCATAGGGTAATGCACTAGTAATGATTGCTTTATTTTTCATCTATTTAGTTTGGAATCTAATTGGGGTTAAGAAGTTTTACCAGCTATGTGCGTATTTGACTTGCTCTGGTGTGAGCTTGTCAATTTTTACATCCATTGCATTTAGCGCATCAACTGCAACTTGTTTATCAATTTCTTCTGGAACATTGATAATTTTATTGCCAATCTTTGCATGATTTTTGAGAATATACAAAATAGATAAAATTTGATTAGAAAAGGACTGGGCCATTACTTCAGGAGGATGGCCTTCTGCCGCAACAAGATTTGCCAATCGTCCCTCACCAATAAGATAAACGCGTTTACCATTTTTGAGTGTACATTCATCAAGGTTTGGTCTTACTCTTTTTACTGATTTTGATTCTTTTAGCAAAAATTTGCTATCAATTTCTACATCAAAGTGCCCTACATTTCCCATGACAGCACCATTTTTCATTTGTAAAATGTGTTCTTTTCTAATTACGCTAGTCATTCCAGTACAAGTGACAAAGATATCACCTATTTTGCAGGCCTGCACCATTGGCATCACTTCAAATCCATCCATGTGAGCTTCTAATGCCTTAACAGGATCAATCTCAGTAACTATTACTTTGGAACCCATTCCGTGACATCGTGATGCGACGCCACGACCAACCCAACCATACCCAACAACAACAACTCTTTTGGATGCCATAAGCAAATTCATTGCACGCAAGTATCCATCAATGGTACTCTGTCCAGTTCCATATCGATTATCAAACATGTGTTTTGTGTATGCCTCATTGACTAGAATTACAGGATATCGAAGTTTGCCCTGATTTGCAACAGCTCTGATTCTAGTTACACCTGCAGTTGTCTCTTCAGTTGCGCCAAGAATTTTCATGTTTTTGTATCTATTATCAAAGTGTGCCTTTACATTCATGTCAGCACCGTCGTCAGTCAAAATAGTGGGTTTGTGATTCAAGACTTGTTCAATACACCAATCATATTCCTTTACAGATTGTCCATGCCATGCATAAACATGAATTCCTTGTGATGCTAAAAATGCCGCAATATCATCTTGTGTGGTAAGAGGATTTCCACCACAGCATGCAACAGTAGCACCGAGTTCCTTTGCCCCCATTAAAAGAACAGATGTTTCTTTTGTTATGTGCAAACAAAATCCTACTGTAACACCTTTGAGAGGTTTTGATTTTTTAAATCGATTAATAGTATTATCTAAGATTTGCATATGAGATCTAGCCCATTCATAAGACAATTTACCGTCTTGGATCAATTTTGCACTAGACTTTACTTTGCTCAATACAATTTGGCTTCAGAAAGAGTATAAAATTCTATCATGCGAATCTAAATAAATGACAAAATCATGAAATTAGCAAGTATGGCTTGGAAAAAAATTGCAGAAAAAGGAGAAATTGCCACAGGTAAAGGAAAGGCCTTTAAAATTGACAATAAACAAATTGCAATATTTAACCAAGATGGATATCACGCAATAGATGATCTTTGTGTTCATCAAGACGGATCAATTGCACCAGGAAAACTTGAAGGAGATATTGTAGAATGCCCATTGCATTTTTGGCATTATAATATCAAAACAGGTGAATTGAAAGACTATCTTAAAGATGTAAAATTAGCAACATATCATGTTGAAGCCAGAAACGACGGAATTTACGTAGACATTTAAAAAATCCTATTTTTGAGAACAATTAGACACTGATACAAAATTTACAAAAATAGAGTAGTATGTGTTAAAAATGAACAAATTCAGTTGTAATCTTGGCACAACTTTTATTCTTACGGTTTCTGAAAATAATTGATTGAATCAGAAGATTTTAGATGAGATAATCCATCAAGATTATGCTGCCATTACAAACACTATTGAGGATTTTCTAATAAAACAGATTGAGAAAAATAAGGCAAACGGAGTGATTCTTGGCCTAAGTGGAGGAATAGATTCTGCAGTACTGGCCTATATCTGTAAAAGAATACTCAAAGAAAAAACAATGACAATCATAATGCCAGATACACAAATCACACCAAGTATAGAAACAGAAGATGCAATGAAAATGATAGCACTTACAGGATTAGAATACAAACTAATCGATATCAAACCAATTGTGAATGAATATTCAAATTATCTAGAACCAAACGATTGGGCCAAAGGGAATCTCAGAGCACGTGTAAGAGCAAATATTTTGTATTATTACGCAAATGCAAAAAACTACTTGGTATTAGGTTCAAGTGACAAAAGTGAGTATCTGATTGGATATTTTACAAAATATGGAGATGGGGCATCAGATTTAGTCCCAATAATTTCATTATACAAATTACAAGTAAGAGAGATAGCAAAATTTTTAGGCGTACCTCAAAACGTCATTGAAAAAAAGAGCAGTCCACATCTATGGAAGGAGCACGAAGCTGAAAAGGAACTAGGGATATCATATGAAGATATAGATTCTATACTTTATTGTATTTTTGACAAAAAACTTTCAGTTGAAAAAACTATAGAAACATTACAAATTGAAAAACAAATTGTAGAAAAAGTGTACCGATTACATCTCAATAGCATACACAAAAGAGAAACACAACAAAAACCATTTGAGGATCTATGAGACTACAAGACACGCTTAGTAATTCAGAACAAATGCTAGACATTTCAAAAAAAATAAGAGTTTACTTGTGTGGGGTTACAGTTTACGACGAATCACACATAGGACACGCAAGGACAATAATTGTTTTTGATGTTCTAAGAAAATACTTGGAGAGTAAGGGAATCACAGTAGACTTTGTTCAAAATTTTACAGATGTTGATGATAAAATAATAAATCGTGCCGAATCAGAAAATACAACTGCAGAACAAATTAGTTTAAGATACATTCAAAATTATTTCAATGATTTTGATGGACTAAACGTAAAGCGTGCAACAAATTATCCCAAAGCAACTGAGCACATAGAGGATATTAAAAATTTCATCAAGAAACTAATTGAAAAAGACATAGCATATGTGTCAAAAAATGGGGTGTATTTCTCAGTATCAAAGTTTCCCCAATATGGCAAATTATCAAAAAAGAAGATAGATGAACTACAATCAGGGGCAAGAATTGAAGTAGATGAGTCAAAAAAAGATCCGTTAGATTTTGCATTGTGGAAATTTTCAGATGTCAATCCACTATGGGATAGCCCATGGGGCAAAGGCAGGCCAGGATGGCACATAGAATGCTCTGCAATGAGTATACGATATCTTGGAGAAAATTTTGACATACATGGAGGCGGTAGAGATTTGATATTTCCTCATCATGAAAATGAAATTGCACAGTCAGAGTCATTTACATCAAAACAATTTGCAAAAATTTGGATGCATGTGGGAATGGTTACAATTAATGGTGAAAAAATGTCAAAATCACTTGGAAACATCAAATCAATAAAATATGTTTTAGATAACTGGGGGTCAAATGTAATTAGGTTATTTTGTTTGTCAGGACATTATTCAAAACCAATAGATTATTCTGAAGAATTGTTAAAAGAGAATCTCATAAAATGGCGCCAAGCTGAGATATGTTATTATGAATTGATTCATGCAAATGATGAAAGTGACAGCAGTGAAATCAAATCACTGATTGTGGAAACAAGTAATGAATTTGATAATGCGTTAGAATCTGACTTTAATACACATCTGGCACTTTTGGCATTTTTTAAACTTGTAAAAGAAGTAAATCGTTTAGCTGCAGAAGAAAAATTAGACTCAAATGATGCTAAAATCATTATTCCAGAATTTGAAAGAATGCTTGAAATTTTAGGATTGATTATCCCAAAAATAACACTAGAGCAAAAACAAGAAATTGACAATTTGATCACAGACAGAGAACAATTAAGAAAAGAAAAGAAATTTCAAGAAGCAGACAAAATTAGAGACAAACTCAATGAAATGAACATCGAGTTAATTGATCATAAGGGAAAAACAATCTGGATGCGAAAAGAAAAGATCAAGGCAGATATACAGTAAGACAGTGCAAGCGCCAGTACAAATAGAGGAAGAAACAGAATGGAACATGTCGTTATTTTGTGAAAAATGTAACAGTCGAAGACTTCCAAAATGGATAAAGGAAGAAAACAAGACACATTGGCTTTGCGAAACTTGTGACAATTATGTAGACGGTGAAAACAACATCATCAAAGCATAAAAGAATTTTAAAACTAGATGAAATGTACGGCTAATTTATCACAAATTACTGCAACAACAGAATATCTCTTCATATTTCCGGAGGTCATTACAATCAGATTTTGTTTATTGCCATTAGTATGCCATAAAGCAATGCTTGTGGTCTTGGAGGACATCCTGGAATGTAGACATTCACAGGAACAATACTGTCTATGCCTCCTGTAGTAGCATAATTGTTGCCAAATATTCCACCACTGCACGCACATGCACCCACTGCAATAATGATTTTAGGATTAGGAGTAGAATCATATGCAATTTTTAATGCTCTTTCCATGTTTTTGGATGCAGGACCTGTTACCAATAAAATATCAGCATGACGTGGCGATGCTACAAAAGTAATTCCAAATCGCTCAATGTCATAAACAGAATTATTCAGTGCATTAATCTCAATCTCACACCCATTACAAGAACCTGCATCAATTTCTCTAATCGTCAGGGATCTTCCAAAAATTTTGTTAATTTTATTTTTTAATTCTTGTCCTAATTCATCATATGTTTTTCCAAATGGAACAGACATGGAAAATGTTTCAATAAGATCGTCTCTTCTTTTTTTCGCTAAATCAAATTGGCTTGTAATTTTAATTAGTTCAGGAGATTTTACTTGACAATTTCCACATAGAATGCACTTTCCATTATCTAGATGAATTTGTAAATTACTATCATCATTTTGAAATGTAATAGCATGTGTAGGACATGAGTTTTCTAACATTTTTCCAGTTTCATCCTTTAAGACAAAATCTTTATCAGGATCTAATACAACATATCCCCTATAATTTGCTGCAATAGTATCATCCATTTTCAGCGGATCTTTTATTGCAGCTGATTTGAATGACATGTCAATCAAATGGTTTGTTTTATCGCTATTTTTTTTCATAAGTCATTCCCCGAATAAGAAAAATCAAAGCTTTTGTTAATTACTGGAAAATCAGCAACAATGTTATTCAATACAACATGTTCAATAACAGGCCAATTTGAAAAAGAAGCTGTTCTGATCTTATATCTAAAAATAGAATTATCTTCTCCAATCATGACCCAATGTAACGTCTCTCCTCTATGAGATTCAGCATAGCCCAAGCCAGATGAATATGGAATTAATTCATCATCCATAGACACTGATAATCCATCATTTTTTAGAGTAATAATAGAGTCTATGATGGCTTTTGATTGTCTCAAATCATCTACACGACTCATAAATCGAGATAAAACATCACCAATCCGTTTTTGTAATTCTACCTGATGCTCCATTGTTTCTCTAAGTGTCTTTTGTTTCAAGTTTATTGATGGATAATAGCC
The DNA here is from genome assembly GCA_021414105.1 of Nitrosarchaeum sp. Taxonomy (GTDB): domain Archaea; phylum Thermoproteota; class Nitrososphaeria; order Nitrososphaerales; family Nitrosopumilaceae; genus Nitrosarchaeum. The sequence continues at coordinate 8,093 of JAIOPB010000036.1, read as the reverse complement.
ATAGGGATGGGTCTGTCTAGTATCCGTTTCAATACCAATACATCTAGAAGAGATTCCCACTAATCCCAAATCTCTTGCCGGTTGTTTTTCAATTATGCCAGTATTTCGTAATCTGTCCATTACCGATGGATTTGATTTTAAATGATCAAATATTTTTTCAAAGATCTGAAAAGCATCATCTAAAACAAAATGAATGTCAATTAACATTTCATCGGTTATGTTAATTTTTACGCCGCCAATTTGATTAACTCCAAATAATATTCTGCTTCCAGATAATCTTTCGTTTAATTGCATGATTTGCTCTTTTAAAATATTCAATCTAGATGCACCATATGGAAATCCAATATCTGCAAGAATTCCACCAAGGGTCCCAAAGTGATTATAGATTCTTTCCAATTCTGCAAACAATAATCTAATTTGTTCTGCTTTTTGTGGGATTGTCAACTTGGCAATTTTTTCAATTGCTTGACAAAATGCAACAGAGTTTGCTATAGATTCATCACCTGAAATTCTTTCTGACAAAAATACAACATTGTTTATTGGCATGCTTTCTGCTAGTTTCTCTATTCCTTTGTGAGTATATCCCAAGCGAGTTTCCAAGTTGATTATGGTTTCTCCTAGAACGCTGAATCTAAAATGACCTGGCTCAATTATTCCTGCATGTATTGGACCTACAGGAATTTCACATACTCCTTCTCCGGTGATTGGAGTAAATTCAAACTGTTTTAAATTTCTCTTTACATCGTCATTCAAGTTAAAGTCTTTTCGTAGTGGAAAAATATCATTTGGAAAATCATGTAAGATTAATGGTTTGATATTTGGATTTTCCTTAGCAGTTAAACCAAACATATCATTAATCTCCCTTTCGTATAGAATTGAAGAAGGAAACACATCATAGAGACTAGGAAAATACAGATGACTTTCATCTATGGATGTGGTTACAAACAAGAAAAAATCATCAGCATCAGAGCCAAAAACATGCCTAATTTTGAATCCATGGTTTAATTTTCGTTCATCACAGCAGATTATTGTCAACAATCTAAGATCAAAATCATGTTTCAAAAATTTACAAAAGTCATGCAGTTTGTTGGGATCATTTAGAACTAGATGCAATTCGTTATTGTTTTCAATTTTTTTTATATCAGAATCAAATTTTTCCAATTTGGAATAATATTTACTGATTATTTCCTTATGACTCATAAATTTTCACCTCTAAAATAACACATGTAGGATATCATCAAGAGTTGATTCCACCTACGAGTATAATTTTTGTAGCGTCTTCAATCAGTGTTTGCAAAGGCTCTGGAACATAAATACCCATTATGAAAATTATTGAAACCAAAATGATCATTGGTAGAATTGAAAGTTTTCCAAGATCTTCTTTTTTCATTTCTGATTTTGGATTTCCAAATACCATGTGCAGTAAATGCTTTCCAAAACTTGCAAATATCACTACCAGAAACAAAATTACAAGTGCACTGACAAGAAAGTTTTCAGAACTGAATCCAGAACTCAACATTAAAAACTCACTCATGAAAATATTAAATGGCGGCATTCCAATTATTGCCAGCCCTCCTATCAAAAACATAAAACCAGTTATAGGCATTGTTTTAATTATTCCACTAGTATCTGCAATAGATTTTGTTTGATATTTCTGTGAAATTGATCCGCTTGAAAAAAACAGAAGTGATTTTACTACAGCATGGTTAATCACATGGAGTAATGCCCCATAAATTCCTAGAAAAATTCCAAAGCCTACTGATACGGAAATTAGTCCCATGTGTTCAATACTTGAAAAAGCCAACATGCGTTTCACATCTTTCTGAAAATATATCGATGCTGCAGCAATGCCAAGTGATATTATTCCAAGAACAATTAACAATGTATTTGAGAATTCAGGACCAATTGAATGACTAGAAATTATATGAAATCGTAAAAGGCCATAAAAGGCACAATTTAGCAAAACACCTGATAAGAGAGCACTTATTGGAGATGGAGCCTCACTGTGGGCATCTGGAAGCCACGTATGCATAGGCGCAAGACCAGCTTTTGTTCCAAATCCAACAAGTATGAAAATAAAAGCAAATTTGACAAGGTTAGGATCAAAATGTGGTGCATTTTCCACCATGTTTGTCCAGTCCATCCCATGAGTAGAATCAAAGGAATTATCATAAACAGAATTTGCATAGTAAAAGAAAATTATTCCAAAAAGGGCAAGAGATAAACCCACAGTAGCTATCAGTAAATATTTCCATGATGCTTCAATTGATCCTTGTTTGGTATAAAGCATAATCAACAAAACAGAAACAAGGGTTGTAGCTTCAATTGCAATCCACATTATACCAAGATTGTTAGAAACTGGAACCAGTAACATGGTAAATAAGAACATGTTAAATCCTTGATAATATCTGACAAGTTTTTTTCCATCTACAATTAATTTGTCATATTGCCTGCCCATGTAATTTACAGAATAAAGAGATGCGAGAAATCCCACCAGAGAAATTGTGATTATCATAATTGCACTTAGAGAATCAAGGTAAAATGTGCCATCAAAAATAGAGATTGTCTTTTTTTCTAAAATATACGGCAACAAAAACAATCCCTGAGTCAATATTAAGAGCGAAGAAATTACGGTGGTGGTTTCAATGATTCGTTTTCTTTTCAATAATGTAATTAGCAAACCACTAACTACTGGAGTTAAAAGAAGAGAGACCACTAACATAGATTCTACAGATGAAAATATGGTGGCAAACATTAGTCATCCCTCAAACTTTCTAGATTCTCAATATCTATACTATCAAATGTCTTACTCATTCTAAATAGTAAGATGCTAGATACTATCACACCTACTAAAATATCTGCCATGAGTCCTATCTCAATAATTAATGAAAATCCGTGTGTAACTACCACAGCAAACAAGAATAAACCATTTTCAATAGTTAGCAAACCCACTATTTGGCTGAGTGCTTTTCTTCTGCTAATTATGATAAACAGACCAATAAAAAATAATGAAAAAGACACTGGGAGAAATACGCTGATTGTCTCATCGGAGGATATGGGTAATTGTAAAGCCATGAAATAAGACATTGCAACTAACAATGCCGAGGCTATTACAGAAATTCTGAGGCTAACATAGGGGTTCATCTCTAATTTAATCGGGGAATCTAGTTTTTTTGTTACATAAAACAACACTTTGGGAATGATTATTGCCTTGATTCCCAATGTAAGGGCAGATACTATGTAAAGCTCCCAAATACTAGTTATGAATCCAATCAGGGCAACAATTCCTGCAAGAATTATTGTTTGATATCTATATGCATGCAACCAGTCTGAAAACCCCCTTCTTACAACAATTCCAAATGTAGCAATTAGCAAAATTACTGCAGATACATGTAACAAATCAATTTGTGTTGGCAAGAGCAAATCAGACATACCTACAAGAAAAAGAAAATCACTCCTATCATAGAACTAGATATTGCCATTGCAATTAGATCTGAAACTCTGAATAATCTCCACTTTGCTACTCGTGTTTCAATAAATGCAGTAAAACTCGCTAACGCCGATACCTTAACAATGAAAAGCATTATGCCAAAACTAATTCCGATTAATGAAATTTGTTCTACAAAATTCCATGGGAGGAATATATCTACAAATAAGGTAAACAAAATTATTTGTTTTATTGCATGAGACCATTCCATTAATGCTAAACTTTTTCCAGAATATTCAAGCACCATAGCTTCATGAATCATTGTCAACTCTAGATGTGTAGAGGGATTATCAAATGGAAGTTTTCCAGTTTCTGCCATCATGATAATAAAAAAGGCAATTAATGCAAATAGAATTCCAGGTACAACTAAGATAGAGGTATCATTTGCAGATGAAACGATTGTACTGATGTTTGTTCCACCATAAAATGATGCAATTACAAAAATTGTCATAAATAATGCAGGCTCCACAAGTACAGAAACCATCATTTCTCTACTACTTCCCAATCCACCAAAGGAACTTGCCGTATCCAGTCCTGCAAGCATCGTAAAGAATCGTCCAAGTGCAAACAAACCAACAACAAGCAAAATATCACCTACAACACCAAAAGGAGAATAGACAAGAAATACAGGAATAAAAAATGCAGCTGATGCAGTTGTAACAAAATTTATCCATGGGGTAGCTCGAAATATCCAAGAACTCTGATCAGAAATTATCTCATCTTTTCTTAGCAATTTTATAATGTCATAATATGGCTGAAAAATTCCAGAACCTATTCGTTTTTGGGATTTTGCCTTGGTTTTTCTCATTATTCCAACAATTAAAGGAGACAAAACTATGATCAAAAGAGCCTGAAATATGCCAAGCCCATAGTCTAACATAGAAAAATCACTCATGGATACCAAATCCTACGAATAAGAGAAGTGCAATCAGAGTAATCATAATGTACAAAATATATGCATTGACTTTCCCTGACTGAATTTTTCGTATTTTATCTAACACAAACAAGCTACCAGAGATTATTTTTCCATACAATTTTTCATCAAAAATATTCCTAGTTGTGGAAATTACATTAATAGATTTTTTAAGATATAAATTTTCTTTTGCATAAGAATTAACAGTAATATCATTATAAGGGTTATAAAAAATACCAAAAATTCTGCGTATTGGTTCTGCCAGTGATGTCGCAGTGTATTGTGTTCTTTCAGATAAACTTCCAAATCCACAATCCCATGTACCATATTTTATTGTCTTTGTTTTACCACCAATAATTCGTACAAATGCAAAAATTCCAACAATGACAGATACGAAAATAATCAGCACCGCAGGCATTAGAAGACTAGCAAAATTACTGCCATCGGCATTTGTTATTGAAATTGTCTCAAACGGACTAGATGGAGTATATGGTAAATCAAAAGCAGACACAATCAAATTGATTCCAATAAAAGGCAAAATACCCAATAAAACACATGATGATGCCAGAATTGCTTTTCCTATTAGCATTAATCGCGGAACTTCTACTGCGTTTATTGCTTTTGAACTTCTGCTTTTTGACAGGAAAGTTATTCCAAATAATCTTACAAAGGTTGCACCTGCAAGACCGATAGTGAGTGCAAATGCCAATATGGCAAATGCAAGAGACACCTGTAAAATATTTGAGGGGATCTGAAAGACTGCAAGAAGGGATTGCAATGTCAACCATTCTCCTATGAATCCATTAAGTGGCGGCAATCCAATTATGGCAATAGAGCCAATAAGAAACATCATAGCAGTCCAAGGCATTTTTTTAATCAAGCCTCCTAAATCTTCTATATTCTTTGTGTGTGTGCTATAATGAATAGAACCTGCAGTCATAAACAACAGTCCTTTGAAAATTGAATGATTCAAAGTATGAAACATGCTGGCAATAAAAGCCAAAACAGACAAAGACAATAAATGAAATGCAGCAAAAACTACTGAGAGTCCCAATCCGATAAAAATTATTCCTATATTTTCAATGCTAGAAAAAGCCAGTGCACGTTTAATGTTATTTTCAACCAAGGCATAAAGAATTCCAACCAGAGCCGAAATTGAACCAATAATGATTATTCCCACGCCTAACCATACATAATCAGAAGAACTACCAATTGCGTTAAAATCAAAAAGATATCTAACTATGCCATAAATTGCAATCTTGAGCATTACTGCAGACATCAAAGCAGATACATTGCTTGGTGCAGATGGATGTGCTTTTGGCAACCAAGTGTGTAAAGGTATCATTCCTGCCTTTGTTCCAAATCCTACAAAAGCCAAAACAAATGCAATATCTTTTACATATTGTGGAATTATTGTAACATCTCTGAAAGAATCAAAGCTAAAACTTCCAGTTTGAGCATACATAAGCATAAAAGATGCAAAAATAAATCCGGTTCCTAAATGAGTCATTACTAGATATGTTAGACCGGATTTGAGATTGTTCTTATTTTCATGCTCATAAATAACCAAAAAAAACGACGTAAGTGACATTAATTCCCAAAATATTAGGAAGAAGAATACGTTGTTACTAATTACTACCAAGATCATGGAGATGATAAAAACGTTGAACAACATTCCAAGTGCAGAATTATTTTTCTTATCATCGAATTTTTTAGAATACGAAAGCGAGTAAATAGAAACAGCAAATGGGATCAGCCCAATTATTAGGAGAAAAAATGCGGCTACACCATCAATAAAAATTTCAAAATCAAAGAGATGTTGTATATTAAAAAAAGTCAAATGTATATTTTCAGAAGAAAAAATAGCAAGAGACAAAATAATTGTTAAAAAAGAGGCAAAAGCAGATGGGATGTAAGTGAAATATGCGTGGTATTTTTGTCCTCTAGTAAATAATCCCAAAGTTGCACCTAAAGAAAAAAATGCAATAATAACATACACTATAGATAGATTTTCTGACAACTCAATTTCCTTTTATTAATTTAGAATTTCCAGCAATACTTGTATCTAAATGATTACGATTAATCAATTTCTATGCTTTCCTTCTTCTTAGTTATGGAAAATTTCTATGACCTAGATTCCATTTTTCTAATCTAAATGACCCATAGTCATCAACACGTGTGAGTTTTTTATTTTTCATTAGTTCAGAATTATCTTGTTTCTTGTTTTGAATATCAATGAAACCAAAAATCTCATTTTTTGGGTAATATTGCTTGTGGCTAACTTGTAAATGCTCCCCAAAATTAATTGCAAGAATTTCTTTATCCTTATTATTTACAATAAAATTACAGTCAAAACCAAGATTTTTACAAATTACTTTGTACATGTAGATTGAAGATCATATATAGATATAATTTCTCAGTATACGATGTGGTACACTGTAACACAAAACTATGAGTATGACTCAAACAAGGATTTCATGCTATAAGCACAAATTACAATTACACATATGGTTAGTTTTCAAGTAAATTAAAATGGCATGTATCACAAAGGCAAATTAACGATGATTCAGAAAAAAAGAACACCCACAGAACATGCAAGTTTTAGAATAAACACAAATACTCTGGATAATTTAAAAAAAATTTCCAAAGATCAGAAATTAAGTCTCAATACATACGTAAACCAAATTTTTGATTCTCATGTAAACTGGGATGTACATGCTTCAGAGATAGGCTGGATTGTTATGCTAAAATCGGCATTAATAGAATTGGTAAAGTACGTCGATAATGAAACAATAATCAAAATAGCAAAAAATTTAGCTGAAAGCGGTGCAAAAGAAATTGCATTATCCATGAGAGGAAAATATGGGGTTGAGGAATGGATTTCCATTTTGAAAGATCGTGCCAAATCATCAGGATTTTCAATTAAAGAGTATAGTGAGAATAACAATACAAAATTAGTATTGCATCATGAAATGGGTGAGCAATGGTCTCTATTTTTTAAAACATATTATGAGACAGTATTTTTTGAGTTAGGTTCTAAGATAAAAACTGAACACACTGAGAATGCAGTTCTAATAGAACTTGGTGATGTATATGCATTAAAAAATAAACAGCATTAGAATCTGGAATGATTAACTAACAGTTAGATTCAATCATAAAATATATTTTGAAATACTGTTTATCACGTTTCTCTAGAGTATTTTTGCAACAATTATCTAAAAAGATATATCATGAAGATATTTTCTTTGATGCACTGACCAGAGACACCACGTCCCTATCCCTTAGTTGATAATCTACTGGTAATCTCAAATGATATCTCAAATCTTTTCCATAGAGCAATCCTTTGGTAAGATCAGTGTGTATCTCCTTTGCAAGATCAGCAATTGTTGCTCCAGCCTTAAGCAAGAGCAAATCAGGCAATACACGCCCTTTTTTATCTGCAAGATGTTTCTCATCAGCTACAGGATAAACAGAATTCATCTTCAAAAGTTTGAAGATTGCCACGTTTATTGCAAATTGCACACCAGTTCTCATGTATTCACCCATTATTCCTTGTTTTATGAAATCCAATGCACGTGTTTGTTTTTCATTCAGCTCTCCAGATTTGATTATTTCAAATTGTTCTGAACCAGGAGAATATTTGATCAATCCCTTTTGTTCTGCTCTTCTTAGACTAAATTCACTATCACCACT
>JAIOPB010000043.1 GCA_021414105.1 Nitrosarchaeum sp. | reverse complement strand
CTCCTGCATCAACGACAGTTAATTGATCAGAGCCAGTATCTGGAATTGCTATAAGGTGATGATGCATTGCCAAAATCTTTACTTTGTCTTTGTATTTTTACATAGTTCTCTCTAACCACAAGTTTTGACGATATCCTACCTCACCTTCATTTCTATCAGGACGTGCCGTTCCAAGTGTCACTAAAACCACATCATCATTTAACTCATTTATTGCCTCAAATGGAAAAAATTTTTTAAATAACAAGTAACCAGTGTTTCTATAATCATGGTTCCCACTAATGGCGATAATTTTTTTTGTATTGAATTTTTTTAGTAACGTTGTACATTTTTCATATTCTTGCATTAGCCCCTCATTTGTCAAGTCACCAGTAACAACTATCACATCAGGATGAAGTTGATTCACCTCGTCTACAAGTTGATCAAATTTATCTTGAAGAAATTGAGAACCAACATGAAGATCAGATATTTGTACGATTAACATTTTTCTTATTGCAGTCAAATCAGCTAATAAACTATCTCTATAGAAAATATGTAATAAATTCCAGAACCAAGGTAGAATTAAATAATAAGCACTTCAAAATCTCGCAGTTTTGAGCAAAAAAGCTGCAGTAATGAGAGGGGATGGGATAGGACCCGAAGTTGTAGATTCTATGCTCAGAGTTTTAAAAGAATGCAATTCTCAATCAGAAATAATTCTCTGTGATGCAGGCTCTGAGCAATGGGATAGAAATGGAAGAAGAGACAAATCATACATTCCTGATGCAACAATGAAGATTCTGGAGGAATCTGATGCGTGTTTTAAAGGTCCTACCACTACAATACCAGTACCAGATGCCCCAAGAAGCGTAGCTGTAACGTTACGTCAAAAATTTGAATTATACTCTAACATCAGACCAACTAAAACATATGACAGACTGACTCCAAATAAAAAATTAGATTGTGTCTGTTTTAGAGAAGCTACAGAAGGCCTCTACACAGGAATAGAAGTAAAGATTACAGATGACTCGGCAATTGCAATTAGAAAGATTACCAGACAAGGATGCAGGAGATTTATGAATTCTGCAGTAAATTGGGCAAACAAATACCATATAAAAAAAATTGTTGCAGTAACTAAAAGAAATATTCTAAAGCAAACAGACGGCATATTTTGGGAAGAAGTACAAAATGCAGTTAAAGGTACAGACATAGCATTATCAGAAATTTACATTGATAATATGGCTCAGCAAATGGTAGTTGCTCCAGAACAATTCAATGGAGCCGTTCTGGTAAGCACAAATTTATTTATGGATATCATATCAGAATTAGCGTCTGGATTAGTAGGATCAATTGGATTAATTTATTCTGCAAACATGGGAGATGATTTTGCAATGTTTGAAGCAGCCCATGGAAGTGCACCACAATTTGCAGGACAGAACAAAGTAAATCCGACTGCAACAGTCCTTTCAGGAGCTTGGATGGCAGAATATCTAGGAGAAACAGAGATTAGAAATGCAATTTTTGGTGCCACAGAGCAAGTAATCAATGAAGGAAAAGTAGTAACATGGGATATTGGAGGCAATGCCAGCACAACACAAATGACTGATGCCATCATCAAATATGCAAAAGAAAAATTACGAAAATAAAATTTTACTTGTGTCTAATAGCTTCAACTAGAATTAATTCTTCAAAGAATAGTTTCTTTTTTGCAAGAATTCTAGGGCTAAGACCTAATTTTTGTGCGTAATCCATTAGTTTTTGATAGTCAGAAAGAGA
>JAIOPB010000002.1 GCA_021414105.1 Nitrosarchaeum sp. | reverse complement strand
TGACATAGACAAGATAATTTTTGGAAAAAAATTAAATGAAAATAAGATCAATGAAGATATTCGAATTTTTCCATCAGGTGGATTAACAAAAGATGGAGGCATACAAGAAAAATATTTGAAAATAAATCTAAAAAACAACAGCGATTTTAATTTGGATTTATTATCAGATTTTCTAGCTTACAGATTATCACCGATAGACGATGCAGACAGTCTAAAAATTGGGAGTAACAAAGTTGCATTAAAAAAAGAGGAGATAAAAAAAGCACTGCAAATTCACCTAAATGAAGTTTAGAATCAACGACTTGGAATAGTGGTCGTTTATAGCATGCCTAGACCACTAATCGAAGGCGTCAAAGTAGTGTTCTTTTAGTGATATAAAACAAGGTATTGTGAAATTTCAAACATTTGTTTGATTCAAATTAAAAAATAAAACTAATTTTTAACAATCATCTCATAATTGCAATAAGTGATCAGTGACAATATCACTCTAGGCTCTAATTTTTAGAAAAACTATTTTTGAGCTTGTTGATATGAAAAAATTTACTCTGCTTATGTAATATCAATTTTGAAGTATAGATTCATGTCAGAAATTGAGGCATATGATGTCAAGGCACACAAAAAAGTGACTATGAAAAACCCAAAACCATACTTGATGAAAAATGGTTCTTGGGCACTTAAAGGAACTAGTTCTGCCACTGGGATCACTTTATTCAAAATTGTTGGCAAAAAACCTTCAATCTCCCATTCAAGACTAGACATTCTGAGAAATGTGTTTACCAGCAGAAAATGTGAATGTGACAGATTCTGCTAGTATTTTTTTGTAGATGAAGATAGTTAGAGGATTCATTTTGATAAACAGTAATTCGAAAGTGTTAATTTGATAAATTCTCAGAAACATATCATGTCTGGTGAGATAGAGTGGCATGGAAATTTTTACGGTATTTCATGGGCATATGAGAAAGATAGGTTGGTAGTATCCACTGTCTTTGAGGATAAAAAAGAGGCAATAGAGATTGCAAGAGAGATCAAAGATTGGAGTGATAAATTTACAAGATTAACAATTATTGAAAAAGAAAATGGAGAGTATTCCATTTGCTGTTATCAAGATCCACAGATTTCAAAAAATGTAAAAAACGTTGGATTATATCGTACAGGCATGCGCCAAAGTGGTGGATATGAACAAGTAAAGCCAATGATTACAGAAAAATCACCACTGCTGCAAATTGCATATGCCGCAGATGTTAGAGACATGAATACCTATGAACAAATATCACGACTAGTGCCAATGAGAAAATGTCGAATAATCTCAGAGAAAGAGTTGAAAAAACAAGAATTTTTCTATGAAAAAGATGCGGAAAAAGTTAAACAAAAATAAATGAATTTTAGGATATTTTAAAAATATACGGAATCAATATTTTATAGATACTTTTCAATAAGCTTAAGTTCACACAAAATTTAGAAAACCATTGAAAATTATTGAACTTAGACGTCCTAGTATTTTGCTACTTATTTTAGGTCTCATCTTAACTCTGATTGGATTTACAATGTTGTTAAATCCTCAAGACAGTATTATCAACATGATTTTTCTAAGTATGTTTGGCATTGGTATGTTTATGTTCGGATTGGGTTTTTCAATATTATATCAGATAAGAAAACTCAAACCATAAACTGATTTTTAAAAACATAGCATTTTAAAGCCAAAAGAAACAAGACAATAAATGGCAGAATTCAAGTTGCAAGGGTCAGGCGGCTACATAATAGCTGACCTAACTGAAGAACAAGCAAAAAAAGCAGATTTAGGAGTTGGAAAGTTATTTTTAGCGCCAGTAGGCAAGCTAGAAGAACAAAAAATGTCAAAGCATTACTGTAAAAACTGTGAATCTGAATTTAACAACCCACCAAAGATACAACTAGAAGAAAATACAAATGAGCAGGTTGCAGACAATTTGATTCTTGTAGAAAGAGGCCAATATACATGCCAGCAATGCAGTTCCATTATTGGGGAATACAGAGTATTCAAAAAACAAGACGAATCAAGTGATATTGGCAATGCAAGACCTAGCCAGTAAAACAGATACGTATTCTAAAGCAACATACTTAAGTTTAGAAAAAAATCAGAAAAAACAGCTATGGCAAGTATGTTAATTAAGATAAAATGTGAAAAAGGTCACAAAGCAAATGCTTTGATCTGGGATGATCAAACCATTGAAAATTACATAAAGAGTAAAAAATGCAATAGCTGTGGTGCACTGTTACATCAATTATCCAAATAAAACAGCTTAAAACAAAATCAATAAATGCAGAGAATTACTTAATTAGATATTTTTTCTTTACATAACATGGATTCAAAAGATAATCCTGAAAAAATTTACCCATCAGGATATGAACCAAAAGAGACCAATACGGATGTTAATGTTAGAAATCAATTACTCAATGAGATACTAAAATCATCGCCAACTGAATTTATCAATACAGATCTATTTACAGTAATGTCAAAACGACGCTCAACTAGAAAGTTTGCAGACAAAATAGTAGAGACAGTAAAAATAGACAAGATCATAGCTGCTGCAGACACTGCACCTACTGCAGGAAATTTTCAGGGTTTTGAGATATTTTATGTAAAAAGTCCTGAAAAAAAGCAGCAGTTAGTAGAAGCATGTAATAATCAGCCATATGTACACGCACCAGTGGTACTGATTTTTTGTAAAAACCCATCTAGAGTCAAGTTGAATTTTCCAGAAGAGATACTCAAAAAATTTGCCATACAAGATGCCACATTAGCAGCAGCATATTCTCAGCTTGCAGCTCAGGCTTTGGGATTAAGTTCGATATGGATTGGAATGTTTGATGAGCAAAAAGTAATGAAAATAATCAATACAGATTTGATTCCATCATCAGTGTTATGCATAGGATATCCTAAGCAAGATAAATTCCCAAAACCAAGAAGAAATCTTCAAGAAATAGTGCATGCAGTTTGGTAGTAAAACTAATTCTGAAAAAGTGAAAAATATTTTAATTATTTATCATAATAAAGTAGAAAGGAGTTATTTTTTATCTGCAAGTCTTTTTTTGTCTCTACATATGCCGCAAAGATAATTTTTCTTAAAATTATCAATTTCTATCTTAAATGAGTCAGAGCCAAAATAGTTTTCAGATGCTTGCATTCCACCGGGTACTGATCTCCCGCATTTTGTGCACTTTATATCCAGATTAAATTTGATTTTTTTCTCATTTTTATTTATCTTACCAATGATCATGTACAATATCAAATGGTTGAATATCTATACAAATCTTAAGTTTTAAGTAAGTAAAATCTAGAGAAAATAATGGAGTTTTTTCAAACAGAAGAACCAGCAATTGAAAAACCGATAGTCATTGCTGCGATGCAAGATATGGGAAATGTAGGTAGTATCGTAGTGAATTTTATTAATAATAGTTTGAGAACAAAAAAATTTAGAATTGCAAAAACACCATACCCTACATATGTTGTAGATGTGGGAGGGCACATAGACTTGCCAAATGAAAGTTGGGAGTACAAATACGCGGATGGATTAATTATTTTTGGAGGAGGAACGGGTCAGCCACAAGATAGCCAAGAACTATATTCACTTTGCCAAGATGTCATAGATGTTTCTAAAAAATATTCTGCCAAATTCATCTATACATTAGGTGGTTTTCACACAAACAGAGTACTGGATAAAAATCCTAAAACTTTTGTTACTACCACATCCATAGAACTAACAAAACAAATGCAAGGATTAGGAATTTTGACAACGCCGCAAAGATCAATAATTACAGGATTTAATGGGTTGATCTTAGGGTTTGCAAAACAAAATGGCATTCAAGGAATGGGAATGTATGGAGAGTTAAATCAGCCTGAAATTCCACAGTATAGAGCAGCAATTAGCATAATCAAGACATTAGAGAAACTAACCTACAGAAGTCTAGGAGATACAAGTCAGCTGGAATCACTTGCACAAGAAATTGAAAAAAGCTTTGAAAATTAATATGATAAAATCCAAATAAGGATTATTTTCTTAAAACACTTGATTTTTTTATTGCTTTGATGCAATATGGATAATTGCAGTTTATTCACCACATTACAACAATTCCACGGGCATCTCAAACAGAAATAGACGGAGTCAGATACTATCAGACACCTCAAGGAAAACTATACCCATCAATTACCACCATATTATCAAAGACATCAGACATGTCAGGCCTTGATGAATGGAGAGAAAGAGTGGGAAACGATGCTGCAGAGCAAATAATGAAAGAAGCACAAATTCATGGAACAATGACACACAAATTATGCGAAGACTATCTAAACAATAAAGAATCAGAAGGTGACTTTTTTGATATTCCAAAGAACCATTTTGAAAAATTAAAGCCATACATGCATAAAATGAACAACATTAGAGGAATTGAACTTCCACTGTATAGTGACGAGTTTGAAATTGCGGGAACTTGTGATTGTATAGCAGAGTATAATGGGGATTTGTCAATTATTGATTTTAAGACAAGCCGCAGTAGACTGATGGAACATTATGATAAAGTTCAGAAATATTTCATGCAGGCAACAGCATATTCTCTCATGTGGAGGGAAAGAACAGGTACAGAAATAGATCAAATTGTAATTATAGGTTCTGAAGAAACTGGTGATGTTGCAGAGTTTATCAAAATACCATTTGATTTTAAAGAAGCATTAATTGAAAAGATAGAAAAATTCCATGAATCAGCAAACTAGAAAAAACTTGGAAAACAGATAAATCCATTCAAATAATAATTCACACCATGGTAAAACCAATTCCAGATGGATATCATTCTGTTACTCCAACACTGACCATAAGTGGGGCATCTGATGCAATAGAATTTTACAAAAAAGCCTTTGATGCAAAAGAAATTTACAGATTTCCAGGACCAGATGGTAAATCAATAATGCATGCCGAAATCAGAATTGGCGATTCTGCAATCATGCTTTGTGATGAAATGCCACAAATGGGATGCTTGTCCCCAAAATCAACAGGAGGGCCAAGTGGTTCAATATACCTGTATGTCAATGATGCTGATTCTGTTTTTAACAAAGCTGTTTCCGTTGGAGCAAAACCAATGATGCCAATGATGGATGGATTTTGGGGCGACCGTATAGGTGCACTTACAGATCCTTTTGGACATAGATGGACCATAGCAACAAGAAAAAAAGAGATGACAGTAGAAGAGATACAGAAAGCTGGCGCTGAATTTATGAAAGGCCAATGCAAGTAAATTTTTTCTATTTGATTGCAGAATAGTAAAGAATGGAATAGATAATGAAGACGATATTTTACATCATTCTTCCCATAGTTGCATTTTTACTAATTTTGACTAATGCACTTTATGGGCATTTATTGTTTGTACCAACAACAGAATATGTTACAACCAAGTATTCGGTATACATTCACCTACAGCCAGAGTGGCATAGTGGTTCTAAAAACATCATATTTGATGTTACAAATTCGTGGTACAAATCAGAGGACGGTAAAACTAACAATATTGTAAATAGCGATTCCGAAGAATACAATTCAAACCAGCTCCAATCTATTAATGATAAATCGTATGTTGAGCTAAAACACAGCTTTAGCAATTGTCAGAAAGAGTGGCAACCAATAACATATGGAAAAGCAGTAGACACAGTACGGCACGAAATTGAATATGTGCAGGGAAATCAACTAAGTACAAATCCAGACATCTCAGTTTATCCTGACATTGAAAATACCAACTATGATAAATCTGAGCAACAAATTAAAATCAAAAATGGATATGCACAGTTTATTCCAATATGCACATCAAAAGATATTGCTTCATATGATTACAGCATAAAGACAGACAATAATGATGTAGGATTTGATGTCTATTTTGTATCATTGTCTCTTGAGCGCGACAACTTTTTCAGTAATGATTTTGATTACTATAAAAAATCTGGCTGTTTTGCGCAAAACAAACAAAGCTACAGTGGGACATGCAACGATGTGGAAAAAGATGGGGGATTGATCATTGTATTTCCAGACGAGTTGAACCCATGGGTTACAAAAGTGACAGTAAACCTTTATGAAAAAAAGTGATTTTTTCCTGTTAGAGTCGATTTTTGATTAGGTTGATTTTAATGCAATAAATGCAGTAAATCCTATCCCTAACATTACACCCGCATACATCATGAAAACAATTCCAACCTTTTCTGGTTGTGTTCCTGTACCCGAACTCAAAAATAGAGATACTCCAATGCTTAAGAAAACCATGCCAAGAATTATTGAGAATGTTGAAACCTTTCTCAACCTACTATATGACATGAATTCTATAGATTTTATCCAAACAAAAAACATTACGACAGCATCATGTTTTACTACCTGATTTGGGGGTGTTCTATTTTACTGATTGTTGATAAAAATAGATCCTTTAGGAAGGAAAACAATATTTTAACTAGGCTTAAAATAAAGACAAAATTATCCATATAATTAGGTAGAAAATGACTGACTTTATTCACGAACCATACAAAACCATCTATGTCAGGGATTTGATCAAGCTAAGCCTTGATGATCTGCTCAGTATGATGGCATCACTTGAATCAGGCAATGCATATTGGGTCGATGGAGTTCTCTTTGCATGCTTTGCAATGACAGATTCGGAGGAATTGGCAAAAAAAGAGATTCAAGGTCAGACATATCTGGATAAAGTCATATTTACAAAATATGATCACTATACCAAGACAGCAAAATTATCAACCAATATGGAAATCAATGTTTTAAATGTACAAAAAAGCCATCTTTATAGGGATTTAATATCATGGTTGAAAAAACAACCGATATGGCACGAATAAAGTTATTTTCATAGATGCCATACATCAAGAACTAGATATTTTAATGTCTTTTCTCAAAGAGAAACAAATTGGATAAAGACGGATCAGAAATTTTCATAACAGAGTTTCCAAAAGAAGGATTTGGCATAATAGATCAGCTGCAAGGAAGAGTACAGTTTGCAATTTTAGATCAAATTAAACTCATGAAGACATCAGGTATGGAATACAAAGAGATTAGCGAGATAATTATTGCCAATGTTCAAAAAATAATAGAAAATTACCAGTCACAAGATTGAACACATAGATTTCAGTCTTAACTTCATACAAAATTTCTTACAAAAATAAACAAATGTTAAGAATTTGCAGAACAGTCTTTTTATTTCATTATTACATTGTAACATAGGTAGTAATCAATTAATCCCAAACATCAATGGTATGTGAAAAGAGAATTGATGCTCAGATGTCAGTGGATATCTGATTGGTTTTGATTACTATCTAATTTTTACCGTACTTTTGTGTTAGATTTACAATTAGACTATTCAGATATGCCACATTTTGTACAAGTCCATACAATTTGAAACATTTGTGCCTGACTAGTCATAGGATTTTCACATATTTTACAAGTTTTAGAATTAGTCACTACCTATACTCATCTCCACAGTCACCAATTATATCAAAAAGGTCATTGGATTTGCCAGTAACTGAACTTATCATGGCATGATCTTGAGAGTCTAGATGCAAATCAAAGACTTTGGCATTATCTTGTCTATGTTCAGATATTCCAAGTCTGGCACCTATTATTACTCCTGCAACTGCAGGCTTGTCTAAGATAAATTTGGCAGACACATTTGCAATAATAGAATCATGTTTTTTTGCTATTTCAGATAATACATGTAACAATTCTTGAAATAATTTCCATCCACCCCATGCATCAATCATGTTATAGTATTTTTGCAGACTAGAAGTTGTCAGGTCTGCTCTGTGTGGAACTGGAGAGTTTAGATATTTTTCCGATAAAAATCCACCAAGCAAAGTACCATATGTGAGAAGAGTGATTCCATGTTTTTGGCAAAATGGTGTC
>JAIOPB010000001.1 GCA_021414105.1 Nitrosarchaeum sp. | reverse complement strand
ATAGAGTCTGCCCTTGATGATTGTGATTTAGTAATTGATGCTGCACCTGGGGGACATGGATATAAAAACAAGAAGAATTTCTATGAGCCAAAAAATATAATGGCAATCTATCAAGGTGGAGAAACTACAATGGGCAATGAGGCTGTCTCTGATTTATTGTTTAATTCTAGAGCCAACTATGATTTGGCTATTGGTAAAAAACATGTCATGCAAGGTAGCTGCAATGTTACTGGCATGGGACGTATTTTAGAACCATTAAGAGATAGATTTGCTAAACGATTAATCCGATTTGATGTGACTCTTGTGCGACGATGGGCAGACATTGAACAAACAGAAAAACAAGTATTAGATACTATCGAAATGACTGAAGCACCACATCACGGAGATGACGTAAAAACATATTTTGGAAAAGATGCACCACTTTTTGTTCGTGCAATCAAAGTTCCAACTAGACAAATGCACCTACACATCATAGATATTCGTTTTAATGATAAAGCACCAACCTCTTCTGAAATCCATGACATTTTTACCAATGAATTTGGTGTAGCCACTCTCTGGACTGCAAAAGGAACAAAAGATGTCAGAGATTATGCTAAAAATATGGGATTTAATTTCACAGATACAAACATGATCCACATTCATGCAAACATGACTGTTTCAATTGGAGATACAGTACAAATGATGTATTCTGATGATCAAACAGGGATTGTTATTCCTGAAAATCATCTGTTATTACAAGCAATGTTGTTTGGAAAATCGTATGATGAAGCATTTTCTCACACGGAATCCATATTCCATATGAAAGAAAAAAAGCAAAAATTACAAGAGCACTTTGCGCGAAAAAACTAATTTTATTCTTTTATGCGTTCTATTCTGATTCTTTCAGGTATGTTTTTTGTTACTTTCTCAACAATAATTCGAACAGTATCGATTTCAAGTTTATCTCCTTCTCTTGGTATGTCTTGTAACTTTTCATGTAATAATCCATTGAGAGAAGCATAGTCATCTCCTTCAGGCAATTCTGACTTGAAAAACTCGTTAATACTTTCAATCTTAATATTCCCATTTGTAATTATTGTGTCTTTGTCGATGGATTCAAATTCTTTTGGCGGTGTATCATCTGTTTCATCTTCAATGTCTCCAACTATTTCTTCTATCAGATCTTCTAATGTGACTAATCCTTCCACACCACCATGTTCATCAATAACAATGGCCATGTGTGTTTTTCTTCCTTTCATTTCTTTGAGCAGCGAGCTTACTCTTTTTTCTTGAGATGCAAATACCGGCTTTCTTGAGACTTGTTCCAACGTGATCATTTTGTTGTCTTTTTCTAAATGTGTTAGAATATCTCTCACATGAACAAATCCAACAATATCATCATGGGTTTCTCCAAAAATAGGGATTCTGGAATGTAAATTTTCACTAATTAAAGGAAGTGCATCAAAGAGAAGCATTTTTGCAGGTAATGTGAACATTTTTGTTCGTGGTGTCATTACTGTTCTAATTACAGTATCATAAAATTCCAAAGCACTGTGAACTAATTTACTTTCGTCTTTTTCTAACACGTTCTCGTCTAAACCCTGTGCTACTATTCCTTTGATTTCTTCTTCAGTAATTGGTGGTGGATGATAACTACTTCCAGTTAATTTGATTATTGTCTTTGTAATTATTTCAAAAAGTTTTACAACTGGCCATAATGCATAGCTAAAAATTAACAAGATTGGTGCGCATCTAAGTGCAATTTTGGTAGAATTGGCGTTAGCGTATATTTTAGGAGTTATTTCGCCAAAGACTAAAATCATAAACGTCATAATTCCTACCGTAATTCCTAACCCCTCATCTCCAAAGATATCGGTTGCAATCTTTGTTGCAAAAACTGATGCTGCTACATTAACAAGATTGTTTCCCAGATTGACACTTGACATCATCCAACTTGGATTGGATGTAAATTTGTGTAATGCCTTTGCACCTTTTGCTTTTTGTTTTAATAATCTGGTTACGGTTGATTTTCTAATTCCAACCATTGCAACTTCGACTCCACTAAAAAATGCTGAAAACCCTATGAGAACAGCTAATACAAAATACTCCCAAATTTCTACCATTTTATCCTCCAAAAAAGTTTGTCAGAACAACAAATGTTCTTCATTTTATTTTTTATGCACCATCTCTTGGTTGGTAACGTTTTGTAAAACCCACTTTTAAGGCTTAAGACATAAAAATGATATTTAATAAAACAAATTGCTTAATTGAGGCTAATTTTTAGGCGGAATTGCAAATTTATTTTTAGGATTATTGTGATACTCTACTGGTAACATTGCATCTTTTTGTCTGCCTGTGAGAATTCCTACGACCACGTCGTCTTTTTTGATTATCTCTTGATTTATCAATTTTTTAATTCCAACAACTGATGCCCCTGATGCCATCTCACAATCAAATCCATTTAGCCCTACAACTGACATGCCGTCTAGCATCTCTGAATCAGACACTGTGGTCACCACCCCATTAGTAAATTCTAAGGCACGTAGTCCTTTTAGTATATTTGCAGGTCTCCCAATTTGGATGGCAGTGGCTTTTGTTTTTGGTCTAATTCCTTCTTTGTCTAAATGATTATAGTATCTTGTAATTAATTCAGTATTTGCGTTACCTTTATTCCATCGTAGTTCTTCTCCTTCAAATTTACCATTATACAAATCAGATAATGTACTTGCACCTTCCGAATTGATTACTGCAATTCGTGGTATTTTTTTTATCCAACCCCATTGGTATAATTCCATTAATGCCTTTCCACAACTTGACGTATTTCCAAGTGCTCCTCCTGGATATACAATCCAATCTGGAGATTCCCATTTCAAATACTCTAGTACTCTATATGGAATTGTTTTTTGTCCTTCAATTCTAAACGGATTTACAGAGTTTACTGTATACCCATTGTGATTTTTTGCATCATCAAGAGATTGTTTTAGCGCATCATCAAAATTTCCATCCACTTCAACTATTTGAGCTCCAAATTGATATGCCTGACTTAATTTTCCTGGAGCAATTTGGCCTGATGGGATGTATACATCGCAGTGTATCCCTTCGTTTGCTGCAAACATACCTGCAGAAGCTGATGTATTTCCAGTAGATGCACACACAATTTTTTTTGCACCTACCATTTTGGCATGTGTTACCGCACTTGCCATCCCATTATCTTTGAATGAGCCGCTTGGGTTGTATCCTTCTGGTTGTAACCATAACTTATCATTAGAAATTCCTATGAATTCTGCAGCTTTTGACATTTGATATGGTTTTGATTGTCTACCTTCTGCACCGTCTAATGATACTAAATATTTTGAACATTCTTCAATATTTTCTGCATCTATTTGACAAAAATTCAGTAATTCCCTAAATCTCCAAACCCCACTTTCATTGAAGATGTTTCCTTGAGAATTTCGTCTTTGATAAAATACCTCTTTTAGACTATCTGAGAGTTTATTTTTGTATTTTACATCTAATAAATGACCTTTTTCACATTGAACATTAGTACTTTTGATGGGATATTCTAATCCACAATGAGGATCAATACACTTGAGATAAGCATCATCTTGCATTGCCAGTTAGCGGAAACAGTGATAATTTAAAGTTAAGAGTAAAATCCCATCAAATTAAGAATTAATTTGTTTTCCTAAACTTTTAGATTAGATTACAACAATCCAAAGTCAATCATGGTGACTTATTATGAATATTTGAAAAGCATCTTAGAAAAGATCATAGTTGCCCATGATATACTTACAAAACTTGAAGACAAACCAGGTGATTTAAAGATCATTAAAAAGGAAATCTTGAAGATCACTGGTTTTTTTCAGGTATTAATTAACAAGATGGATGCTGAAAAATTTCAATCAACTGATTTTTCAGATTTAAAATCTAAATTTGAGCATTATCTAAAGAATTATTCTTTTGAAAAAGAGATAGAGACTATGACTCCACTATACTCTGAAGACTCTAACCGACTAAAAAACATGAGATTGAAAATTATTGAATCCTTGGCCGATAAGAAATTAATGGATAACATAGAATACATAGTAGAAAAATTATAGAATTATGAAAAATAAAGAAAAACAATGCATTTTATGCGGTTGTAAGGATCATCGTTTGATTGGTTGCTCTCGTCACATAGCAAAAAAATGCAGTTGTCACAAAGAACATGATTAATTTATAATGAAATTAATGATTACTTTCTTTTTGAGCCTGATCTTTCATGAAAATTTAAACAACACTTACATTCTTTTTCAACACATTCTTCTTCTGTTGGATGATCACATATGCCACACTCGCAACCGCTTACCATATCTTTTGATAAACTATTTACAATATAACTAATACTGCAAATTTTTCTGATTTTCAGGTCAAATGGTTCTATTTTTTAGATTTGTGTTTTTTTGCAGTAGGCTTGTCTGGTTTCCCTTCTAGTTCTTGTTCCATTTCTGCTGCTTTACTATCTACAACTTTTATTATTTCTTGAATTAATCCATCAAGATCACTGTCTGATGCTTCTGGCTCTACTGCTGTTGCAATCTCATTAATAGTACTTGAAATCTCAGCACTTACTTCCTCAAAACTCTCCGGATCTTCATATGCGGCATTATACAGATTTTTAAGATTATTTACATGGCTAATTACCTGATCAGTTAATGTGAGTCTAAACTCCGTACCATTAACTTCTATTGTCTTTGTGATCATATTCCAGATTTCAAATTCAGTTCCTTAAAGGTTTTTAGTTGAAATATGTTGATGTGTGATGCATTGATTTTATCAAGTTAGAATACTATGTAATCCAAAGCCGATGCATCACTAATTAGTGTTGTATGTCTTGAACCTACAACGTATCCATTTTTGATATCAATTGTAGGTATCCATCTGTTTGTTGATGTATAATGTCGTTTTTCCGCCAATTCTCGCTCTATTGCCTCAATGTCAAATTCACCTTCCTCGATTTCTTGTGAGGTTAGGTGTTTTATTGTGACAAGTATTTTGCATACTTTAACACGATCTCCAAACTTCCATTTTGATGGTGGGTTTTCATCTGAAACTTCTAGAACTTTAATTTTCATTTGTTTATTTCCAAATACGTCATAACTGACCAATGTTCTTTCATCTGTAAATTCTTCAAAAATTATTCTTGAATTGGTTCCTTTTGATTCAGATGTTGTCTCTAGTAATGACTTTGAATGTGTCTCATTGGCTTCTATCTTCGATTTGGCCAAATTATCCTCTTCCATAATACCATTTATCATTAATCATTAAAAAACACTGTGCCTACTATTTTAGATAATTAGGCACTAGACCTGTGTTTTGTTTTAAATGGCATCATGTGTTCTTTAAGATCTAGTTTCTCTCTTTTTCCATCAATTCTTGCAAATACCTCTCCATCATATGTGCAAACACAGTCTGTTATCACTTTGGCTTCATCCCAAATCTTGTAAAACTCTCTTAGTTCCCTACTTTCATACTGACCTAATCCTATTCTTTTTTTTGAAAGAAATTTGAATGCAAGTATTACTTTTCTATCATTGTAAATATCGAATGTCTTGATCCATCTCTGGCATCTCTCAATTTGATCTGCTGGAACAGGAAGAGATGTGCTTGTACCTGATTTTGCCTCTATGGTAAAAATCATACTATTTTTAGTATTTACTGCTAAAACATCAGGTAATGCTACACTTGGGGAACCTAATCTGAAAGCTTTCCAGTTTTCAGCAGAATTGAATCTTTTTACCAATGTATCTTCCCAATGATATCCACGTTGTCTACGTGTTCGTGCAATTTTTTTATTGTCTTTCGTTGTTTTTTCTTTTGGTTTTGTTAATGAAATTGAAGTCATTTTACTAATGTCTCTTTATGTCTAGTTTAGATATAGTAAGGTAGGTAATTACAGAATAACCTTGCATAAAGAGGTAGTTTTGACATTGAATGATATTATAAGTTAAGGTTTGCGTATCAAATTCTTCCTGCTCTAGAATCATTTTTGTTTAATTTCTTAATCATAGTATATCAGAATACTACTCAAAAATTTATTGACTTGACATAAAACAAATGAACTGCATTGTATGAGATTTTTTCTATCTTACATGCACCTTGAAAAAGTTTTTAAAAATTATATCTTTACAGATTGATTATCAGTAATAAGGATAAACAAAATTTGAGATTTAATCTACAAGAATAATCTTGAAAATAATTAAATCAAAAGATAAAAAACATGTAATTTCTAGGTGTTTTACAATGAGTTTATCAATCCCATTTTTGAGATATTTATGATGCTTGAGCAACTCGCTAAAAATCTAGTTATGTTAAAACAAGAGTTTACGCAATTGTATCATGGACATAGTCATATCCAAGAACTCGTTCCTATTTCTACCTCTGAATCTTTTCCAATAACTGATGAACATTTGGAATCTCTGCATAATTTTGCTGTAAAAAATCCAATTTATCATAATTCCTATGAACAAAAAATTGCGGGTATTTTGTGTAAAGTGTATGAAGGAGACATTAACGAATACTGGCTCAATAGTATTAAACACGGCTCTAGCTGCCAACCATTTTATCCGACTTGGATTCTTTCAGCCTATATTGTAGCATCGATTGCAAAAAGTTTTGATTATAAAGAATTAGTAGACATTGGTTCTGGAGATGGAAGAATTGCATACTGTGCAAAAATTTTAGATTTACAAACAACAAGTATTGAAATTGATGACGTGTTGGTGGAACTTCAAAATACTATTTTAACAGCAACAAAAGTTAATTTTAATCCTATCTGTGTGGATGCTATTGAATTTGATTACTCTTCGTTGAATTTAACACATCCCGTATTTTTTATTGGCGGATTGCCACAAATGGGTGGAGATGTTTTGGCAACAAACATTATAGAAAAAATCTCTAAAACTAGTCTTAAAAAAAATGCAGGCATTGTTTTTGCTGGTACTCACTCAAAGAGACAACTTTCCGGTAATCAATCTGAAGGTGGATGGAGTTCATTGATTGACAAATATGGTCTAAAAGTAATAAAAACTGCGTCACTTCCAACTATTTGGACTTTTGATCAGATAGATGATACGCCATACATCTATACTGAATTTATTTGATCATATCAAGGACATTTCAAAGTAATAGTTTTCATCTTTTATTCCACACCTTTCTATCTTGACATGTTGACCTACATTTGGAATTCCAGATGATATCTTTCCCATTATTTTTATAGTATTTTCAATCTCTACTAAACAAAAATGATCATTGTTTTGCTTTGAAAATTCGATAATCTTGCCTTTACGCGAGCCTTTTCTCCAAGAAACTTCTTTAAAACATTTATTGCAAAATTCAGATGATGGCCATATTATTTTTTGACAATGCAGACATTCAGCTACGATAAAATTCCCTTTTTTTAATTCAGATTCAAAATTCATCTTTCCAAGATCAAAACTGTTGATGATGTAGCTGCTGCAGACATATTATGAACTAATCCTATCTCTGCATTCTCTACCTGTCTTTTGTTTGCACATGATTGTAATTGTTGGGTAATTTCAATAGTTTGTGCTATTCCCGTTGCACCTAATGGGTGTCCTGATCCAATCAATCCGCCTCTTGGATTAATTTTTAGATTGTTTGTAATGTGTAATTCTTTTATCATGTCCATTCCTTTTCCTTTATCTGTAAATCCTATTGATTCTAAAGCCATTGGTTCACAGACAGAAAATGCATCATGAACTTCTGCAACATCTATATCTTTTACGTTGCATTTGGACATTTTAAATGCGGTTGATGCAGCAAGATGTGTTGATTCCATAGAGCTAAATGCAATGTTTTTTGTAAATCCTGCAGAAGTTGTTTTTTGTCCTATTCCAGTAATCCAAATTGGAACATCTGTGAATTTCTTACATGTGTTTTCTGAAGCAAGTAATATTGATGCTCCACCTGTACATGGTCTTGAGCAATCAAGCAATCTAAGATCGTCTGTTAATTTTTTGGAGTTTATTACATCTTCAAAGGAATATGTTTTTTCTGAAAGTGCATTAGGATTATTTTGAGCTTGTTTGTGATTTTTTACTGGCACTATTGCCAGTTCTTCATCGGTAACTGAAAATTCTCTCTTGTATGCTTTTGTAAAAATACTTGCCCAAAAAATAGGATGTTTGAATTCCCCCCTGGAATTATCCCACTCTAAAATTTGCCCTGGACTATCGTATCTTTCAGCTCCTGATACTAAAACTATGTCTGCCAATCCTGATGCAATGTACGAATATGCAGATACAATTGCATTTGTTCCAGAGTTGCATAAACTTTCAATAGAATGGGCAATTTTAGGCTCAATTCCAGACATTTCAGATAGGATTGCAGAGAGGTATTTTGAATTATTATTGGTAGATACTAACACTGCATCAATGTCATTACGACTCAAGTTAGGATTATTATCAAACAGGTTTTTTGTTGATTTTAATAAAACCGATTCAATTTTTGAATCATCCTTTGTGAACTTTGTGATTCCATAAGATGCAATTCCTACTTTAGGCATTATTTTTCCTCAGAAAAGGTATCTGTAAATAATCTAAAAGAGTCCATCACATCTCCAACCGGATTGAACTGTATTGTTGGTAAATCTATTCCTGTTTCACAGAATTTTTGTAACTGTTTAATACATTGATCAGGTGTGCCTGCAATTGTTAATGATTTTAGCATGTTATCTGAGATTAATTCATGATTTGATCTGAATCCAGATATTTTGAATTCATCAAAAATGTTTCTAGTTTCAGTTTCAAATCCATTTTTTGATAAAAATTCACGGTATATTTTTCCAACAGAAATATAAAATGCAAGAGTTTGTTTAGCCCTAGTTACGGCAATTTCTGCATCATTAGATACACAACTAATTATTTGACATGCGACATCTATTTTTCTTTTTGATTGCATTTTTTGTATGGTTTTTTTCATTTCATTTAGTGGTCGTAAATAAAAAATCACACCATCTGAAACTTCCCATGCTAAATCTACCATTTTTTGATTAACCGCGGCTAAATATATTGGAATTTTTGCTCTACGTGGTTTTATTAATAACGTAAAGTTTTTCAAATTAAAAATTTTTCCTGAATAATTAACCTGCTTTCCAGATAACACTATTTTAATAATCTCCACATATTCTTTCATTCTTAAAACTGGATTTTCAAATTTGTATCCGTGAAAATCTTCTACTATTGGAGTGCTGCTTGTTCCAAGACCTAGCACTAGTCTGCCATTTGAGAGAGTGTCTACTGTTGCAGCTCCCATTGCAATAGATGATGGGCTTCTAGAATAGATATTGATTATAGATGAGCCTATTTTTGGTTTTGATGCTATTTGTGATACTGCACTTAGCATGGAAAAGTTTTCCATCCCCCATGTCTCTGGAATCCAAATCGTATCTACATTAGTATGAGATAATATCTCTGAGCATTCTAAAACTTGATTTATGCCAAGAAGTGAGCCTAAACTGTATGCTATTCGCATAGACTAGATGTAACTCTTGGATATTCTAGTGTTTCCGATTTTTTTGATATATCATAGATACCTGATCTGCTTTTGACCGTTTTTATGGTAAAATCTTGCCTCATGCTCATCATAAGATCTACTTTTGGTCTAATTCTAAAACGAGATAAAATTGGTCTAACTCTTTTAGCATTATGTTAATTATCATTGAGGTTGAATATTATGAAAGCAATTTCTTATCTCAATTATTGAACGAATTAAGTTACGCTGAAAACCCTACACAAAAAAACTCATTTTGGGACAATGCTACAAAATATGCTGCATCAACAAATGGGGATGAATCATTTGTAAGTGAAATAGCATACATGATGGTCACCCTTCATAGAACAGGCGCATAAAACTAATTGCTTGTTTTATCTAATTCTGATGAACATTCTTCAATATCTTTGAATGAGTCAATAGAGTACCACAAGATATTTTTGAATTTAACAGTGGTTAATTTTCCTTTTTTTGCATAATCTGGAAAAACTGTTTTTTCTATATCTCCTTTGTTTGGCAAGTCTTTCAATATCTCTTTTTGTAAATGATATATTCCTGCATTCATCCATAAATTTGAGATTTCTTTTTTCTCGTTAAACTTAGTCACCTTATCATCTTTTGTCTCTATGGTTCCAAATTTTGTTTTTAATTCAATTGATGCAATTGAGTTTTGTTTTTTTGCTAATTGATTGAGATTAATGTCAGTTATTGTATCGCCATTTAGCACAAAAAAAGATTTATCATTTATTGACAAGCCTGCTTGTTTGATAGCCCCTCCAGTACCCAAGGGTGTTTTTTCTATTGAGAATTTTATTTTAACTCCAAGATTGTTTTTCATGGCAAGAAAATTCTCAATCATTTCTGCTTTGTAACCTGTGCAAATTATAATTTCTTTAACGCCATATTTTTTTAGATATTTTATTTGCCATTCTATAATTGGAATATTATTGAGAGGAACAAGTGATTTTGGAACATAATCTGTGATTGGGCGTAAACGTTTTCCTCTTCCTCCGGCCAAAATTATTGCCTTCATCAAAATATCGATAATATCATGACATTATAACTTTAATTGGATTTTTTATATTGCGTTAATCATTCTGATTTGATTAAAAATACACATATTTTATGTAGACTCGTCTTGTTTCTTTTTACAAATTCCACAAAAAAGATACCCATCTTTGTGTCTAATCCAATAATGACGTGTGTGATCTTTTGTTTCATCCATCCTGTTATTTTGATTCTAATTGGATATAATTATTTTAAAAAATATTTAGAGTCACTATTCCGAAATAATACCCAACACCAGTTAATGCTATACTCCATATGCATGACCCTATCAACGTAAAAATCAAAAATTTTATGGGATTCATATTAAAAATTCCAGCAGGAATTGACACTAATTCACGAATTCCAGGAATAACTCTGCCAATGATTACCGATTTATCCCCATATTTTTCAAACCAATAATCAGCTTTTTTTAAACTATTTTCCTTGATTTTTGCATATTTTAGATATTTTATCAATCCTGCACGTCCCAACCTTTTTGATATGATGTAAATTACAAATGCACCTACTGTTGCACCACAACCACCGGTTATTCCAACACCTATAACATGAAATACATTCATTTCATTTTTTAATATGCTATATCCAGCTAAAGGGAACACCACTTCACTTGGAATTGGTGGAAAAACGGTTTCAATTAATGCAGCTAAAAATACTCCGGGATAAATATTCTGAGACACTAATGAGACAATCCATTGAATAAATGCGTCTATTTCACTCAAATCATTTTTCTTCCGTCAAATAATAATGTAATTCGGTATAACATTCAGTGCAGTATTCTTGATCATTTGTATGATCACAATCATAAACTTTTGATACTTCATTATTGCATTTTGCACAAGTTGGCATCTAGGATACACTAGTTCGAGATTTTTTTATCTTTATTGCACCTAATGCTGCGATAATTCCTCCAATTATAATGAGGCTTCCTCCTTCTCCCATCATTCTTGTGGAATTTTCTGTCTCCGTTGCGCTAGTTGCAGATATTATTCCTCCAATAATTATTAAAATTCCTGTTATTATCAACATTATGCCCAACCCTTTGTATTGTGGTTTTTTTGATATGAAAAATGCAATTACAGATAAAATAATTGGTGGAAAACCAAATGCCGTTCCACGTGTCATGGCATCAAATGGTAAGAATCCGTTTCCTGCTCCACCGCCACCTACAATGACATCCGACCCATAAATGACCAGTAAAATTATGGAAATTCCTGAAATTACATATGGAATTGAAATTGACATGCTTGGATTTCTTTATTGATATTTAATAAACCTATTATGATAAGTTTGTTCTTTATGCTGGATTTATGGATACCTTGTCTTTGAGTGATTCTAATTTTTTTAATAGTTGATCTATTGACTCGCCCTGTTTTCCTACTATATTGAAATGTCCTAGTTTTCTTAATGGTTTTGAAATTTTTTTACCATACATTTTAAGAAAAACATTTTGTTCAGATAACACTATTGGTTTATACTCTCCCTCAAAATTTTTTGGACCTAAAATATTGTACATTATAGTTGGATGTAAAAGAGAAGTACCTCCTAATTCTAAACCCAAAATTGCTCGGAGATGTTGCTCAAATTGAGATGTCTCACTTGATTGTAATGTATGATGGCCAGAATTGTGTACTCTTGGTGCAATTTCATTTATTATGATTTCATCATTTTCTGTAACAAACATCTCTATTCCAAAAATACCTGCTCCCTTTAGAACACTCATTGTAGTTTTAGCAATATCATCTGCGTTTTTTGCAATTTTTTCAGATATTCTTGCGGGAGCTATTGTTTCACGAAGAATATTGTCTTCATGAATATTTTCTACAAGAGGAAATGTTTTAATTTGTCCTCTTGTGTTTCTTGCAGCAATAACTGACACTTCCATTTTAAATGGTATAAATTTCTCCAGCATTAATTTTTTTTCATTAAAATAAGCAAATGCTTTTTGAATTTGTTTTGATGAATCTATTCTAAAATTACCTCTTCCATCATATGCATCACGTCTAGCTTTGAGTAGTGAAGGGTATCCAAATTTTTTCAATCCTTGTTCCAAATCAGAAATAGATTCTACCAAAATAAATTCTGAAACTGGAATGTTATTTTGCATTAAAAATGATTTTTGTAAAAATTTGTCTTGAATTATTTTTAGTGTTTCTGGTGATGGATTGATTTCTGCATCTTTTTCAACTATTTTTAATACTTCACTGTCGCCGGATTCTATCTCATATGTAATAATATCAGATCGTTTAGCTAGTTCGATTATGGCGTTTTTATCTTTAAAATCTGCAATTATTTGCTCTGCACCTACCTGTGATGCAGAGCAATTTTTTACAGGATCTAAAACTATGATTTTTGAAATATGCTCAGGCATTTTCTTGGCTGCCTCTGTTATCATCATTCCAAGTTGCCCGCCTCCTATTATTCCAAGTATCTTACCCATAATCATTTTCCAGATTGACGATTAAAAATATCTAATGTTAACACTTGTTAATCCAGCTATTAACCTCTACTTTTTAGTAAGATAGGGCATTTTCATGGTTCATGACAGAATCAAACTGTGAAAATCTTATTCAAAACTTTCTTGATTCTGTTTATGTACTTTCACATAGCAAAAATTCTACTGATGTGTACAGAACAGGCATTAAGCATTTTACAAAATTTGTCCAGGAACAATATCAAAAGTCACTAAAAGACATCATTTCTGCAATAAAAGAAGAACAGATGGATAAATATCAGATTCTCAAAGATTTTGTAATCTATTTGGATAAAGCAGGAAAAAAGCCAGCTTCAATCAAAATTTGGGTAGTTGGTACTAAAGGATTCCTAAAACACAGTGGTATCAAAATATACCATGAAGACTTCAAAATGACAGTAAGACTACCAAAAAGAGTCCAACAACGAGAGGAACCACTCACAAAGGAAATCATTCTTAGAATATTCAACAATGTTTCTGCCAAGATTAGAACTATAATCCTAGTTGCCACTGCAAGTGGTATGAGAATTGGCGAGATAATTCAACTAAAACTATCTGATGTTGACTTTGATTCAAAACCAACTAAAATCAGAATACGAGCAGACATAACAAAAACTAGAGAATCTAGAGAAACTTTTCTTACTGTAGAAGCTACAAATTCTCTGAAAGATTACCTGACTAGATTCTTTGAATGGAAAGAAGATGAATCAAACAAGAATTTACAAGATTTGCTGATCTTTAGTAGAACCTCAAAATCCTATAGAAAATCAAACAATGATAGAAAGAAAACCCCTCAGCAAAACAATTCCAGTATTTTGATAAATTCAATGAAAAGACATATTGAGAATATACCCGAATTATCAAGACTAAATGAAAATGGACGCCATATGGTACATTTTCACGCCTTTAGGAAGTATTTCAGGACTGTAGTGGGTAATGCGGTAGGCAGGGATTACGCAGAAGCCCTTATGGGACATCATTTCTACCTAGATACTTACTATAACTTACCTGAGGAGAAAAAACGAGAAATGTATCTACAAGCAGAACCATTTCTTACAATTTCAGATTATGCTCGAATTGAAAAAGATCTTCATAGTGTAAAACAAAGACAAAAACAAATCGAAGAAAAACAACTCGATCTTATTCAACTCATCAATGATGATCACATGAAACTTCCTGCAAGCTTACAAAAATATTTACAATGAAGACAAAATCTATTTCTAAGAATTGTCATAAATATTTGTTAGACGAATGCATTCCAATTCATTGGTCTAACAGTATTTCTCTTTTTAATGGAAATTATGAATTGTCTGTAAACAGAGTCGGTCATGGAGAAAATGATGAAAAAGTTTTGAAATATGCAATAAAACACAAGCAAACATTAGTTACCGGAGATATTCGACTCACTTTATGGTCCATATTAGAAAATCATCCAGTACTTTTCTTAAAGAGAACCGGTGAACTATATTTAATTGAAAGTAATTCAAAGAAATTAACTACTGTAAAAGTTATTGATCCTATAACAAAATATTTATCAGAACAAGGAAAGATAATCATACCATAATCTTATTTCAATTGTTTATTCAAAAAATCTCTGAAATTAGATGACATGTAATTCTAATTGACATTTTTTGTAAACTAGAAAACATAAAAAATGCTTAAACTGTTATTCTAGTTCATTAATTTCTAAGTACATCTATTTGTCCTCATTGTGCTCAATGTGCGCTATGCCAGTATCTAGAGATTCAGCACTTTGAGCACTTGTAGCACTAAATTCTTGACTATCTATCTTAGCAGATTGAGCACTTTGAGCACTTGTAGCACTTTGTTCGTTAGAATTATGGCTTTGAAGTGCTGATTGTGCTAAAAGTGCTTGATATTCCAAATCATATCGCTTGCAGAGATTGATGAGTATTTGCCTATCAAAATATATGCACATATTGTATGGATTCTTTTTTCGTCTTTGAATTTGTAATCTATCAAGGGAATTTCCTAATTGTTTTGAAGAGATTCCAGCTAATTCAGAACCTTCTTCAGTTGTAATTTTGTCTAAGATTGTAGCTTGTCTATACCAATTTTTTAAGAGTGGTAAATCTTTTGGTTCAGAGATTTGTTTTGTAATAAATAATTCACATAATTTTTCTAGTATCTGAATATCTAAGTTACTAGATTGATTTGATAAGTTTCTAAGTTCATGAGTATCTTTGATCACATTTTTAATTGATTCTTCTAATCCTGTAACTCCATGTCTTTCAAAAAGTTTAGTTAAAGTAACAATAGGTTTCCAAATTTGATTTCTTTCTCTTGATGTAATATTTGGTAATGTGATAACTTCTTTTTTTATTTTAATTACTTCATCAAAATAATCAAGATATGATCTATAAGTCATATCTCTAATTTTATTCCATACATGATTATTTTGTTCTACTTCAGCATCTAAAATTCTTTTATCAATACTATGTATCATTTTCAATGGTATTGCTCGATCTTCAGTAACATCATTTAGTGGAGAGATATGACCTAGTGCAACTGGGACACCTAAATCAAAAGTTTTGGAACCCCACCCCATGTCTTTGATTGGAACTGAAATAGATTGATTTGCATCAGTTCGAAAAGCAGAATTCAATAACAAGATAAGATTTTTTGCATGTTCTGATTCTGGTTTGTTAAGATCTTCTTGTTCATCAATCAAAATTGTACAGTTTAAGGCATCCACATTTCTTGCCCAATTAGGTCCAGTGATTTTATGAGACAATCTTGCATTATAACAAATACACAAAAGAATTACCAATGCTTTGGTTTTACCTGAGCCTTTTGAACCGCTAAAGTCTAGATATGGATAATACTCAAAAAGTCGGTAAAAATAGGTTCCAATTGCCCATAATGCCAACACTTTGAGGCTGTCTTTATCTTTGAGTTCAATAAGAGATTTGATTTGATTGAGGATTGTATCAAATAGAATTTTCAAGTTTACCTTTTCATCAGATTCTATAAAGTTTGCAAGATCTATTGGTTTCCACCTGACATTTTCACCTAATCCAAGATCAGGAAGTTGAAATTGTTCATTTAACCATTTTTCTTTAGTAACAATTAGCTCTTTTTTTGAATTGATATAATAAGGATAATTTGTTTGAAAGTATTCTGTTTTTATCATTGGATTTTTTTCAGTTCCTTTAGTAGTTACTATTTTTCCCTTTACTGGTAAGAATACAAGCATCCAAGCTACACCATCATACACTGATAAGGGCTGTAGTTTTTTGATTTCATTTTCTAATGGGATAAAAGTTATTTCCTTATTTTCTTCAGATATTGTAAAAGTAAAATCATCAATCATTTGATTAAAACGATCTGTTCTTATTCCATCTGAAAAAGAATTCATAAAATTTTGATCAATATGTTTTGTTTTTTCTTCATAAATTTTTTCTTCATCATATATCTGCCATCCTTGATGATTTTCATGAGTTTGTTTAATTCGTGAAAATAATTCTTTGTCAGTATCACCCCATGGTCCACAATCTTGATGATTGTTTATTTGGCATTCTTTACAAAACCATTCAATCATTGTAATGCCATTCTCCAAAATCTTTTTCATCCTCAGGAAATTCTCTTTTGATTACAGGATACCAAGATAGAATTTTCTCAATTTTTGGAAATGCTTTGAATCGAGATTTACTATACACAAATTTTAATTCCAATCTAATAATCTCCATTCAAGTGAAAGTGCGATCATTTGCATCAAAAATTGGATATCTGAAATTGAAAATTGATGATAGTTACCTTCATCATTATGTTGATTCGATAAATGAAAAACTAATTGTCTCAAAGATGTGTAAGTAGGAGACTTTTTAGTAGAGTTATAGGCACAAAATGGACATTTTAGGCGTGTTTTTACTGAATAAAATGAATAATCTAACTCTACTTTTTTATCAGATATTCTACATAGCATTATCATCAACTTCCTTGGCGTTGTCAAAGATTGGCAAATTTGTTGACAACGTCAATTTACTTCCTTCTAATTTTCCATCAAAAATAATTGGCAAATCATGATTTAGTTTCAAATATGTTTTTGATAGAGCAATAATTAGATAATTATCGAAAATATGAGATTTAGTTTGTCCAAGATCTACCGTTTTCATATTTTACACCTGTACCATTCGTCGTTGTATGTTTACATGACAAAGACAATTTGGACATGTTGCATAGTATGTTTTCTTACCAGAATAATCCCATTCATGTGAACAATGCTGACAATTCAATCGCATATTAAATCAATAAACTAACCAACTATATAACGCGCTGTAGATTCCTGTAAAAAACTTAAAATATTTTTTACACAATAAATAATATTTGTATGATCTTTAATTTTTGACGAGAATATTTTATGTAAATTTATTCATAAAATATGTTTTAGATCATGTGATTCTATTACACATTCTCAAAAAATATAGGAACATCTATTCTCATACTATCTTAGAAAAAAGTCCACGCTTAAAAAAAGAAAAATAATTGACACTTTGAAATTATTTGATTAATTGAATGTCTCGATTACTACCTTTCTCGAAACATAGAGATAGCCTTGTAATGTCTCTATTATGAACACGTGCATAGAGACATAGTACATTGTTTACATTTA
Source organism: Nitrosarchaeum sp. (assembly GCA_021414105.1). GTDB lineage: Archaea > Thermoproteota > Nitrososphaeria > Nitrososphaerales > Nitrosopumilaceae > Nitrosarchaeum. The sequence goes on along the minus strand of JAIOPB010000001.1, from coordinate 3,103 downwards.
ATCCATCATTACGAGTAAAAAAATCATATTACGTTTGTTTATTGCAATGTCTATGACACATCTTTGTAAAAATGTAGTTGTAAACGTTTACTTTGGCAAAATAACAATAATCATTTTTGAGACAAAAGACCTCTCTTTTACTAGTAAATTTACACTATTTTGATTAGTAAAAATGAAAAGAACTATAATTTTACACATCTTAATATTTTTGACGTATATAAAATATTGTCCATTTTTGGTGTAAATCAGGGTATGAACGTTAATTTTCTTTTGGAATGCTATGTATTATTTTACACTTTTTTATCTGATTATTCACACAAATCTTATCTACAAATAGCATATCTTACAGAGATTATGTGTTTTTATTGAGTTTATCTAATTAATTTTCAAATTTTTTGATAACCCTTTTTTCAATAACAAAAGACTTTTCAAGAAATAACACGATCACTTTTTACTTGTCAAAACCTGGGGAATCATTCGAATCGCAAATCGCACTCATTTTACATAGTGCAGGATTTGTCATAAAGGAACAACCTCATAAAGTAATGTATCAGGGAAAACAAATGGGGGATCTTGATGTTTTAGCACAAGATCCACTGACTGATACAATTCTAGGAGTTTCTTGTAAAGACTGGCATGGACAAACTCCAGGATCAGAACAATTTTCACATCTAGTAGAAATGCTAGAATTTGAGAACCTAAAATATGGCATATTTGCATCATCTGGTTTTATAGCAGATACACTACCACCTAGAGCTGAACATGTTAGAGAGAAAAAGGGTTTGAATATTGTTTTACTTGATCATAAAGAAATTACAAAATTAAAGAATTTTGCATACTCTAAACAGATAACAGAAATTGAAGATTATTTTAGGACAAGACTCGGTCTAATTTCCAATAAAAAGAGAACAATAGGAGATGAAATACGTGCACAAAAAGCTATTGTTACAGGTAGAACGATAGAATGTGAAAGATCACTTCCAGTAAATTTTTGGAATGAATCACCGCGATACATAATTAATAATCAAGATTTGTTACCATCTGAATCTACTTTAAAGTTGGAACCATATTTAGTAGTAGATTATAACTTACATGTTGAAGCACGACATCCTGGGACTGGTAAATTACTAAAAGAAAGAGATGACAGTGATATTGTAATAGTAGATGCCGTTCACGGTAGAATTCTTCCTGAAAATGATCCAATTTTCAAACATTTGAAGCAGTATTACACTAATGCAGAAGTTCATTTGTCTATTCAGGAAAAAGGATTTACGATTAGAAAAACAGAGTCATCTGTTAATCAACGAGAGATTGTCAGAATGATACGTGATCAGATTGCAGCACAAAATGAAATTAGAGCATATTATACAACTGCAAAAAATGAAGAAAAACAAAAAATTGTTAGACCTAGAGCTGAGGATGTTCATATAATTGGACCATATCTTATTCATGTACCTATCTGGGATGTAAAGTTCCACCTAGGAAGTAAAGTATACCGTAGAACCTACTTTGGTTACGATGATGATGATGTAATATTAGACGAAATGTCAAAATGTCAAATTAAATCATGTAAACACAACACAAATTCCATTTGTATAGCATGTTATTCTACTATTTGCGATAATCATAGTCGTCCTTGTTCAACATGTTCAAAGATCCTATGTGAGTTATGTGCATCTACATGTATTGATTGTAGAACAAACTTCTGTAAAGAACACAAACCATTAACTGTTTGTGGTATCTGTAAGCTAATATTATGTCAAAATTGCAGTACAGTTGAATGTAAAGAATGTAAAACTTTGACGTGTTCTAATCATAGAGAAAAATGTATACAATGTAATGATTCTGTATGTGATTCTCATATAATAGCGAAAAAATATACTCTACTTACAAAGAACTTTTGTAGTCAATCATGCCTTAACAACTTTGATGAAATTTACAAATCAAGTGGAATGTTTGGTAAATTCAAGAAAATAATAAGGAAATAATCTTCAAATCTCTTTGTAATCTACATTAGGATTACACAATTGTCAATATTGATGTCTAGTTAGGCACTGATCAATAAGATTATAGGGTTTGAATTGAAATTATTCTTTCAATGTCAGTTGATTACAGTCTTTCAAGTTCTAGTACTTGGATACAGTGGTTAAAAGAACAAGCATTTGATCAAACTCTTTCTATAAAGATCACAACAAATGGAAAAGAAGTATGTACTCTTAATGGAAGAGATCATTATGAAGTTAATATTCCTGAATTTACAGAACTTTTAGAAAAAGCGTTAATGACTTCGGGTTTTATTGAATTATTTTTTAGTTATTCTGATCCATTCAAGCCTACTTCAAAGATAAATTCAGCTAATATGGAAGCCGATATGCAAAAATGGTTTACAAATATTTTAACTAAAAGATTTTTAGCTATTGATACTAATATCATAATTGATAGAACTCTCTCTGTTTTAGATCTGATTAATCCAAATAAAATACTCAACGTCTTACCAATAAGAATCCCTAGACTTTCAATTCTTGAATTAGAAAGAAAAACCAACGATACTAAAAATGACATTGAAAAAAGATTGATGTTTCAGGGCTACAGTGAATTACTACACTTGAAAGATAAGGGTGCAACAACATTACAAGATCTTGACATTGAAACTCTTACGGGATTTACAAAAATTAGTGGAAGTGGACGTACCGATTCATGGATACGAAGAGAAATAAGTAATGCAAAAAAAATTCCAAAACTTACACTTACAGAAAAATTAACTGGAGTTTCTATTGCAAAATTTGATGAATATGTTTTCATCACAACAGATTTAGTAAATTCATTGTCTGCTATAGCTGAGGGAATACCAACAATCTATGTTTCAAGAATGACCGATTGGCAAAACAAATTAAGAAAAGGTAATCTACAACAAGTCGCGCGTTTTTTAATTACTCTTGCGGTTTTACATGAATCCATAAACGTAGAAGTGAATTCCAAAAAATTTGAATTAGTTGGTATGTGGCATGGAAAAACAGTCTGGGATTATGGTGTTGAACATGCGCGATATAGATTTTTGAACTAAGAAAAGATTATCTTTTATAATAAAAAAACACTTAACATG
>JAIOPB010000046.1 GCA_021414105.1 Nitrosarchaeum sp. | reverse complement strand
ACTCCTCTCAGAGCCCGTACCTGTAATAGTCTTGGTGGGCCATTACCTCACCAACAAACTGATAGGCCGCAGTCCCATCCTATGGCGATAAATCATTTGGAACATAAACCATTCCAGGCATAATGTTCTATCGGGCATTATTCTCAGTTTCCCGAGGTTATTCCCGTCCATAGGGTAGATTGACTACGCGTTACTGAGCCGTCTGCCTTGTATTGCTACAATGACTCGCATGGCTTAGTATCAATCCGATAGCAGTCAGGTCCGGCAGGATCAACCGGATTCTGTTTTTACTTGATTATTGAAGTACACATTGTACTATATTGGAATTGACGGATGCACATAATCTTCACATTTCAGATTTGATCAGTTGATCAGATCCTCATTTTGTATGCGTAAATGGAGGCCTATGAATCATAAAATGGTGCATTACCATACTTTCATCACAAGCGCCGCCTATTGCTTTACGTATGCAGAAGGTCAAACTTTTCAAATACATATAAACCATGGCTAAAAATGGCGATCATCGATTAAATAATCACTCAATTTTGTAGTAAATAGAAAAATAAAATGAGTGCTATTTTAGATTACAAAAAAAAGACAAAAAAATCTGCAAAGTTATTTGCGACATCATCTAGATTTCATGTAAATGGGGTAAGTCACAATATACGATTTTTTGAACCATATCCATTTGTTGTAAAATCATCATCAGGAAAAAATTTGGTGGACATTGATAACAACAAGTATACAGATTACTGGATGGGTCATTGGAGTTTAATTTTAGGACATGGTCCAAAACAAGTCAAAGATTCACTGAAAAAACAGATTGAAAAAAGTTGGATGTATGGCACAGTAAATGAGCAAACCATCAAGTTATCGGATTTAATTTCAAAGGCAGTTCCAGTAGCGGAGAAGATTCGTTACGTCACATCAGGTACTGAAGCTACAATGTATGCAGTAAGGCTTGCACGTTCTGTAACTGGTAAAAAAATTATTGCAAAGATAGATGGGGGATGGCACGGGTACACAACAGATTTGCTAAAGAGTGTAAACTGGCCATTTACAGAATCAGAAAGCAGTGGCGTTGTAAATGAGGAAAAAATAATATCAATACCATTTAATGATTTAGAGAAATCACTTGAGATTCTCAAAAAAGTTTCAAGTGATTTGGCAGGAATAATTATAGAGCCAGTATTAGGCGGCGGAGGATGCATCCCAGCAACAGCAGAGTACCTAAAAGGAATACAAGAATTTGCTCACCAAAATAAATCACTGTTCATACTAGATGAGATTGTAACAGGATTCAGATTTAGATTTGGATGCTTGTATCCTACCATGAAACTTGATCCAGACATTGTAACATTGGGAAAAATTGTCGGTGGAGGAATGCCAATTGGTGTAATGTGTGGCAAAAAAGAAATAATGAAACATGCAGATACAACAGGAAAGAAAAAATCAGAAAGATCATACATTGGAGGAGGAACATTTTCTGCAAACCCCATGTCAATGACTTCTGGATTTGCAACATTGACAGAATTAAAAAAATCAAAAAACATTATCTATCCAAAGATCAATTCTTTGGGAAAACTTGCAAGATATGAGCTAGGCAAAGTATTTGGAGACAAAGTAATCATTACTGGCCAAGGATCATTATTTATGACACATTTTGCAAAAGAGGAAATAACAGAGGTGATAAATTCTGCACAAGCTGCAAAATGCGATAGTAAATTACTCTACAAATATCACTTTAAGATGATTGCACAAGACGGGATATTCTTTTTGCCTGGAAAACTAGGTGCCATATCCAATACACATACTAAAGACGACATAAAGAAGATGATCATAGCATCTGAGAATTTTCAGCAATCTCAGATTTACTAAACATAAAATTAAAGAAATTCAAGGTTAAACTAAACTTTCATTACCCATATCATTTTGTAACTAATCATGGGCTTGTTTGGTTCAAAAGAAGACTCTGAAGACTTGATGTATCATGCAATGTCACTAATGGAGAAAAACCAACCCAAAGGGGCAATCGTATTATTTAGCAAAGTGCTAAAGCAAGATTCTAAAAACACATCAGCATTATACAATAAAGGACTGGCACTAAATCAAATCAAAAAATATAGTGATGCAATAACATGTTTTGATTTGTTATTAGAGATAAACTCCAAAGATGCATCTGCGATTAACAACAAGGGAATTGCAATGGCAGAAATGGGAAACATTCAAGGTGCATCAGAGTGCTACGATATGGCAATCAAGGCAGACCCAAAATATGGGCCGTCATATTTTAACAAAGGCGTGTTGCTTGATAAATTACAAGATCATGAAAACGCATTGAATTATCTTGACAAAGCAATAAGCATAGAACCTAAAAAACCAAATGCACAATTTTACAAAGGAATCGTTTTGGGAAAATTAAAAAAACATGAAGAAGCGCTGAATTGTTTTGAAAATATTCATAAAAAACATCCAAGTCACATGGATGCATTATTTCACATAGGAATAGAGTTAGCAGAGTTGGAAAATCATAAAAAAGCAATAGAAATTTTTAATCAGATACTTGCAAACCACAAAGACAATGTAAATGTCATATATGCAAAATCAAGAAGCAAGTCAGCGTTAGGAGAATTTCCAGAATCACTAGAGTTATTAAAAAAAGCAGTCAATTTGAATCCCAAAACAATTAGGACGTGGGCCAAAGAAGAAAAAACATTTGAAAGACTACACAACAACGACCAATTCAGAAAACTAGTGAAACTTTAGAGTTATTTCATAAGACAGATTTAGAAAAACATAATACAACAGAAGAAATTTTACACATCATTAATGACTATGAAAAAATCAAACATCTATGCACCAGGAGACAAAAGAAAGATCAATCCAGATTGGTTTACCAACAAAGTACACATGAAAGATATTTCGTCTAAAATAAAATCAAAAGAACAAGACATCTACCACGTTTACTTTGAAAACGGTGCAAAAACAAAAATGCATTTGCACAACGGCAATCAAATTTTACTAGTCACCAAAGGAATTGGCAGTCTTGAAACATTTAGAAAATACGGCACAAATAATACAAATTTCAAAATCAAAAGAACTGAAAAAATCAGCCTCAAAGAAGGCGATATTGTGTATATTTCATCTAACACACTCCATACACATGGATCATCAAACAAAAAGACATTCTCACATATTGCAATCAATATTTTACCATCTAAAAATTCAGAATACAAAACAATATGGTATGAATCAGACTTTAAGACAAATGTCACAAAAAAGATATGATTTTCCAAAATGTCAGTTAGGAAAAGCTCTGAAGTAGAGACAATTTCAGGAAACGAAGGAACAAAGATAAAACAATACTTTCATCCACACAATACACTAAACGGAATTAATTACAGCCTAGCGCAATTTACATTAGAGCCAGGAAAAAAATCCCTACTACACAAGATACAATCATCAGAGATTTACTACATTTTAGAAGGTGATGCTGTTTTGAGAATAAATGATGAACCATACCAATTAAAAAAAGATGATTCAGTTTATGTTCCACCAATGTCAGAGCAATACATAGAAAACACAGGTTCTGTAAATTTACGATTTTTGTGCATTGTAGAACCGGCATGGAAACCAGAAGATGAGATTATTTTAGAATAAACCAAAGCCAAATCTCATGTAATTGTTTTTAACATATGAGAAATTCCTAGTAGTAGTGAATACATATCAAGCCCTCAAAGCATTGAATGTAAAATCAGAATCATCGTTTGATGAGATAAAAATAGCATATAGAAAATTAGCCCTTGAGTTTCATCCTGATAAAAACACTAGTGAAAAAGAAGGTAATGAATTCAAAAAGATCACAGAAGCGTATAATCACTTGAAGAAAAACTTTAACCAAAATACGGATAAAACAAGACAAAAATTCACAGAGACAAGCAACAAAACTAATTTTGAAAAAAAATCTCAATGGGGGGCACCATCAGGAGAAAACATACCAGAACAAGACTGGAGTAAATATACACGTGAATT
>JAIOPB010000031.1 GCA_021414105.1 Nitrosarchaeum sp. | reverse complement strand
TTTTATTGAAAACATCTCTTGGATCAGAACTTTTCTTGATCAGTAAATTAAATAATTTATCTTCATTCTTCCAGTCAAACAAATCATCTCTTATTTGATATGCAATTCCTATATTTTTTCCATATTCTGTTAGTGCTTCTATTTCTTCTTCACTACCATTTGCAATAATTGCACCTATTCTTGCAGCCACTTCAAATGCAGTAGCAGTTTTGTATTCAATTACTTTGAGATAATCATCAAAAGTAACATCTTCACTGGTTTCTAATCTGCTTTCTATCATTTCTCCTTCACTCATCAGCATTGCTGTTGTTGCCAAATCCTTTGTTATTCTTGCATTGTCTAATCTTGAAGAAATTGCAAGAATTAATCCTAAAACAAAATCTCCTGTTAGTACACTTGTGTTATATCCATATTTTATATGAAATGGTTCTTTTTGTCTTCGCATTGTTTCATTATCTATAATATCGTCATGTATGATGGATTCCATATGTAAAAATTCTACAGCGCATGATGCTGCTAATGTATTATCATCAATTTTTCCTACGCTTTCAGCAGCCAAAACTAAGATAATTGGTCTAATTCGTTTTCCACCCTCTAAGGAATATTTTAGCGGTTCAATAAATTCTGATTCTGAATATAATGATAATTCTCTATCTAATGCCTGGTTGATTTGATCGATATACTTACCATATGTTTCAAGTAAAGGATTAATCTCGATATTTTTCCTGTCCAAGATATAGGCCTATTCAAAAAACTTTCTCATTAGTAATTAAATCTTGGTGCTCCAGCCGGGATTTTCATCGTTAGATTTTGAACCCGGGATCACTGCCTTGAAAGGGCAGTATGCTTGACCGGTCTACACCACTGGAACCCAACAAAATTGGGTAATTTGTCCATAAAATCTTTTGTAAACCACACAAAGATTTTTTATTGGCAAATTGGGAGATGTGATATGAATCTAATAAAACGAATTGATGAAATGATTGAAGAAAGAAGTTTACTAAAACACCCATTCTATCAAATGTGGTCTGATGGAAAATTAACTCTTGATTCTTTATCTGGTTATTCTAAAGAATACTTTCAACTCGTTAAGGCAGTTCCATCATTTATGACTCCTATTATAGAAAAAGCTCCTCATTCTGTTATTGGTGAATTAATTGATAACCAACAAGAGGAATCAATTCACATAAAATCATGGATTAAATTTGCAGGAGAGCTGGGAGTTTCTGAATCTGAATTAACTCACTATGAAGGATTAGAAAAGACTAGGAAATCTGTTTTGGAATTATCAGAATTAATGAATACCTATGAAGGTGGAGCATGTGCAATGTATGCTTTTGAAAAAGAAATTCCTAAAATTAGTCAAACAAAACTTGATGGCTTGGCAGAATTCTATGGAATGTCTAATGAAGAGGCTACAGAATACTTTAAACTTCATACAGAAGCTGATATTCGTCATGCTGCATCTTGGAAAAACATTATTGAAAAAACATCAACTGATTCAGATAACTTGATCCAAATTGCAGACAAATCTATCTCTGCACAAAATCTGTTGCTTGATAGTTGTTATGAAGCATATTGTTAAACTCATAACATTTTATACTGAAGGTAAAATCCATCTGCTTAGGGCCCATAACTCAGCTTGGTAGAGTACCCGGCTCATAACCGGGGAGTCAAGGGATCGAAGCCCTTTGGGCCCATATTATTTCCGTTAGTTTTAAAATGAGCACAGACAAAATTTACTGGCTGCGATGAAGAATCAGAGTTATATCTGAACGATGATTGAAAGGCATTTGTCTGAGCTGCCAAAAATTACTTGTTGATTTGATTTCTTACTTTTTCTAAAGTATCACTGTCAACAAGTTTTTGTTCGTGTAATGCTTGTGTGATTTGCATTACATTGGTGATGGAATGCAATTTAACTCCTAATTCTTTTAGTGCTTCATCTGCACCCTCCATTCTATTAACAATCACATATGCATCTTCTATTGTTATGTTTGCTTCTTTTAGTGATTTTATTGCATTTACAACCGAACCTCCAGTTGTTGCAACATCGTCTATCATTACAACCTTCATTCCTTCATGAATTTGCCCTTCTACTGATTTTGAAGTTCCATAGTCTTTTGGTTTACTTCTTACATAGATTAATGGCTTGACTGTTTCAATTGCCAATGCTGATGCAATAACCAAACCTCCAGTAGGAACTGATACTAAAGAATGAAAACTATTCAATCCTACACTTTCTGCAATATTGTTTTGCAGATATTTTATCATAGTTCTGAATTGATGAGGATAACTAGGAACTAGTCTCAAATCAACATAGTATGAACTTTTTTTGCCACTAGCAAGTGTAAAATCGCCAAATTTTATTATCCCCTTTTGATGCAAAAAGGTTGCAAACTCTTTTACAAATTCCATATCTAAATTAACTACACTGGATTTATTTTGGTTTGTATTGTGTATTAATCATGCCTGAAATCTGGTTAAATTATGGTATTACTGATGTTGTTTTGGATATTCGGGCAGAGAATCTAGAACAAAAAATTGATTCTGATGGTAAGATCTTGGAAGATACGGCGATCAATGAAAAACTGAGTAGTATTGATTTAACAAAACCTATGGAACTTGTAGTTTTGCATAACTCAAAATCCATTCAAAAAATCATCTCATCATTATTTACAATATGTGAACAAAAGTCATTACCATTTCCTAAAATTTTGGCTGAGAAAAAAATAATGAATCTAGTAAAATCTGGTCTACCAGAAGGAAGCTCAATTAATGAATTTGACAACACTGACCTTTCTAATTCCAATCTTGTTTTTGTAGGGGAAATGGAATTTGATGGTTTATTTGGATATGAAACCATTTCCACCAGATTAATCAAAAAGTTTGGTCAGGAATCAATGCTTTCTGCATATGCAAAAAGAAAGAGTAATCTACCTGCACCTGGACAACTGACCGAAAGTTTTGATGAAGCAAAAAAATTTGTCAATAATTTTGAAATTAAGGCAATTGAAATTATAGCAAATTCCCAAGGTATTGTTGATTTTACAATAGATCATCCTTCCGAAACTGTTTCATCTACAAAAACTTTAGAATCCTTTGCAATCAAAGATATAGGTCACCACAAATCAATGATAATTAGCACTGGAAAAGATTCAAGTAATGATAATCTTGGAAAATCTCTTTCATCTCTTTGGAATTGTGCTAATGCAATACAAAATGGAGGCTTAGCTATCTTGGTCGCAGAGTGTAAATCTGGTTTGGGTTCTGATGCACTTCAGCAATACGTTGAGGGTAGATTGAGTCTTGATCAACTTAGAAATCCAACTAAATACATTTCTGGAATGGAGGATTTATTATTTTTATCTGAAATACAAAAGAATTTTCAAATTGGATTGGTTTCAATTCTTCCAGAATATTATGTAAAAAAATTAAACATGATTTCCTTGTCTGGAATCAAACCCTCTTTGGATTATATTCTGAAAACCCAAGGTGCTAGACAGAAAGTTGCAGTTGTAATGGATGGGGCTAGAATTTTACTAAGGTAAGAAATTAGGTAAAAAATTTGATGGTATTGGTGCACATAAAACAGCTAATCCTATAACCCCCAAGTATACCAGTTTTCTATTCTTTGATAATGGAGAAACATCATCAAGTGGTGTTGCACCAGGATTTTTTGAACTTAACACAAGAATCAACATTGCCATTAACCAATAATTTAACAAAACAAGAATTGCCATACTTCCAATTGTTGCATATTTGTGACGTTTAGCACCAAGTAGAGTTCTTGCCATGTGCCCTCCGTCTAACTGCCAAGCTGGTAATAAATTTAAGAACGTGATTAAAAATCCAATCCAAGCTGCAAATAAAACTGGTGTCATTATTACTTCATGACCTGTTCCACCTTTCCCAAACAACGCTAAACTTGCAGTCATTAGCAATGGTTCTCCTTGATTCCATTCCATTAATTTTGAATCTGCAAAAAGTCCTTGTGCAACATCTTCTTGTAGTATCGGTGCAGTGTATGCGCCATACATTGAAACTATTATTGCAATTATCAGTCCTGCAATTGGCCCTGCTATTGCTACATCAAATAAAATTTCTCGATTAATTGTTAATCCACGCGATTGAATAAATGCACCAAAGGTTGGAATTCCAATAACTGGTAATCCTGGTATGAAAAATGGCCATGTTGTCTTTAGTTTGTGAGCCTTAGCTGCAACTAGATGACCCAATTCATGAATTCCTAAAATTCCTAAAAGTGAAAGTGTATAGATTCCTGCCATTTCTAATGGTTCACCAATATCTATAATGGAATTTGTTCCTGTAGTACGATAATAACCATCAATCATTACAAAGATAATGACAACTGCAAACAAAATTCGTGGCGTCCAAGATGCGCTTAACCATTTCTTTTGTTTTTTTGGGGTGAATTTTTGAATGATAATATATTTACCATCTTCCATTTGTTCAAGCTTACAAACATAGTTCATATTTTCTAATTTTCTTGCTAAATCCTCAAATTTTGATTTAAAATTATGATCATTAATCCTAAACTCCAAAGAATACATTTCTCTGTTAAACTGACTTACTTCAAACAATGAATTAACTAAGGAAATCACGTCTTCCTGAGTAGGGTCGCTCATTCTGTTTACGGCTATTTCTTTCCATTAAATGGTTTTGTGGTTTAAAATTAAATATTGACAATAAAATATACTAGTCATGCAAGTAATTCTCAGACAATTGGGTGACTGTAACATACGTCGTGCAGAACCAAGCGATCTGATTCCAGTCATGGAAATCAATCTGAAAACACTTCCTGAACACTATTCTGATTATTTCTATGAAAGTCTACTTGCAGAAATTCCGGAGGCTTTCATCGTTGCAGAAATTGGAGGAAAACACGTTGGTTACATAATGTGCAAAACTGAATATGGTTTTTCTAATTTCAAAAAATTAGGATTTGTAAAAAAAGGTCACGTAGTATCTATTGCAGTTCTTGATGAATATAGAAAAAAAGGCATCGGCAAAGCACTAGTTGAAGAATCTGTAAATGGCGTTAAACTAAAAAAATGTGATGAATTCTATCTTGAGGTACGATGTAGTAATAATGATGCCGTACGATTATATGAAAAACTAGGTTTTGTTATTAGACAAAAACTCAGTGCGTATTATCGTGATGGTGAAGACGCATATCTTATGGCAATTGAATTGAACTAGTTCAAACCAATAAATAACTCACACCAAACTTTAGCTCAATGGATAAACGTAAAGGAATGGGGATTACAATTTTTACACTATGTATTACTGCATTCTTTCTTTATGCATATTTGTTAATGCTATCTGAATGGAGTCCTATTGTGTTACAATTATCTATTTTGATGATTGCAGGTGGAATACTTGGTGTAGTAGCTTGGATTGGATATGTAATGGCAACAACAAAACCATCATCTGCATCAATTTCATCAGATGATTAATTTATTTTGAAATTTTTACATCTACAACTGTTTGATAGTATCTAGGACCTACAGCTCTGACTATTTTTGATCCTAAAATTTCTGATTTAACTGGAGTTACTTGCAAATAGTGTTCTTCTGAAAGTTTTCCTGCATTTGATTTTTTATCTGCATGAATGTGAGAATAATAATGAATTATTCCACCACTTTTTGTTGCATTAATTGCAGACTCTAAGAATTCATCTGATCTTTCAGGAAGGAGCATTAAAGTTCTATCTGATTTATTTTCTAATTGTTCTTGAATTACTTGTGATGCATCTCCATTTATTGAGATGATGTTTCCTGCAAGCTTATTTGAGGTGATATTTTTTTCACAAAGTTTTGATGCAATTGGATTAATATCTATGCTATATACAGTACATTTCTTCTTTTTTGCAATCATAATTGAAAACATGCCTACACCTGCAAACATATTGACTATAATTTCACCATCTTGAACTAGATTGGCAATTCTCTCTCTTTCCGTAGATAATCTAGGTGAAAAAAATGCATTTTCAACATCCACTGTAAATTTACAGCCAAATTCTTTGTATTCTGTTTCTGTCCTATCTTCACCTGCTAGAATCTCTAAATTTCTGGTACGGAAATCTCCCTCAACAGCAGAAGCTTGATAAAAAACACTCTTTGCAATTTTTACTTCGTTTAGAAGAGTTTCGCCAATGAGTTTCTTCTTTGTTAGCAACGAATCAGGAATTCTAACTATGATTATATCTCCAATCTGATCAAAAGATGAGATTAGTTCTTGGCTTTCTTGTGAAGTAAGTATATTTTCCAATGATCTCTTTAACATTCGAGTCAATTTTTGTAATAGAAATTTCCTGAACTTTTCTGCTCTTTATCTAATCTACTTTCTAATTTGTTTACACGTGGTCTCAAACTTCTTTCATCTCTTCTAAATGACATGTCAAGTGATTTGAGGAATCTATTCATTGCATCTGCTTTCGGCATTGGAGATGTTGCATGTCCTGATATTCCTGATACCCCTTCAAAAATTATCATAGAGTCAGATATAAGATCCATTAATTGTATGTCGTGATCTATTACAATAGCTGTTTTTCCAAATGATCGAACAAATTTTTGTAAGAATTTTGCAATAGTTATTCTATCTTCTACGTCTAAAAATGCAGATGGTTCATCTAATGCATAAAGATCTACTTTTTGTAAAAGACATGCAGCGACTGAAACTTTTTGTAATTCACCACCTGATAGATTCTTTACTGATTTATTGTATAGTTTTTTAATTTTCAATGGTTCTAGTATCTGTTCTTCTTCCTGACTGCCTTCAATTGCACCGCCATTTGCTTTATCTAATAATGCAATAACTTCAGCATCAATATCATTTTGAAGATACTGCGGTTTATATGCAATTTTTATTTTTTTATCAATATCTCCCGAACTAGGTTTCTCCACACCTGCAATCATCTTCATCAGTGTTGTTTTTCCAAGTGCATTTGCACCCATTATCCCTAATACTTCACCTTTTCTTACTCTGCCTGGTTCAACAGTAACTGCGAATGTTGCATATCTTTTCTCCAGTTTTGGATATGACATAATTTCACTTCCTTCTTGAAATTCATCAGTCGATGAAGAAGATACGTCAAAAGAAAATTTCTTGTCTCTAAATCTAACATTTTCAGTTGGTAGATAACCATCAAGAAACACATTGATTCCAATTTTGGTTGATAATACACTAGAAACTATTCCGTATGCTGCAGGTTCGCCATAAAGCACTTCGATATAATCACTAAGAAAATCAAGTAATGTTAAATCATGTTCAACAACCATTACACTTTTTCCAATTTTAGCTAAACTTTGAATTACTCTTGCTACACTTTTTCTTTGAAAAACATCGTTGTATGACGATGGCTCATCAAAAAAATAAAACTCTGTATCTTTTGATGCAACAGATGCTATGGCTAATCTTTGAAGCTCCCCCCCACTAAGTTCTTTAAGATTTTGCTCCATCGAATTTTCTAATCCCAATTCTTTGATTAATTCTCTTGATACTCCTCGCTCATCATATTTTTCAATTAATTCTTTTCCAGTTCCATCAAATGCTTGTGCAACATGATGTACTTGTTGTGGTTTAATTGATGCACGGAGTTGTTTATTTTTAATTTTTTCAAAATGAGATTTTAATTCTGTTCCACCATAATACTTTAAAATTTCATCCCATTCTGGAGGGGTTTCATATCTTCCTAAATTTGGTTTCAAGTTTCCAGCAAGAATGTTTACTACAGTACTTTTTCCCATTCCGTTTCTACCTAGTAATCCTACAACTTCTCCTTTTCTTGGCGTAGGTAATTTGTATAATCGAAATGAATTTGGACCATACTGATGAATTTTATCTGATGCTAATTCTGACGCTAAATTAACAATGGTGATTGCTTCAAAGGGACAAACTTTGACACATATGCCACACCCATTACAAATGTCTTCATCTATCTGGGCTTTTTTTGTTTCTTCGTTAAGTATGATGCAATCAGCCCCTGATTTGTTGACTGGGCAATATTTTATGCACTCTAAACCACATTTTTTTGGTTGGCAAAGATCTTTGTCCAGTACTGCAACTCTATGTGTCATGTCGTAATTCGATTATTCCTTGCTTTATACCTCTTTTGAACTATCTAAAATAGGGCGTTACCTTAATAGATAAGAATCTGTCAACATTGTTCAAGCCGGCCATAGCGTTAGGGTGCGACCCAATCCCATTCCGAACTTGGAAGTCAAACCTAATGTCGCTGTTGTGCTACTAAGATGCGAGAGCTCTTGGGAAGCAACAGTGCTGGCATTTTCTATTATTCTTTTAATCAATCTTTTAATATGGAATTTATGATTTACCCTATGATTTCAATGCCTAACTGTGCTGTTTGTGGACAATCGTTTTCAGATGACATACGATTTCTAAATCACATGATGGATAAACATGGTTTTAGAAATCCGAATATCGATAAACCCGACAGAAACAAAATAATCCAAAATTAATCTTACTCCAAAACCTGTAGCGCCTTTTGGATTGTAAGGTTTTTCTTTTGTTGCTACTTGTGTCCATGCAACACCTGCAATATCGATATGAATCCAAGGTGTATTTTCAATTGCATTTCTTAAGAATGCTGCGGCAGTAATGGTACCTGCAGCTCTTCCAATTCCAACATTTTTCATATCTGCAACATCTGATTTTACCATATCCATATAGTCATCATTTAGTGGAAGCTGCCAAATCTCTTCTGTTGTTCTTTTTGATGATTCTATAATCTTCTGTGTTAGTTTGTCATTATTTGAAATCATACCTGCTATGTTCGTACCTAATGCAATTATACATGCTCCAGTTAATGTTGCAAAATCAATAATTGCCTTTGGTGAATATTGTTTTTCTCCATAAGATAATGCATCTGCTAAAATCAATCTGCCTTCTGCATCTGTATTTAAAATCTCTGCAGTTTTTCCATTGTATAATTTTATAATGTCTCCAGGTCTATATGATTCTCCACTTGGCATATTTTCAACTGATGGAATAATTCCTACTAAATTTATTGGTAATTTTAATTCTGATACTGCTTTCATTATTCCAATGACTGTACATCCACCACACTTATCGAATTTCATTTCATCCATTTTATCTCCAGGTTTTAACGAGATACCGCCTGTGTCAAACGTTACTGCTTTACCAACTAGTACAATTGGTTTTTCATTTCTAGGACCATGACTATGTTCTAAAATTATTAGTTTAGGTTCATTTTTACTTCCCTGTCCCACAGCAGTAATTCCACCGAATCCTTTCTTTTTGAGATCATTTTTTGAAATGATGTTACATTTCATGTTGTTCTTTTTTGATACAATCCTTGCAAAATTTGCTAATGTTGTAGGTGTACATTCGTTTGGAGGTAGATTGGCAATACTCTTTGTGTATATAGCTCCATCAGAAACAATCTCTGCAATTTTTATTGCTTTTGCAATCTTTTCTGATTTAGAAACTAAAATTGTAAGATCCGGCGTATTATTTTCTTTTTTTGATTTATATTTTTCAAATTTGTAAAGAGACATTTTACATCCTTCCACTATTTGGGTTATTGATAAAACAGGCTCAATTAGGGAACTTGAGGGTATTATTATGGAAAATTCTTTCAGTTTTAACTCTCTGGCCTTTTGAGCAATTTTACCTGAAACAAATCTTATGGTGTCATTAGTAATGTTCTCTTTTTTACCTAAACCAGCTAAGAGTATTCTTTGTGCTGTTTTACCTGTAGTTGGAATGACCGCTATTTTGCCAAATATTCCACCTATGTCATTTATTGACTGTCTTATTGATGGGATGATTTTAGGTTCTATCTTTTTCAACCCCAACACTTTATCTGAATCTTCTAAGACAAATCCACAAAGCATTGTTGTTTTCTTTGAATTATTTAGATTTTCTAATCTAATCTTCATTATGAAATATTATTTTTGATGTGCTATTTAGATTATTGTAGCTCTATTTTTTTACTATTTGAAAATAAACTTGCAGATCTTACAAAAACAGCTTTTACAGTTTTACATTCTTGTTCGCAGTTCTCATCCATTTTAATTTTGTTTGAGTTTCTTCCATTTGTTGTAATCATTGCTCTTAACAATGGTAAAAGTGCCGCTCTTCCACCGTATGCTGTTTTTTTGTCTATTAACCAAAACATCTCTAATGCTGACTCTCCTAACATTGTTTGTCTTAGTTTTAAGCCAAACTCTGAATAATGTCCAATTATTGTTAAATTCCCTCTTGTAAGAAATTCAATCATTTTTGCAAATTTCACACACAAATAGCATTGATTATCATAAACTATTATCGGTGCTTTTTCTTTGATATCCACAATGCCACTTAGTAACCATCAGATTAAAATTTTGCAGAAGTAGATTTTTATTAAATTTATGAAGCAATGTAATCGAGAAATGGGACTTAATTATTATCAAATCAAGAAAAATGTTCTACGAGCCCGTAAATTGGTGATTAAAGCAACAAATAGTGCCGGTTCTGGTCATCCAGGCGGTTCTTTTTCTATGGCTGAAATTCTAGGATGTTTATTTTACAAACACCTGCAATATGATCCTAAAAATCCACAATGGGATGATCGAGATCGATTAATCTTATCTAAAGGACATGCCGCACCTGGACTGTTTTCAAACATGGCTGTTGCAGGCTATTTTCCAGAATCTGAACTTGAAACTTTAAGAAAATTTGGTAGTAAATTACAGGGGCATCCTGACCTAAAATGTCCAGGAGTTGAATTTTGTGGTGGTTCATTAGGGACTGGACTGTCTTATTCTATAGGTGTTGCACTTGCTGCAAAAACTGACGGCAAGAATCACCATATCTATACTATAATGGGTGATGGTGAGACTGATGAAGGACAAGTGTGGGAAGCTGCAATGACTGCTGCAAAATACAAAGTAGATAATCTAACGGCATTTTTAGATAGAAATTTTATACAACAGGATTCTTACACTGAAAAAATTATGCCTTTAGATGAAAAATTGGAAGGCGATGACATTTCTGAAATGTGGAAAGATGCATCAAGATGGAAAACTGGCGATAAATGGAGATCATTTGGTTGGAATGTAATTGAAATCGATGGACATAGAATTGAACAAATTGATGCTGCTATTACTAAAGCAAATTCCACAAAAGGTATTCCTTCAATAATTATTGCCAGAACAATTAAAGGTAAAGGAGTTGAACACATGGAAGATAATCCACAATGGCATGGAAAAGCTCCAGACTCTGATGTATCTCCAATAATTAATTTAGAACTTGACTCTCAATTTATGATTGCACCTTCAATCATTGCAGGTGATATGACAAATCTAGAAAATGAAGTAAAACGTTGTGTATCTGGAAGAGCTGATTATATTCATCTTGATGTAATGGATGGACAATTTGTTCCAACCAAAACTTTTGATCATAGAAAAATCCAAGAATTACGATCTTTAACTGTAATTCCCTTTGATTCTCATTTGATGATAAACGAACCTGTAAAACATATTCGAAACTATGTTGAAGCAGGGAGTGATATAATTACAGTTCATGTTGAAGTTTGCGACGAATCAAGCTTTGGTGAAATTCATGATTTGTTAAAACAGAGCCAAGTTGGTGTAGGTCTTGCAATCAATCCAGACACTGAACTTCCTGGATGGTCTTACAAATTCATACCTACACTTGATCAACTCATTGTAATGTCTGTTGTACCTGGAAAATCGGGTCAAAAATACATTGAAGAAACACATGGAAAAATGATTAGATTGAATACTATTCTAAATGAGCACAATTTTTCAGGCTGTATTGAAGCTGATGGTGGTGTAACTCTTGATAATATTAGTTCCTGTTTTGTAGATGGCGCTAGATCTTTTGTAGGTGGTAGCGCAATTATTGGAAAACAAGATGTACGCAGTGCTATAAGGGATTTTAGGAATCAGGTTCTTAAAACAAAACGAAAAATCTTGCTTGATAAAGCAAATGAGTTGGGAGGTTCTGCTCTTGTAAAGAAATGGATTGGATTACATGTTGTTGGCGAAAAACAAGAACAGATTAAAAAAATAGCAGAAGAGGCAGGTTATCTTTGAATCCTCCAATCATGACTGACATGCGTTCAGAGTATTCAAAAACGCTAATTGAACTTGGACACGAAAATCCAAACATAGTAGTTTTGGGTGCAGATACAACTGATTCTCTTAAAACTTCTGGGTTTGGTAAGGTATTCCCAAATAGATTCTTTAATGTGGGGATCGCAGAGGCAAATTTAGTTTCTCTATCTGCGGGTCTTGCAGCTTCTGGAAAAATATCGTTTGCTAGTACTTATGCAATATTTCTACCTGGACGCGCAGTGGATCAAATAAGAAATGGAATTGCTTACCCTTCTCCTGGAAACAAAAAAGGTCTCAATGTAAAATTAGTTGTCTCTCACGGTGGATTGTCTGTTGGACCTGATGGTGGTTCTCATCAACAAATTGAGGATATTGCAATTATGCGAGTAATTCCAAATTTTCGTGTATTCATACCGGCTGATACTTTTGCAGTTTCAAAATTAACTAGATTGATGGCAAATGAATATGGTCCATTTTACATGCGAATGGCAAGATCTAATACGCCGATAGTTCATTCTGAATCCCAAGATTTCCAAATTGGTAAAGGAATTACAATTCGTGATGGTTCTGATTGTACTATAGCTGCATGTGGCATAACAGTAAGAATGGCCCTTGAAGCAGCTGAATCATTACAACAAGAAGGAATTTCCTGTAGAGTATTAGATATGTTTTCTGTAAAGCCAATTGATGCTGAACTCTTGGAAAAAGCAGCACGAGAAACTGGGGGTATAGTTACTTGTGAAGAACACAATATCTTAGGAGGTATGGGTTCTGCAGTTGCAGAATCTGTTTCTGAAAGATATCCTGTTCCAATAAAACGAATAGGCGCTCAAGACATGTTTGGTGAGTCTGCTAGAGACAATGAAATTCCACTGCTTTTAGAAAAACACGGAATAACATCTTTTAATATGGCAAAAAAAGTAAAAGAAATAAGGAGTAGAAAATTATGAAAATTTTTCTTGACACTGCAAATCTAGAATCAATTAGAAAGTTCAATGACATGGGTCTGTTAGATGGTATTACAACAAATCCATCTCTCATGTCTAAAGAAGGCGGTAATCCAAAAGACATCATGGAAGAAATCACAAAAATTATCAAAGGTGATGTCAGCTTGGAAGTTGTAAGTACTGAATATTCTGGAATGATTGAAGAAGGTAAACGTCTACGTCAATATGGTAAAAACGTTGTTGTAAAAGTTCCTATGACTCCTGATGGTTTGAAAGCATGCAAACATCTAACATCTGAAGGAATACCTGTAAATGTCACATTGATTTTTTCTCCAAATCAAGCATTACTTGCAGCCAAATCAGGTGCAAAATACATCAGTCCATTTATTGGCAGATTAGATGATATTGGTAAAGATGGAATGAATTTGATTAGAGACATTAAGAAAATATTTGACAATTATAAAGATGATTTTAAAACACAGATTCTTGTTGCAAGTATTCGTCATCCAATACATGTTGTTGATGCAGCAAAAATTGGGGCCCATGTGGTAACTCTGCCTCCTGCAGTTTTAGATAAAATGTTACAACATCCTCTGACTGATATTGGGCTAGACAATTTTCTATCTGATTGGAAAAAACTGAAAACAGGAATTTGATATAAAAATTCACATATTATAGATTAAAATAATATTTTTAAAAATGAAAATTGAGGTTTTTATTGTTGTCCTTTATCTGTACTCTTTCTTGAACCAGTTCCTCTACCTGTAACTCTGGTCATTCCCTCAGTTGATGGTCTTGGTTTCGACTCTGGCATATCTCCTAATCTTTTTGAACCAGTACCTCTGCCTGTGTGAACCATTCTATTTGCTGCCTGCTTTTTCTTTTCGTCTTGCACTTTTTTGTATGCATCTCCGGCCCAATCTTTTCCACCGTCATCAACTTCTCTTGATCCCGTGCCTCTACCTGTTCTAATTCTAATTTTTCCCATAATTGTGGTTATTGTATCTTGTATTTATTTAAGCTCATTATCCAGAAAAACAAAAAGAAATGGTAAAGCGAGGATCATTTGTTTCATACCGATTTATACTTCAAAAAATCTAATTTCTTATGAATTTCAGTTTCAATACATGACAAAATACTGTTTTTGATGTAATTTTATGTATCCTGCATTGAATTAAGAGATTAACTAGAAGATCGTTTTTTATCTTTTATATTCAAGGATGTTTTGCAATCAATACTCACTTTAATATTTGTAATAATATGAAAAAAACTCAGTTAATTGTAATATGTGATATTCTAAAACTAGATTTAACTAAAGTGGAAATTAGTCTGCATGAAAAATCATTGGATTGAATTATTTTTAATAATTAATCCAACCAAGTTTTTTAAAATAAACAAACATTAATGCTGTTGGTATTAATGCTGCTAAAATTATTACTATGAATACTGTATATGGTCCTAAAAGCGTTGGAATATTATCAATATCCATAATCCCACCAGGTAAATTTACGTTCATTCCATAAAATGTTGCAATAGCTGTTCCGGGAATTGAAAGTGTGAAAACTATTGTTAATGCCGCAAGTATTTTGTTTGTTTTTTCAGTACTGAGCATGAAATCGGTATCTTTGTAAATCTCCATAGTTTCTCTGGATTCTTCTAGAGTTTCAATCACTTTGTCAATATGATCAATTACATCGTCAAAATATAATGAAAGATCCTCTTCATCTGAAAATCTCTTAATATTTTTAGCAATTTCTAATACGAATTTTTTTAATGGATTTGCTATTCTTCTCATTATGTTAATTTCTCTTCTAAGTAATGCAATACTTTTTGCAACTGATTTTGTTTCATCAAATACTTCATCCTCAAGGTCATCTAAATTGGCAATTACTTTTCTTGATATGTGTAATAGATCATCTACTAGAATGTCTATT
This sequence comes from Nitrosarchaeum sp., assembly GCA_021414105.1. Lineage (GTDB taxonomy): Archaea > Thermoproteota > Nitrososphaeria > Nitrososphaerales > Nitrosopumilaceae > Nitrosarchaeum. The sequence continues at coordinate 5,758 of JAIOPB010000031.1, read as the reverse complement.
ATTTCATGAAGTAGATATCCTGATGATTTTTCGAGTAATCTTTCTTTTCTATGTTGATCCAAATCATTTTTACAAATATTCACTAAATCTACTAATGGTTTTAAATCTCCTTGATGAACAGTTACTAGAAAATCCTTCCCTATGAATATGGAAAGCTGACTATTTCTTGAACTTCCAGGTTGTTGTAAGAGTGGGGGGAAATGTAATATTACAAAGAAATGATCGTCATAACTATCTAATTTTGGAAGCTCAAATTTAGTCATACAGTCTTCAATATTTAATGTGTTGAAACTATATTTCTCAGCTAATTTTTCAACATCACTTCTATCTGGACTTTGTAAATCTGTCCATAAAAATTTCTTACCTTGAACCGTTTCTATCTTTCTTTCTACCACTATTCCTGTGGGTTTTTTTCCACCATGCAGTCGATTAGCGATAAATCCTTTCTTCAAGTTGAATGGTAACTTGTTCCAACAAATTTAAAGCGATCGTTATTTTGATAAAAATTCTAACGGTTCATTAGAATCAATAATTTGACATTTTGAATTTTAAATTATTTCCATGGTAGTAAGTAATTGACGCCAATCCATGTGAGTCCAATTGTTATTGCCATAGCTACCCACCAAAATCTCATAACTAGAATTTTCATTGGTTGATAATAAATCTACAGGCTAATTTTCATCATATTAAAATCAAAGATTATTACAGGATACCCAATTTTTTATTCTTGTGGCCCTCGTAGTACAGTGGCTAGTATAGGGGACTGTGGATCCCCGGACAGGGTTTCGATTACCCTCGAGGGCCTACGTAATTTTTTAAAAAATACCGTATTTACTTGATTCCATCTCTTCTTTAATGGCCAATTTGAATCGTGGAGTCTTACCTTCTAAATTATTTGTAAGCCATGTGAGAAATTTTTTTTCAATGCCCTTTCCTTTCAATCTGTTAAAATCTGGTCCCATTTGATCAACGAGTTTTTCTACTAATGTTTTGTTAACACTTACAACAAAAAAATGCCACCCAAATGCAAATTCTGAATCTGTCATTACAAAATTCTCTTGACTATGAACCATCTCTTCTAAAAGAAAAAGTTGCTGTGTTATTGCCTTACTGGTTTTATCATAATCTACTGCAGATACGTTGATGTTTATTTTATCTGTCATGATTGTATGTGATTAACACAAAATAAAAAGATTACATAAATTATTTTAAAAGATGTTCAAAATCAATACCGAAATGTGTTTTCATGATGTCTATATATGTCTGAATAGATTCAGGAATTTTTTCTCCACAAGAGACTCCTAAATTCCTTGCATTAATCCAAATTACTAAAGTCTGAATAATTGTTAAAAATCTGTCATTTCCAATTTCAGGAGTGCTTATTGCTTTTGTATATCTCTCTGCAAATTCCCATGCAGTTACAAAATTTACACATTTTACACCAAAAATTTCTAACAATTGTTCTTGCAAACTATTTGCTTTCTTGAAAGGAATTTGGTTAATTATATAGGGAAATTCTACTTTTTCAGGAAGGCAATCTGGTAATGGTCCCCAAATCGTGATTATTTTTGTACCCTGTTTTAGATCTTTGAATTTATTCATCATTTGATTAATAATTTCTTCACTAGTAAACCAAAACAAAATTACTGTCGCCTCAGAAATGTCTGTATTTTGTATATTTTCACAAATTAACTCTCCTGAAAGACTATTTTGATTTAGAATGTCTTTTGCTTGTTTAATTTTATCTGGATTGTTATCTATGCCAACAGCCTTTTTTACATTATATTCTTTCAAGGATAGCATAATTCCTCTTCCATCTCCACATCCAAGATGATAAAAAATATCATTTTTTCCTAAATTTACAAAATTGAAAATTTCTCTAAATGACCTATCTGGTAATTGGACATCTTCTCCACTAACTATATTTTCTGGTAGTGATTTTAGGTATTCTTCTATTTTCAATATTAGGATTAAAACAGTATGGGATTTATTCTCTTATGCTTTCAAGCTTTGAGACTGCTTGCCATAATTGTGTTCTTACATATGAAGGCATATTGGGATCTTGTGTTACATCATCTAACAAACTAATTGTATTGTTAGCTCTGACCGATAGCGAATATTCCTCATTATTCAAATCTACTATCAGATCAGTAATGGATTTTTTAATTGTCTTGGGTGTTGAATGATTTGTAGCAATTTGATTTAGTGTTTCTATTGCTTCTTTCATTGCTTCTTTGTTTTGTTTATCATCAATCATTTTTTACACCATTTCTTGAAAATTTGAAGTATATAGTTACATCTCTACAAATACGTTGTCTGATTCTATAGAAACATTGTATGATGCTAAATCTCTGATTTTAGCAGGAAATTTAACTAATTTACCAGTTTTACAATCAAATTCGGCTTTATGCCATCCGCATATTACTGTACATCCATCTAATTTTCCTTCTGAAAGACTTGCACCTGAATGAGTACAAGAATCATCCATGGCACAATAATCTCCATCAATATTTGCAACCATTATCTCTTTACCGTCCACAGAAACTTTGATCATTTTTCCAGGAGTAATATCTGTGGTTTTTCCAGCTATTATTTTACCCATTATGGTTTTTAGTCTATCATTCTTAATATTTTTTCGTATATGGGGACAATAGTGATTAGAAATGCAATCAATTCAGATAAATTTTCTGTATTGAGTTTTTGTAAAGATACTTTTTCATGGGGTGATTATATTCAAGATGTTTGGGATTATTGGTTATCTGAAGGCAACTTACTCGTTATTGAAAAACAATATCCTGTTGGTGCATGTCATGCATTTTTCTCTAAAAATCAAGTATGGATTGAAGGAATCAGAATTAACTCAAATTTTCGTAGACAAGGTTTTGCTTCAGATCTAGTTAGGCATATAGAATTACTTGCTAAAGAAAAACAAATACTATCTTCATTCATGCTTATTGATACTAAAAATTTATCCTCTCTTTCAATGGCAAAAAATCTCAATTATAGGATATTTCAAACTTGGAATTTTTATTCTCTTTCTCCCAAGATTAACAATAATCATAAAATACAATTTGGTAATGTTTTAACCTCTACTACAACTCATTATGTAAAATCGTGGAGATGGTTAGTTTTAGATGAAGAAACTTTACTTTCATTATCAGAACAAAATAAAATAATTTTTTCAGGCAAGTTTGGTGATATTTCAACTGCAATTATGACTGATTCAGAACATTTTGATAAAACTCTGATTGTAACCTTATTTTCAGGTTCTCAAAATAACACATTGGATCTTGTTTCATATATACAAAATTATGGTGCAGAAAAAAATTATCAAAAAATACAAATCTTGACTAAAGAGAAATTACCTTTTTTACATACTCTAGAACATAAAATCACATTTAACCTAATGCAAAAATTTCTGCGCTAATTCTTATTCACAAATCTTATTGTATTTTTTAAAATTCCTAATTTTTCAATCTCCATTTCTATTTTATCTCCATTTTTAAGAAATATTGCGTTTGGTTTGTTTAACATTACTCCTGCAGGAGTTCCAGTTGAAATGATATCTCCTTTTTCAAGGGTCATCACTTTGCTTAATTTGGATACTATTTCTGGTATTTTTATGAACATATTATTTGTGGATGAATTTTGTCGTATCTCACCATTGATTTTAGTTGTCAGTTTTAAATTCTGTGGGTCTTTGATTTCATCTGCCGTTGTTATCCATGGTCCAGATGGTGCAAATGTATCAAAACTTTTTCCTCGTGTGAACTGTTTATCTTTGAATTGAATGTCTCTTGCTGAAACATCATTTAGAATCATGTATCCAAATATTGCCTCTTTTGCTTGCTCCTCGTTGATATTTTTGCAATTTTTACCTATTATCAAGGCTAATTCTACTTCGTAATCCAACTGAGTGACAAAATCAGGACAAACTATGTCTGATTCTGTACCTGTTAGAGTAGTTCTTGGCTTTAGAACTATAGCTGGCTCCTCTGGTGGTAATAGATTTTGTTCTTTCGCATGATCCACATAATTATATGCTAAACAGATGATCTTATTCGGATTTGGAATTGGACTTGATAATTTAAATTTTGAAATATTTTCTCCATATGGCAAAGCATCCAATTGTTCTTTGATTTCATCATACCATCCATCAAAAAGAAAATCTTTGATGCTTTGTGGAATTGGAACTCCTGTCTGATAAGTTATTTCATCTTTTGTTGCAACTTTATCTCCTTTTACAAAACCATATGTCTCACTATTTTCATGGAATAATCGCGCTATCTTCATAATTTTCTCACTCACTTGTGTGTAAAAATTGCTTGATTCTGTGAATCCTTTCTACAATATCCAAATCGGACAAATTGAATTTCTTCACCATCTTTTAATTGTAAGTAATGTGGTTCTGTATAAACCTCCAATTCCTCTAAACTATTTTCATTAAATTCGTCATCAATAAACAATTGCTTTGGAATGAGAATTTTGATTATGTGAGCATTTTTTTGTGATACCCATTGAATTTTTTGTATATCTGTAATGTTTCCATCTTTTATGAATTCTCCCTCTAATTCTCCACTAATCTTTGATATTGCAACATTTCCCAATCCTAATAATCTAATCTGAGTACCTTCTTTGATGTTTTCTGCATCTTCTCCTGAAATATAGAAATTTTCATCTAAATTTATTTTTCTTTTTCCCATATCTTTTACTGGATGATTTGGAATTTCTACAAATGAAAATGGTAATTTTTTAATTGTAAGTTTTTTTGGTTTGCTCACCATAAATAATCTAATACTATCTGCATCAACAAATTTTCTATTGAATGATTCAAGTGCATCAAATGGTGCTAGAGTATTCGCTTTAGTTAATCCTAAAGATAAGATGAATTTTTTTATTGCTTCTGGTTTAATACCTCTTCTTCTGAGTGATTCTAAAGTAGGTAATCTTGGATCATCGTACCATGATACCTTTCCTTCTTCTATCAATGGCTTGAGGATTCTTTTAGAAATGGGCATTCCTTTGAATTCGAGCCTAGAAAAGAAATCCTGATATGGTTTTCGCATATTCAATGCATCTAAAATAGCGTCAATTAGCTCTTTTCTTAATTCAAATTCCTTAGAACGAAATGCATGAGTAACTCCATCATTACTATCTTCAATTGCTACGGCAAAATCATAACTTGGCCAAACTCGATATTTGTTTCCTAATGTGTAGTGTTTCTCATCAATTATCCTAAATAATACTGGGTCTCGCATTACTGCATTATCTGCTTTCATATCTCCGCGAAATCTTACGATTGCATCCCCTGGTTTAAACTTGTCAAACATTTTTCCCCAACCTTGAATATTTTGTTTAATGTCACCTCTACTGCATTTGCATGCTTTTCTTTCCTTTCTATTGTTGCTTATGTCATCTCTCTTACAAGTACAGACGTAAGCTTTTCCGGAATTGATCAACTCAATTCCTTTTTTATAAAATAACTCCATATCATCTGAAGTGTTTTTTATGATATCAAATTTGATCCCTAGCCAATCCAATCCTACTTTAATTGCAGCATGGTATTCCATTCTTTCAGCTTCTGGATTTGTATCATCCATTCTCAAAATAAATTTGCCACCGTACATCTTTGCATATTCTGCATTAATGATGGCTGCTTTAGCATGTCCTATGTGTGGATATCCATTAGGTTCTGGTGGAAATCTCGTTATGACTTTTCCTTGTTCCGCTCCTTTTAATGGAGGTAATCCTTCTCTTT
>JAIOPB010000030.1 GCA_021414105.1 Nitrosarchaeum sp. | reverse complement strand
AAAAATAACACGAACTGCAATTGTAATTATTAGCGATGTTATTGATCCAAAAACTTATGAATATTCAAAACTATATGATAAGAAATTTAGTCATGGATACAGAAAGGCAAAAGTCAAGTAGACAAAAAACTTACTTTATTTTTTATTCCAAGTTTATGTAGGTGCTTTTCAAAATTTTTTACATTCCCAGATGTAAAAATCTTAATTGTATTTTTCTTTGATTTATTTTTTTTAATGTTTTCAAGAACGTTACTTACTACAATATCAGCAGAATCAATAAACTTTACCTTGGGAAATTCTGTACTTAACAATGATTTTAAAAATGACAAATGCGTACTTGACAAAGTAGCCACATCTATCTTATCTGAAAAGGCATCAGAAAGAACTTTTTTAATAATTTTTTTACAGTACACTTTATCTGTAATGAATTTATTTGATTCAACAAGATCCACTAACGCAGATGAGTTTATTTTATGAATTTTTTTGTCTTTTGAAAAATTAAATTTTCTTATGTAACTTGATAAGCTTTTACTTTTAATTGCAGCTTTTGTCCCTAATATTGCAATGTTTTTTGTCTTAGAAAGCATCATAGCTTCTCTTATTGGCAGATTTACTCCAATTATTTTTTTGTTTGTAATCTTTACCATTAAACTTGTAGTGTTTGATGCCATTACTATAACATCTGGGGAAAATTTTTCTTCTAGCAGTTTTATTGTTTGTTTGATGATTATCTCTAGTTGTTTTTTTGATTTTTTTCCATATGGAAAATTTTTCTGGTCTGCAAAATAGGTAATCTCTGACTTGCAGATCTTTTGTATTGCGTTAATTATTGACAAGGAGCCTAGTCCGGAATCAAAAACTGCTATCTTTACCATGATTTGTTGAATTTGTATCCTGAATTTAGTTTGTTAGCTAAATTCACTCTAAAGTTTATCTAAATTTACTCTATCCATTAAGAGCTAATTTCTAAATTACCTGACATGCCAAACTTCGATAAGACTTGGGCTCGACAAGAGTCACCAGGTGTAACCGACAAACTCCGTGAAACAATAAAACCACAGGGTGCATTAAAACCACGAATCCAAACTGCAGTAAACAAGCTACAAGTCCAGATATCAAAAATGGACTCTATGCTTACAAAACTGCATGAAAGAGACGCGCAACTCTTCCAGAGAGTCGTGACTGCAATGCAACAACATGATACAAGTACAAGCAGAGTTTTGTCAAACGAATTAGCTGAAATTCGTAAGGTTACAAAGATGCTCGGCAATGCAAGAATGTCATTGGAACAAGTCCAATTAAGACTGACAACTATTCATGATCTAGGCGATGCT
>JAIOPB010000035.1 GCA_021414105.1 Nitrosarchaeum sp. | reverse complement strand
TACAATACTAGTCATAAGCCATTAAATTTTTTTCTTCAAGCATGCTATGAATTTGATGAACAGAGCGATGAATATCTTTTTCAAGTTTAGCACCAACACAAACTAATTTACCTGATGCAAAAATTAGAATCACAGTTTTAGGATCTAGCATTCTATGTATTAATCCTGGAAATTGCTCTGGCTCATACATGCTCCTAGGAAGCGTTCTAGCTGCTTGTTCCAAATTAACTCTACCTCCAAGATTAATTGATGAGACGATATTTTGTATTGTAACTGTTGCATTATTTTTAATTTTTATTTTACCTTTTCTCAATATCTCCACTACTTTGGATACTGCAGTTTCTGCTAATTCTTGTGATTTTGCACCAGTGCATACCATCTTGCCTGAGCTAAAAAGTAACGTGGCAGTTTTTGGATTTTTAAGTCTGAAAACAGCTCCTGGGAATTGGTCTGGATGATACTCTACATCTGGAAATTTTTTTGTTATATCTAAAAGATCCAACCTTTGATCTATTGTTGCCGAAGCTACAACATTTACTATTGCAATTAAAGGTCTGGTTTGTGTCATATTTTAATTATTTTTCTAACCTACAGAGCTATATCTTGATCTAATCTTAAACCCTTGTACCTATTTCTTATTGTAACTTCAGTTACACTTGCAGCTTCGGCAATATCACGTTGAGTCATATTTTCACCATTTTTCACACATGACAAATACAATGCAGCTGCTGCAAGGCCCATTGGATCCTTACCAGCTGATTCTTCATGTTCTTGAGCTGTTTTGAGTACTTTAACTGCATAACGTTTTGTCTTTTCTGTAATTCCAAGCTTACTTGCAATACGCGCAACACATTGAATTGGATCAACTACAGGCATCTTTAGATCTAGTTCTCTATGTAATAATCGGTAACAACGAGCAATGTCTTTTTTCTTAATATTACCTGCATCTGAAACATCTTTTAGTGTTCTAGGAGTTTCTGTATCTCTACATGCAGCATAAAGTGCAGATGCAATTAATGCCGAAATTGAACGTCCTCTTACAAGACCTTTCTCCAATGCTTTACGATAAATGTATGCTGCCTTTTCCATTACAGCATCGGAAAGTGCAAGTTTGTCTTTTAGTCTGTTTAATTCACTTAATGCCTGTCTAAGATTTCTATCTGCAGATGCATGAACTTTACTTCTGCTGTCCCATGTTCTTAGTCTTTCAATAGTGCTTTTCATAGCAGATGTAAGTGGTTTTCCAGACGAGTCACGATTTATTGGATTGATGATTGTAGCAAGACCCCTATCATGTATTGTAAGTGATGTTGGAGCACCTGTTCTAGTTGGATCCGTACCGCCTTCTTTTGAAAATGATCTCCACTCAGGTCCAGAATCAGATAATATCTCAGAAATAACATATC
>JAIOPB010000003.1 GCA_021414105.1 Nitrosarchaeum sp. | reverse complement strand
AAAGTTTCTGTAAGAGTAAAAAATTTTGTAAAAGACTAAATTATACACGTCAAGCATTTTTGTCAGGGGTCTATGGCGCAGCCAGGTAGCGCACCGGACTTTTAATCCGGTTGTCGTGGGTCCGAATCCCACTAGACCCGCTCCTATTTTATCAATTCAGTAATTTTGTTTGATAGATTATCTAATGCCTTTGAAATATCATTATCTCGTTTTGTTGCATTGATTCTATAGTTGTTGATTTTTTGTATACGATCTTCAATCATTCTCTTCTGTTCGTCATATCCAGAAGAGCCAAAGGACTTTCTGTCCTTTAGAGACGATGTGATTGTAGTGGACTGAATAATTTCCATTATCAATTTTGGATTAGTTTTTGTTTCCTGAGCAATTTTTGAAATTTCTTTCATACTAAGTTTATTCATAGATTTATTGGACTGGTGTGCTATCTGTACTAACTCTCCTGCAATTTTATGAGTTGTTCGAAATGGAATTCCATTTTGAACTAATTTCTCTGCAATGTCAAGTGCAATAAGATAACTAGATTCGGCAGCCTTTTTCATTTCCTTTTCATTAACATGTAATGTAAGAAGAATAGATTTTAAAATCAATAAGGCACTAATCGAAATTTTGGATGTGGACCAAATAGATGATTTTATTTGTTGCAGATCACGGCCATATCCTGAAGCCAGTCCTTTGATGGTAGTTAGAATTGCAGTAAGATTTCCAATTACCTCTGCAGTTTTTCCTCTTGTTAATTCCAAGATATCAGGATTTTTCTTTTGTGGCATTACGCTTGACGGAGATGTAAATTCGTCAGCTAATTCTATAAAGGAAAATTCAGAGGTAGACCAAATTACAAAATCTTCAGAAATTCTACTGAGATTAGTCATTAGTATTGCTATCATTGCAACATATTCAGCAACAAAATCACGCGTACTTGTGGCATCAAGGGAATTCTCAATTATTCCATCAAAGCCCAACAGCTTTGCAGTGCTATGTCGATCAATTGTAATGCTAGTTCCACCAACAGGTCCTGCTCCCAGAGGACTTTGATTAACATGACTAAATGTAGTATAAAGACGATCAAAGTCTCTAAACAACACATCTGCCTGAGCCAGTAGATAGTGTGAAAACAAGCCCGCCTGAGCTTGTTGTAGATGTGTATAAAGAGGCATTATTGTTTTTTGATGATTTTTTGCCAAAGATACAAGTGCTTCAATTGTATCAAGTAAGCAATTACAAATAATGTTAATGTCATCACGAATTTTCATTCGAATATCTAAAGTAACTTGATCATTTCGTGATCTTGCAGTGTGCATTTTTCCACCACTTGCCATACCTGCTTTTTTGATTACAAGAGTTTCAATTAATTCATGAATATCTTCTGCACCAGATGAAGTACTGAATTTTTCCTTTTTCAAAGATTCTAATGCGGAAAGAATTTTTTTTACATCATTTTTTGTAATGATTGTGTTTTCATATAACATAATAGTGTGAGCTTGACTTCCCAAAATATCATAAAGTGCTATTTGAGAATCGTCACTTATTGATGAAACATAATCTAAAGTAATATCACTCAAATCAGTACCAAGACGTGAACGATACATTACCTAAGGTTTTAGAATGGTTATATATAGCATAGACGCTTTTTCCGACATGAGTCTAGATATCAAACAACTTCGAGTAAAAATTTTTGATGAGTTATCAAAAATTGTAGATCCTGAAATCAATACATCAATTACAGATTTAGAATTAATTGATGAAGTTGATATCAATAGCAGTAATGTAAAAGTGGATTTACATCTAACTAGTCCATTTTGTCCTGCAGTTTTTGGATTTAAAATATGTCAAGACATTCACGATAATCTTTTGAAAGTAAATGGAATTGATGATGTTAAAGTAAATGTCTCAAATCACTTTATGGCAGAGCAAATTAACAATCAGGTAAACAACAGTCCTAATCCAAAAAAGAAGATTTAGCTTCTAAATCCTAACATATAGCCTCGTAATAATTGAATTCCCATAGCGGGATCTACTCCTTTTGGGCATACTTGACTACATGAACCTGCAAAATGACATCTCCAAATACCGTGAGAATCATCAATAATTTTTAGTCTATTGTCTTTTCCTTTGTCTCTACTATCAGCAACATATCGATATGCTTGAGCTAATGCTTGAGGTCCTACAAATGAAGAATCAGTTGCCATTGTAGGACATGCAGAATTGCACAATCCACATTTGATACAATTAGAAAATTGGATGTATTGTTCTAATTCTTCTGGGGATTGTAAGAATTCTTTTGTGTTAGTTGTGATTTCAGTATCGTTACGAATAAGGTATGGTTTTATTTTATGATGTGTATCAAATAATCTATCAAATTTAACTGCAAGATCACGAATAATTGGAAAATTATTCATGGGTTCTACTGTTATAACATTTGAATTTAGTTCGCTGATTTTTGTAAAGCATGCCAGTCTTGGTTTGCCGTTGATAATCATCCCACATGAACCACATGTAGCTTGTCTGCAAGAATAACGAACTGCAACAGAATGATCAAAATGTTTCTTTACTTCAAGAATTGCCTCCAATACAGTGGTCCATTTTTCATATGGAATTTGAAATTCCATGAATGACTTGACACTATCATGTTGGGGATTATATCTTGCAATACGTAGAGTAATTGATTGTGAGGAAGAAAATGGTGTTGAGCCGCTTTCTTCTGCTAGAGTAGGTGTTTGTGCCATCTATGTCATCCCCGTATTTACCATTATTATTGTTCGTGAACCATATGCAATTAATGTAATCATTGCTGCAACACAGCCATATGATACTGCTTTTTCATATCTTTGACCTTGCTTTAATTCAAGCAAAATAACTCTTAATCCATTAAAGCCGTGAATAGATAATAAAATCAAGATTATTTCAAGCATGCCAGCATATGGTAGGAATTTGTAGTTTGCAATTACACTATCATATTCTAGAGACTCTGCAAATCCTTGCGTAAGACGCATCAAAATATGAACTGCTACAAGTGCTATAGCAGCTAAGGCAGTTCCATAGTGTATTTTCATAATAATGCTTTCTCTCATTTTATTCACCAAACATTACCGCCAATCCATACATCATTGCAATTGCAGCAAGTATTATAGCAGAATAAATGCCCATTTTGTGCCTAATATTTTGGGATGCTGGAATATATGGATAATCAGGTCTTGCAGGTTTTCCTACGCCAACTCCGCCATGTCCAAGCATAACTCTAATTCCATTGACAGTGTGAAAAACACACATTGCAATTACTATTGCCAAAATAGCATGACCTGCATTAGTTTGTGTTATTGCAAGAAATTCATTCCATCCAATCTGACCTTTTAAAATTGAACTAGTTTCGTAAATATGACCTATAAAATATGCCAATAATCCCAATCCACTTAATCGCATTAACAAATATGCAACTCTTTCAATACCATATCTTCGAGGATTAATCATTCCGCCAATACCTTCTTTGTTTTCATCTTGGTTTGCCATTTCTAGTATTTTCTCTCCACTGGTTGGTATTTGGTAATTGTTACAGGATGTGTTTTCATTATAGGTTCTTTTGGATCATAGTATGCCAAAGTATGATGTAAAAAGTGTGCATCATCGCGTTTTGGATAATCAGTTCTTGCATGTGCACCTCTCGATTCTTTTCTGTTAATAGCTCCAAGCAAAACTATTTCTGCAACTCTAAACATTGAATCAAGTTCCATTACATTTGAAAAGTTTGTATTGTATTCTTTTGCTTGGTCATCAACATGTTTCCAGGTTTGCACTTTTAATTGACGAATTTTCTTTAGTCCTTCAACCATATTTTTTTCATTTCTGAAAACATATGCTTTATCATTCATGGTATCAGTTAGTTCTTGTCTTATCTCATATGGATTAGCATCTCCATTGCCTCGGAAAATTCCATCGTAAATTCTCTTTTCCTCCGCTGCAACTAAATGATGAGGCCAAGGAGTTGGCGGAATATCTTTTTCAATATAGTCAACTACCAGATTACCAGTAATTTTTCCCCAAACTAGACACTCAGAAGTGGAATTTGCACCTAGTCGATTTGAGCCATGAACACTATTGCATGCTGCTTCGCCTGCAGCCCAGACACCCTGTAGTTCTGTGGCTCCATCAACATCAGTATGAATCCCACCCATCATATAATGTGCTACTGGTCTCACATCCAGAAGTTCTTGAGAAGGATCTAATCCAGAAAATTTAATAGAGATTTCTCTAATGCCACCTAATTTTTCTTTAATTTTTTCATCACCAAGATGTCTCAAATCAAGTTTCATACAATCAACACCTGTTTCATGTTGAAATCCACGACCTTCACTCATTTCTGTCATCATAGATCTTGAAACAATATCACGCGGAGCTAGCTCCATTTTTTCAGCAGCATATTTTTTCATAAATCTCTCACCTTTGTTATTTAGAAGATAACCTCCTTCTCCCCTAGCACCTTCAGTGATCAATATTCCAGAAGGCAAAATTCCAGTTGGATGAAATTGTACAAACTCCATATCTTTTAGCGCCATACCTGCACGTAATGCCATATCCAAACCATCAGGAGTTGAAGATAATGCATAAGTTGAAAAACTATACAGTCTTCCAGCTCCACCAGTTGCAATAATCAAAGCCTTTCCTTTAATGGAATAAAAATTTCCAGATGAAAGTTCAATTGCAGTAATTCCCATAAATCGTCTTCCGTCATGAATAATAGATGTTGCAAACCATTCATTGAGGTATTCTATATTTTCATATTTTTGACAAGTGTCATACAAAGTTTGCATTAAAAAGAAACCTACTTTATCAGATGCATAAGTTGCTCTTGGAAAACTATAACCTCCAAAATTTCTTTGTCCTATTCTTCCATCTTTTCTTCTAGACCAAGGCATTCCCCAATGATCCATTTGGTAAATTTCTTTTGGCATCTCCACACAAAGTCTTTCAGCAACATCTTGGTCAGCAAGAAAATCGCTTCCTTTCACAGTATCATAAATATGAGATTCAACAGTGTCACCTTCATCTTCAAAAAGAACAGCGGCTGTTCCACCTTCTGCAGATACAGAATGTGAACGCATAACTTGAAGTTTTGAAACTATTCCAATCTTGATTTTTGGATTCTTTCTAGCAGCCTCTATTGCGGCTCTTAGGCCAGCCAATCCAGAACCACATATTATCAAATCAAATTCGATAGATTCGACCATTTGTCAGCCTGACTACCTAGAAAGCGGGTTAAATATGTAGTAATGAGGCGTATAATTGGAAAAAATTATTATATATCGCTAGCGATATTAGTAGTTATGATTTCAGAGTGGTTTCAGAGAGTTGGAAGTTCAATACCAAGAGGATTTTCAAGATATTTCATCTTAGAACTACTAAAAAAGAAAGCACATACTGGAAAAGAGATCATAGATTATGCAGTTGAGCAAAGTAACGGCATATGGAAACCTTCGCCTGGTTTGATCTACCCGTTATTGGGAAGACTACTTGATGAAGGTCTAATTGAAGAAAGCAAGGATGGAAAATATCAACTTACAAAAAAAGGAATGGAAACTGCAGAAGATGTTGACAAAATTAATGACATTGTTAGAAAACAATTAGACGTTCTTTTCAGATTAGGCAATGTTGGGAGATTTGTTGCAATGGATCTGTTAGAAAAGATGTCTACAATAGGTTCAATTCTTAACTCTAATTTTGCCAATATGACAAATGAAGAAACTCAAAGGTATAGAAAATTCTTAGAGTCAGAACTAAAAAAAATAGATGAGAATAAAACAACTAAAAAAGGAAAAGAAATCAAGATAGAATAGATTTTTTGTCTTTATTTAGTTATTTTTAAAATCATAAATAATTCATTGTAAAAGTAAAGCCATGAAAAATTTGAAAACCATGTTAAAGGCAGATAAACCTCTTGTCATTCCAGGAGTCTATGACGCAATAGGTGCAAAAATTGCGGAAAAAGTGGGATTTGAAGCCATGTTTCAAACAGGATATGGAACTTCAGCTACATTATTTGGAATGCCAGACTATGGATTTATTGGAGCAACAGAAACTCTAGATAATGCAAGAAGAATTTGTCGCGCGGTTTCAGTGCCAGTAATAGTTGATTCAGATACGGGTTATGGTAATGCGTTAAGTGTTTGGAAATTAGTTAGAGAATTAGAATCAGCAGGAGCCTCTGGAATTTTTCTAGAAGATCAAAGATGGCCAAAAAGATGTGGACATATGAAGGGAAAAGAAGTCATAACACAAGAAGAATACACAGAGAAATTAAGTGCTGCAGTAGATGCAAGACAAAGTAAAAATTTCATAATTGTTGCAAGAACTGATGCAAGGGCAACCGAGGGATTGGATGCTGCAATAGAACGTGGGATACAAAATAAAAAAACTGGTGCAGATGCTGTATTTATTGAAGCGCCAAGATCATTAGAAGAAATGAAAATAATTGGAAAGTCAATCAATGCACCACTTGTTGCAAACATGATAGAGGGAGGTGCAACCCCAATTAGTTCAGCAGAAACATTACATAAATTAGGATTTAAAATAATTTTATATCCGCTTTCAGTATTGTTTGCCAACACTTTTGCAACGATGAATATCTTAAAAGAACTAAAGAAAACAGGAACAACTGCAAAGTTTAAACAAAAAGTTGTAAATTTTGATCAGTTCAATGATCTGGTAGAACTACCCAAGTTCCAAAAATTAGAAAAGAAGTATGGGTTTTCAAAAAGAGAATAAAATAAAAAATTTCAAGTAAAGTACAGTTATCAACTGTTTCTCTTTACTTCAATTTCTATTGTTGAAACGTTTCTGGTTCTACCGTCTTGTGACTCTAATGATTCGGAGCCTATTTTTATTTCTCCA
>JAIOPB010000029.1 GCA_021414105.1 Nitrosarchaeum sp. | reverse complement strand
ATTGGTTCTATTGCTGTCTGATTGATTGGTTCTATTGCTGTCTGATTGATTGGTTCTATTGCTGTCTGATTGATTGGTTCTATTGCTGTCTGATTGATTGGTTCTATTGCTGTCTGATCAGATAACTGCACAAATGCATTTTCAAACGTATCTAGCGTTCCACCAAAGGAATACTCAGATGTGTTGTTTGTATAAAATTGTACTTCATCAATATCCCCTGAGTAAAAATTAGAAAAGCCGCTTGTTGATTTTGAGGCGCCCAAAACAATTTCATGATCGGAATGTAGTAAACTTGGATGTCTGCCAAAAATGGGACTTGTAATATCGAGTTGTTTTTCCACCAAGCTTACATCATTGACAAGTAGTTTGATTGAAAATCCATCATACTCTGCAAATATGGGTGTCCATTTTTCCTTTAAAATGACAGGTGATGAGATGTCAATCCATTGATTGCCATCAAAAATTGAAAATTCTGCATGATAACCACCGTTATCATTTAATGTAATCCTAAACGTATTCTTTTGTTCAATTACGGTCATGTTGTTTGCATTATTAAAATGAGGTTTAACAAATACTAATATTGAAATCTTTGTTCTGTCGCCATTTTCGTGGGGCTTGAATGACATGAAATCAGATTCTCTGTCAAAATGTATAGAATTTTCCAAGTCTTGGTTGACAGTAAGATGATCCGAGAATTGGATGCTATTTATCTCCCCGATATTCCATGACAAAAATTTATCAATGATTTTCTCCTCCATGTCGTGGTGCATTGTGGGTTTTTGATAATTATAATCTGTAAAATCATCATGTCCAAGAGCATTTCCAAAGCTCAGTACGCCAAAACATATTGATAATAAAACAGATATTGTTAATACATTCATGCTAACAAACATTTACCTACTATTGGTTATAAAAACACCATATGATTTTCAAAACAGTCATACAATGCAAGTGCGTCATATGAGTTGAATAATCTTAGTAATCCACAATCAAACCATGTAGGTTTCATTTCTCACATACCACCTTGCTTGATTCTCCCCCATCATACAAATGATGTATTGCATCAAGATCACATTCTGAGATGTATGGGTAATTGGTAGTGATTGTTGGAGCCATCAAATCTTCAGGAGCGGTAGAATGCGCTAAGCCAAATCCATGACCTAATTCATGTCGTACAAGAGTCTTTAGATCTTCAAGACTAATTTTATCAATATTGTAGACAGTAATTGTGGATTTTAGAATTTGATGATTTACCTCATCAACAATTGAATTTGTATACGCAGAATATCCATCAGGATTTGATAAATTAGTAAGTATGATCACAATATCCCCAGTAGGAACATCATCATCTATATGAAAATGAATATTTTTGACAATGTTAAATTTTGTATCATTTTTAATGCTATTCAGTGCTCCATACCATCCAACATAGTAAACAGAACTTGTTCCTTCCGGACCTTTATGCATAATAGAATCATCTAGTTCAATTTTTTGCTGAGACATGATCACATCAATTATTGCATCAGTTCTCTCCTTTGTAGCATATTGTGAATTTTGTACATGTATGTGAAATAATGCATTATCTGTTTTTTGCCAAGCAATCCATGTATCAACTGTATCTCCACGAAGATTTTGTATCAAGAAATTTGATCTTAGATGAACCGTATCATGGTTGGCAATATAGATAAAATAATAAACATAAGCTCCAAATACGCTGGAAATTATAATTGAAATTAAAACAATTACAAGATATTTTCGTTTAAGTAGTACTGATTTATTTAATAATTCTTTACTTATTTCTTCAAAGATATTTTCTTCTTGTTTGAATTCTTTTATCTTGTGCTGATCATTTGGGATATAGTTGGCATATTTTTTTGTCAATATCTACATCATAGTACAAATTGAATGCATAAGTGTATTAAGATTCACAGGTTTTTGTAGAACTTGTTTTACACGATATGCTTTCAGCAATTCTGTCTCTTTATTTGTTAGTGGAGCGGCAGTTAGAACAATGATGTTTTGTTCTATTTTTTTTTCATTTAGTTTTTCAAGTACATCAAATCCGCAAAAATTTGGCATTGCAATATCTAATACAACTGCATCAAACTGTTTGTTTTCCATCAAAGACAGCCCAGTTCTGCCATCGTTAGATACAATACATGAATTACTTTTAAGCGTCAGATAAGATGACAACATCTCAGTAATTTTTACATTGTCATCCACAAGTAAGATGTTCATATTATATTCTAGTGGTTCTTTCTTTTAAATATGATCTTAAATGTAATCAATTAACTTGTTGTGTTATGCGTGTTATTTGTAATTTCAAAAAAGAACACTGTTCCTTTGTTTAAATCACTTTCAAGCCAAATCTTCCCATCCAAGTCATCTACAATCTTTTTGCATATTGATAGTCCCAATCCAGTACCTCCATGTTTTCTTCGAATCGAAGTATCAATTTGATAGAATTTTTTAAAGAGCTGCCCTTGTTTTTCTTTCGGAATACCATTTCCGTTATCCTTAACAAAAAACTGAATGCCTTTTTCTGTTGCATGTGCATTGATTTCGATATATCCAGTATTTTCATGTACAAAATCCACGGAATTTTGTATGAGATTTGAAAATACTTCCTTAATCATAATTGGATCAGAGTATAATACTGTAGTAGTGTTTGTCGAATTGACAAATTTAATCATTTTTTCTTTCATTAAGAAAGAATTTTCATCATAAATTTCTTGCATAAACTTTGAGATATCTATTTTCTCAATGTTGTACTTTATGTTCCCTAAATCCAAACGTTGAGCATATAACATTTTATGAATTAAAGCCTCTAAGTTCTTAACACTTCCATATAATTTTTCAACTGCATCTTGTTGGGCTGGATTGAGTGTACCAAGTAGATTGTCCTCTAGTAGCATCTCTGCATAGCCAGTTATTGGAACTAACGGAGTTTTTAACTCATGTGCCATCATCGCAGAAAAATTTGATTTTTGTGCATCCACTTCTTGTATCCTAGATAATTGTTCTAGAATTATTTTTTTGTGTTCTTCTGACTTTACATCTCTCTGTTTTATTGCATGAATCATTTGATTTATTGCATGTGCAAGATCAGACAGTTCTTTAATTTTAGTATTGGGAAACTGTACTTGATACTGTCCTGTTGATAATTTGTTAGATATGTCCACAAATTGCTTTATGGAATTGACAATTCTATGTGAAAAGAAATATGCTAAAGAAAATGAGATAAATGAGATAATAATGGATGCAATAATTGAATACATTAACAGAAAATTTATTGGAGCTTCTATCTCTGATTTGTCAATTTCGTGTAATAATATAAGATTGAATTTTGAGAGACATTCCGATGCGCCATAAACTCTGATATTCCTGTAATCTTCATAGTATCCTGTATAAGGCAAATTTTCTTCCAAGCATTTTCTAACGGGTATCGTATCAACAATAGTAGTAAATTGTAAATTTCCTTCAAATCTAGATGGAGTTACCAATCTTTTGTTTGAATCAACAAGATAAAACTCGGCAGTATTGAATTCAATAGGATCTGCCAATATTGTTTCAGTCGTCTCAATTCCAAAGATCACACTCAAATACCCAATTATCTCTAAATTTGAATCATGGATAGGTACAGTGTAATAGATAGCAGGAACATTAGAGTAATAATCTAGTTCATAATGTAAGTGTGAAAAATTAGTAAAATCAGTTTTAATGATATTGATATCGATTGGGTGTCCTGTCTCTTCATTTTTTGTAGAATAGACAACATTTAGATCTTTATCAATAATTCTAAATTCATATAATGTATCAAAATTATAAGCATGTTCAATACTAGCTGAACCTTTCAGAATGGTCATTTCCTGAGATGAAAATGGAAAAATATGTGAATCACCTTTGATGTAATCAATAAGTTTAGGATTGGATGCCAATAAGTCAAACTGCTGTAATCTTAATTCCAAAAACAAAGCAAAGTATTTTGCATTACTTTGTGCACGTAGCCTAATTTGTTCTTCAAGAATTTCAAGTGTAATATCCTTCATGATAAAATATGAGATAAATACAATTGTAGACATTGAACCGATTACAAGGATAATTAGTATGATGGAAGCTTGTTGAAGTAGAGATACCATAAGTTATCTGCAGTATTTCCAAATAAAAACAAGATGTATGTTATCAAAACATATACGTGAAGGTTTTGAACTAAACAATACTATCTCATTTTGAAATCTAGATGCAATTATACTTCAACAAGAGATTTGAATGAACTTCTGAAAAGATTGATTTTATCTTGATGACATAATGTTCATCTGGTTTCATTAGATGTTATTTCCACATTTTGTTTAACCCTTCAAAATTCTTGTCTGGGTTATGGTTTCTCATAAAACACAACCATTTCATGCGTTGTGCTCTATTCTGGCTATTTTATCTAAATTTAAAAATTATATTTTTTATTGAAATTACTTGTAATAATTATAAATAATTCTTAAATATCATGATAACATATACAATATATGCAAAAACGTGCAAATTCTAACAAATGATTTGCGCGACCCTGCGAAAAATACATGTTATCTACGCAAAAAGCGTTGCGGGTGAGGAGAATGCTTTTCACCCTATACAGGGTCGCGCCTCTTACCCCTTTTAATTAATTTTTTTAAAATTGATTTTTTATTGGACTAGAATTTTTCCACCCAATTTATTCATCTCATTGATAAAATCTGGATATGATACTGCCACTGATTCATGGTCTGTCACAATGCAGTTGCCTACATACATTCCTGCTATGCAAAATGCCATGAATAACCTATGATCATTTTCAGAATTCAATGTTGCTCCTCTTGATTCCTTTGGTGACTCTAAAATTAACCCATCTTCTTTTTCTTGTACTTTTATTCCAATTTTGACTAGTTCTCTAGCTAAAATTGAAATTCTATCTGTCTCTTTTAATCTTGCATGTTTTACATTTATGACTTCAATAGGACTAGTTGTTTTCAATGCTAGAATTGCCAGTGGTGGAAGCAAGTCTGGTGAATTACTTAAATCAAATCGTCCACCATTAAGTTTTTCTGGTGATTGAATCGTTATGTGATCATCTTTTATTGAAACTTTTACTCCCAACTGTTCTAAGATGTCAATGAATACTTCATCACCCTGAGGCAAGTTTCCCATTTTGCCATGAATTATAATATTTTCACCATTTAATACTGATGCTGAAAGAAGCAATGCTAGACTTGAAAAATCTATCGGAACTGTAAATGTGGATGGTTTGTACACTTGAGGTACAATATTGTATTTCTTGTATGGAATTAATGTTTGTACTGTAACTCCAAAATTTCTCATTGTTGCAATGGTTGCATCAAGATATGGTTTTGAAACCAAATTTCCCTCTATGATTAAATTAATTCCCTTTTCTGTTAATGGTGAACAAATTAGCAATGCTGAAATAAACTGACTCGAAAAATTTCCTGGAATAGAAACATCTCCTCCCAAAATTCTTCCAGTTATTTTGATAGGAGGCATCCCGTTTGTTGAACTACATTTGGCCCCTATACTTTCAAGTGCATCTAATAATGGTCGCATTGGCCTTTTTTGAAGGCTTGAATCTCCCGTTAGTGTGATTTCTTTTGTGAATAGACTTGCAATTCCAGATGCAATTCTGATTGTGGTACCTGAGTTTTTTGCATCAATTTCAGGCACAATTTTGTCCATTTTTATGGGTTTTTTGACAATAATTGATGTGTTTGATTCTTCAATTTCTGCTCCAAAATTTCTACACGCTTCAATTGTTGCAATCGTATCTGCAGAAAACAATACGTTATCTATTTTACTATTATTTCCTGCAAGTGATGCAAGAAAAATTGCTCTGTGAGAATAACTCTTATTTGCTGGACATGTAATGTGTCCTGATATTTTTGATTTTTCTACTTTACAATTCATAAGCTTCTGCCTTTTTATTATTAATTTTAGACACTATTACATTTCCTTCTAATGTTGAAAATACTTTTTTGATATTTGATTCGTTTTCCTTTTTTGTTACTGCTGCAATTGCAGGCCCATTTCCTGAAACAGATGCCCCATATGCACCTCTTTCCAGTAAATTTATGATTATTTTTGGATCAGAATTCAATGTCGCAGCTGTTGCTAGTCCATTCATATTCATCGCATTCCAGTAATCTCCTTTTTTCGCTAATTCCCATGCATTTTCAAATATCGTGGAAAGAATTTTTAGATTTTTTAAATTCCCACGTTTTCTATTTTTTGGAATAAATATAACGGCAATTAAATTTGCAGGTGCCTTCTCTGAACTAATACGATTTCTCTTAAAATTATCTGTTACATTGAATCCTCCATAATAACATGAACATGCATCATCATATGCACCAGTTATGCTCACCTTGGATTCTATTGATGCCTCAACTCCTGCAAGTAAAATTTGTTTATCTGTTAATTTTGGTCTAAAAATTTTAGAACATGCAAGAGCAACAGCCGATGAAATTGCACTGGAGCTTTTTAGTCCGTACCCTGTTGGTATTTCTGAATTCAGGGTAACTTCAATTTTGTTTTCTTCTAGTTCTTTTTTTGAAAGGATTTTTTCTATTGTCTTGTTGATTAACCTTGAACTTAGATTCTTGTTTTCTGATTGAATGCTAATTCCTTTTCCTGAACTTGTTTCAATTATTGCATCTACTTGTAATTCAATGCCTAGTGTTGCACCTTTTTGGGTTGCAATTGCATTTACCAGTGATATTGCTCCGTGTACTGTAGCTTTTACTTTTGCCATTACACTCCTCCTAGCAATGCTTTTTTCATGGCATTATAAGGTGCTTCCATCCCATGCCATATTTCAAATGCTCTGGTTGCTTGACCAAGTAACATTTCATAACCATAAATTATAATTGCTCCTTTTTCTTTTGCTTTTTTTAGAAAATCTGTGTTTATGGGCATGTATACAATATCATATACAATTGTTTTTGAGTTAATACCATCCAATGAAATTGGGCTAGGTTCATTTTTTAATCCAATTGACGTTGCATTTACAACTACATCATAATTTTTTGCAGTATCGGCAACTTCTTCTAACTTTATTGTATTTGCATTTAATCCAATTTTATTTGAAAATTTTGCTATGTTGTTTGCATTTTCCAAAGTCCTATTTGCAATAGTGATACTTTGTGCATGTTCTTTTGCAAATCCTGCAACAATAGCTCTTGCAGCACCACCAGCTCCTAATAACAAAACTTTCAAATCTTTCACACTCAAATTTCTTTTTTTAAATGGATCTAAAAATCCATCCATATCTGTATTGTATCCTTTCAAAACCCCATTATCATTTGTAACGGTGTTGACAGCTCCTATGATACTACATGATTCATCTAATTTATCCAAATATTTCATCATTTCAACTTTATGTGGAATTGTAACATTAAATCCATCTATTTTGATTTTTTTAAGTGATTCTACTCCTTCTTCTAATTCTCCTTTTTGTATTCTATATGCAATATATGAACAATCTAAATTTAATTCTCTGAAAGCTGCACTGTGAATATTGGGAGATAATGAATGATCAATTGGATCCCCAATCACCGCAAATGTTTTTGACATATTTTCTAAATTATTATGATTGATTTAAACTCTCAACTAGAGTATTGCATATGTATGTCGAAATATATTTTATAAAAATTATGTATTGGAGTTGTTGTTTTGTAATTTCGTATTTAACCTATCTTCGTGCCGATGATTTTCTTTACTTCATCTACGCTGAATTGCCCTGGAGCTACTGGTTTTCCTAATGATACATACGTGTATGGGCTGCCCAAATATAGGCACAAAATTCTTGATACTCTGCCATTATCGCCCATTGCAAATGCAATTAAATTATTTTTTCCATTTTTACTGTACAATTGAAGTATTCTAGTTGAATCATCTACTGATTTGGCTGTAGTGACAATTTTCACATTATACGAAAATTTTGTCATCTGATTCATCATGTTTTTTAATTCAGAAAATTTTGGAGTTTTTTTAAAATCATGCCATGAAACAAGTAATTTTGTTTTTGTTGATTTTAGATATTTTGCCAATTCTTTATTTTTTTTAATTGTGTTAAATTCAATATCTAGTAAAAATGGTTCATACGCTGCAATTAATTTTAAAATCGCTATTCTCTCTTTTTCACCTCCTTCAAATTTTCCCCCCTCTGATTTTGGTCTTAATGTACACACCACTTTTTTTAGATCTTTTTTGATAATTTCTAATGTTTTAGGTATTTGTTCTGTTTTTAAAAAATCAAATCTTATCTCTACATAGTCTGATTTTTTTAGCGCCTTTTTTAGATTCTCTTTAATTTTTTGTGATGAATTCTCTGCAATTGATACACAAGTTTTGTATTTCATTTTACTTTTCTAAAATATATTCATCTGATACTTCCATTCCAAAATGTCTTCCTGTAGCAGATTTTGCATGTACCATTACAGTGTCTCCTTTCTTTAGATGTGTAACTGATACTAATTGCCCATTTGGTTTTACAAAACGAATGGTCTCTGCATCTTGTGCAATTATCCCTCCTATTTCTCCACCAACTGATGCTTTGATCATCAACATTGGACGTCGTTCTATTTTTGATCTTCCAACTGTAGCTCTTCTTGCGTTGCCTTTTGAATTTATTATCAATACTTCTGATCCTGTCTCTACTTCTGAAAGATAATTAGTTGTACCATCTGGAGAAAGCGTATAGCAATGTACTGCACCCGCATTGACTCTAAATGGTCTTGGTGAGGTAAATGAAGACCCTACTGATTCATTGTGTACTAGAAACAAAAAGTTTGATCTACTTCCAATTAGCATTCCTTCTCCTTTATGGAGCATAGATGCTGTATCTACACAAACTCGCTCCCCGTCTCCTACTTCTTTAACCTCAATAATTTTTGCTGGTTTCAAGTCAAAACTTCTAGTTCCCAAGTATGTCATGGCTTCTCTGACCTCGTTAATTGAAGTTGCATTGAAAATTACTCCATCAACTCCTACTTCTAGGATTGAGAACATTTTTCTGACTTCTTCAGGTGTCTTTGCTACTGCAAAAATTTTGGTATTGATCTTGTGTAGTTTTGCAATTATATTTTCAAGTGGAATTATTTTCCAATCTTTTACTTCTACTATTACAAAATCTAATCCTTTTTTTGCTAGAGTTAGAATTTCCTCGATATCTGTATTGGATAAGACTTCAAATTTTCTGCCTATTTTTTTCCCCTTTGGTTTTGCTGATCCTTCTTTTTCAATTACTACATATTTTGCAGCAGGCGATGGGTATATCGTTTCTAACTTTGTTTTTTTTAAATCTGATCTCTTTGGATCAAGATATACTATTTTGATTCCCTCTTCTTGTAATTG
>JAIOPB010000028.1 GCA_021414105.1 Nitrosarchaeum sp. | reverse complement strand
GCCACCTATTGCAAGAATTCCATCTGATGTGAAAAACCATCTATATCTTTCATACCAATTCTTTTTTCTAATCTCTGCAAACGAAACTGAATCTTTTTCTGTTTCAGCTTTATTTTGTAACTTTGCTAATTTTTTCTGCGTATTAATTCTAATTTGCTCAATTGATTTTATTGCACCTGATTTTCGTTTTGCTTCATTAAATAATACCGATGCAATTGATTGCAGTGAAGATTGTGAGTTTATCTTTATCTTTTCATCATCAACTATGATGAGTGTAATTCCTTTCTCTTTAGTCAATTTAGAATTATGAGTTGCCAAAATTTCCTGAGTCCTTGAATCTTCAATAGATGTGATGCCTTTTGAGATCATCCCAAAAAGTGAATTTGCAACATTAGTTATGTGATTTGATTTTTCTTTTACTGTCTCTATTGCTTTTTCTTGCTCTACTAGCTGATTTTCAAGTTCTTTTATTTTCTTATCAGAGCCACCAGTTTGAATTGATTTGCCTATCTCTACAAGATTTTCTGTAAAAACAGTATCCAAACCTTCGATGAAGCTATTGACAACAGTACATTTGTCATCTAATTTTCCTAGTCTGACAGGAACAATTTCTGGTTTTTCATTTCTAATAATTACTGGTTCATGTTTGCCTGTAACAACATTTGTAACAATAGTTTTTGTCGTATCATAGAGTTTCTTTATCTGCTCAGATGTTAGAGTATTTCCTGTACATTTTGGATCAATGTTGGACATTTCAAATATGCCTTCGACATATTTTTTTGGCAATCCCAATGTTCGTCCTAGCCATTTTGCTGCAGCTAAATCTGATGTCTTTAGTTCTTCAAAGTCTGACTCTGTTATCTTGATTACATCTAAACCATTCAGAGGTGGTGGTTCATACACTAAACCCACACCAAGCTTTCTGTGTCTTACATCAATAGAATGCTGCAATGCTAGAATCTTCATCTCATTATTACAAAGTAAAATATTTCCTTCACCAAAAAATTCACCAACAATTACAAATTCTTTATCAAATCCAGCAAAAGTAAAGTACGCAATTCTTTCTGATGCGATCTGCTCTATTTTTTTTAGTTTCAATCGTAACAGATCACTTCGTAATCTTTTTAGTAATCTATTTGGCTCCATCTGCTCAATTTTTACGGATGTTAACCAGACACCAGACGTAGATATCATCATAAAGATATCTGGCTTTTCAGTATGATGAAGTTTGAATAATATGCTGTCTTTTGTTACACCATAAATGTTACTTACATAGTAGTCCTGTGCTGTCTCTGAAATTTGATTCACTAAATAACATAGTTCTATTCCTGCAAGAGTCACAACAATCTATCCTACATCCGAAATTATACTCTTACTCTATTTTATGCTCGTTTTATGACCAAAGATTTTAAACAAGGCTAAGTGGAGTCAACCTAGAAATTTACTTGGCAAAATTCAAAAAAAAGAAATCTGAACCTACACCGGATCCTAAAGATTCTAAGAAAGAGTCAATTAAAGAGGAAAATAACGAAATTCCAGATACAGAATCAAATAATTCTGAAACTTCAGAACCTATAAGCCAAGAAGAAAAAAGTGAAAAAGACAAAAAATTAGACAATCTATTTTGGTTAAGGGTTGGTTTTGCAGTAATTGCCGGCACTCTTGCAACTTTTATCTTTGAAGACATTCAGGGAGAAGAGAGAAGATGGGCATCAATTGTATTTATGATAATTATATTCATCGTAACTATATTTATTGCAAAATCAATGAAGATGCAATTACCATCATCTGATAGAAAAAAGATTGTAACACAAGGAATAGGAAGTTATATTTTCCTATACTTGTTTGTCTGGATTCTAACATATACTATAGTACATGCTGGTACTGTCTCAACTGGTATTATTCCAATATCATAACAAATGTTGGTCTTGGTTTATGTGGAATTATAAAACGCCGGGAATTCCAGATGATGCTTTTGAGCGTTCTGAGAACGTACCAATAACAAAAGAAGAAGTACGTGTTATTCAAATTAGCAAAGCAAGACTTTGTCCTGGATACACAGTATATGATATTGGATGTGGGAGCGGCTCAATATCAATTGAAGCTGCAATCCAAGTAGAATCAGGTAAAGTAATTGCAATAGACTATGACCCTAATGCAATTGAATTAACAAAAAAAAATATTGCAAAATTTGGATTGACAAATATTTCTGTAATACTTGGCAATGCAAAAGAAAAAATACCAGAACTTGATCAAGCTGATGTCATATTTATTGGAGGAACTGGAGGCGACACTGAAGAAATTGTCAAGCTATGCCAAAATAAACTCAAATCTGGAGGAAGAATTGTAATCGGAATCATCTTAATTGAGACTTTATATTCTGTCTTGCAAACCCTTGAGAAATTACAATTTGATTCAGTCGATATTACACAAATAACCATCTCTAAGAGCAGAAAGACCTCAACAGGTACCATGATGCTTGCCAGAAATCCAGTCACAATAATTTCTGCAACAAAAATCTAATCTAGATTTTTAATTGGGAATAAAACTCTATTTTTCATGCCTGAATTAATCGGAATAGGAGTAGGTCCTGGCGATCCTGAATTACTTACAGTAAAGGCTGCCAAGGCAATTCAAAATGCTGATACCATAATGTGTCCTACTGCAGATGAGAATAAGCCAAGCATTGCATTCTCTATTGTATCTTCACTCATTGATAAATCAAAAAACCAAGAAATAATAAAATTGATCTTTCCAATGACCAAAGACAAAGACATTCTTGAAGCAACATGGAAAAAAAATGCAAAGATTATGGCTGAAAAAGTTTTAACAGGAAAAAACGTTGTTTATCTTACAATAGGTGATCCATATTTGTACAGCACTTGGATTTACATGCATAAAGACATACAACTAAATCATCCTGAAATTAAAATCAGCGTAATTCCAGGAATTGTTTCTATGTTTACTTTTGCAGCCAAAGTCGGCATAAGCATTGCAGAAGGTGCAGAAAAAGTTGCAATAATTCCATCGTGTTATGATTTGAGTACAGTAAAAGAAATTGCAAAAAATTCTGATACAATGGTTTTTTTAAAAGATGGTAGATATTTTGATAAAGTAATTGACTTGTTAAAAGAATCTGGCTTTCCTGATAATTCTATTTTTGCAATTGGACAAGATCTTGGAACAGAAAATGAAATCATTAGAAAACTCACACTAGGGGAAGTAAATAACGGAACACTAACTACAAAATACTTTTCAATATTGGTGGTAAAGCGTGTCTAGAGTTTATTTTGTTGGGTGCGGTCCAGGCGATCCAGAACTAATTACAATCAAAGCAAAAAAACTAATTCAAAAAGCAGACATTGTAGTTTACTCAGGCTCTCTAATTCCACCCCCCATTCTAAAATTATGCAAAAAAGGTGAACTGCACGATGCATCTGGTTTGGTCAGAGAAGAAATATTTGATCTGCTTTACAAAAACGCAAAGAGTGACAAGCTAGTTGTAAGATTACATGATGGTGATCCATCCATTTATGGAGCAATAAAAGAGCAAATAGATAATCTCGAAAAAAATGGAATTGAATCCATAGTTGTTCCTGGAATCACTGCATTTTTAGCCTCGGCTGCTGCACTGGGAATTCAACTTACACTTCCAGGTGTGACTCAAACCATTATTGTTACAAGAGCAGAGTCTAGAACCAAAGTACCAAAGAGAGAAAAAATTTCTGAGCTTGCAAAACACAAAGCAACTTTGATTTTTTATCTTAGTGTTCATTTACTTTCTAATATTGTAAAAGAAGCAATTGCTGGTGGATACAAAAAATCTACACCTGTTGCTGTAGTGTATAGGGCAAGCTGGGATGATCAAAAAATTATCAAAGGTACACTAGATAATATTATAAAAAAAGTCAGAGATGAAAAAATAACACGAACTGCAATTGTAATTATTAGCGATGTTATTGATCCAAAAACTTATGAATATTCAAAACTATATGATAAGAAATTTAGTCATGGATACAGAAAGGCAAAAGTCA
>JAIOPB010000027.1 GCA_021414105.1 Nitrosarchaeum sp. | reverse complement strand
TTACTATTCAATTACCAATCTACAATGAAAAGTATGTTGCAAAGAGACTAGTTGATGCAGTGTGTATGATGGATTATCCAAAAGAAAAGATGAGGATAATGGTTTTAGATGATTCTGATGATGAAACAGTGGATCTTTTATCTGACGTTGTTGTTAAATACAAAAAACAAGGATTTCAAATTGATCATATACGACGTGGTACAAGAAAAGGGTACAAAGCAGGTGCTTTGAAACATGCAATGCAAACTACCGATACGGAGTTTGTAGCAATTTTTGATGCTGATTTTATTCCGCCAAATTGGTTTTTAAAAAGAGCAATTCCTCACTTTTCCAAATCTAATATTGGATTGGTTCAATGCCGTTGGGGACATGTCAATGAAAATTATTCTGCAATTACTCAAGCACAAGCACTTAGTCTTGACTTTCATTTTTTAATTGAACAAAAGGCTAAAAGTAATTCTAATTTATTTATGAATTTTAACGGCACTGCTGGAATCTGGAAATGTGCTTGTATAGCAGATGCTGGTGGATGGCACACTGCTACACTTGTTGAAGATCTTGATCTAAGTTATCGAGCTCAGATGAAAGGATGGAAATGTGTTTTTTTACCTGATATTGTAGTTGATGCTGAACTTCCTGTTCAAATGAATGCAGCTAAAAGGCAACAATTTCGTTGGGCAAAAGGTTCTATCCAATGCGCAATTAAATTATTGGCAGACATTGTAATCAAACGTAAAGTTTCAGTAGAAGCAAAAATTCAAGCATTTGTCCAACTAACACGTCATATTGTTTACCCATTAATGTTGATACAGTTTCTTGCATTACCTGTACTTTTAGCTTCAAACATGAATCTTTATCTTGTCAGTTTTATTCCTGCATTGACTATTGCTGCATATCTTGCCATGGGTCCTGGTGCATACATTGTGATAATTCAAAGCATGTATCATAAATCTTGGAAATCAAAAGCAAAAATTTTGCCTGCATTACTTGTTTACAATGCCGGAATGTCTGTGAATAACAGTGTAGCTGTGTTTGATGCTGTTTTTGGAAAGAAAAATGAGTTTCTAAGAACTCCAAAATATGGAATTGTTAACAAAGAAGATAATTGGAGAGATAAAGCATACAATTTACCTTTTACAAAAACTACATTGCTTGAGATCTTTTTTGGTGTCTATGGACTGATGGGAATTTTGATTTCTATATTTTCCAATAATCCTGTTTTTGCACCTATTATTGGACTGCAAACTGTTGGCTTTTTTTATATCTCCTACATGAGCCTCTCTCATACAAGATTTAAAAGAATTAAATCCGGCAATATTCCTGTTTTAACCAAGATAGAAAAAATGGCAAAAAGAACATATCAACTTTCAATGATTGGAGTAGTCGCAATTATCATTTTTGGAGGATTTATGGCAATCAATGGATATCATACTGATGTTTATCCTCTTGATAGAATACGTGGAAACTTAGATGGCATACTTGGTTCGGCTGATCCGGTTTCAATTAAATCTCACTTGATGGCAATTAAACAGGATTTGGCAATTGTTATGGAAAAATTACCTGAAAGTAAAAACCCTGTTTGGGTATTTCCTACCGAATCTACAAGCTTTCTTAGAATAGAACGTGATGTTGATAATATGATTGCAAATGCTGAAACTATTTCTGGAATATCCGAAGACAATGCTGCATTTCAAACCGGCATGACTAACATTGGAGAACGTGCTTTCGCAATACGTCAAAATATTATGGATGCTACACCATACATGTTTGTCAGCGTATCTAATATTGTATTTAGTACGATGTGGATAGCTGCAATTTTAGGAATATTTGCGGCTCTAAAACGAAAGAAAGATCAACTAACTGCATTTGATGAAGCAACCGGCATTTAGGAAATATTCAACTCGTTTCGTATTTCATCTACAGCTCTAATGCCATAAATATCTCTAATCTGTTGAATTCTGATTGATTCTTTTAGCAAGTCTTTACCAATTGTATTTATCAAAATTGCAAAGATATCGCTAAATCTAATCTCCCATTTGTCTGCACAGTCCAAAATTTTGCTGATTGCCCATTGCCTGACTTCCTGTGGTAGTGGAATCTTCTCTCCTGCTTCTATTGATAATTTGTCAAATAAATTCACAATCTCTGCTGTTTGTGATGCCATATCCTCAAGCTCTTTTGCATCTCCATACTTTGATTCTGAATGCATTCGTATGTTTGATTGATATTCTGATAGCTTTAACAATGCCATCATCTCTTTTGATGATTCTTTGGTTGCCTTGTTTGTAACATTTTTGACTGCTTGCATCTCTTCAAATATTTTATCTGATTTTTTGTGAAATTCTATTGTGGATGCGTCTTGTCGTTTTAAAATATCTGATACGGATGAAATTTTTTGTTCTATGCTGCCTGTTTTCTCAAAAACATTCTTTTTGAAATTTGAAAAGTCCTCTTGGACTGATTTTAATCCCTCTCCTACAAATGCTGCAGAATCTACATTTGCAGCAATTGTGGCAAACTGCTGCTTTAATCCTTCTATGACGCCTCCTAAAGAATCCATTTTTGAGGCTTTTCCAGCAATCGCATCAATTGCAATTTTAATTGCACCTAATTCTAAACTCAGTTTTGATGCTGAATTTACATTGTCTTTGATTTTTCCAAGTTCTTGATTTAAGCTAGCAATTACCTGAGAGTTCACTTCAGTGCTGTCTGTTTTTTTAATTATTCCTTCCACACTATTTTTTAGATTATCCATCTCTTTACCAATATCTAAAAATGAATCTGTTTTTCCAGATACTTTTCTAAGATCGTCTCTTACTTCGTCAATTCTTTGTGCTATTTTTATTATCATTTGTGAATTGTTTCTCATAGAATTCATGCTGTCTTCTACTTGCCGTGATAATTCCTGAGTCTTTGGAGATAATTTTTGTAATTCATTTATTTTGTTTACTTCGTCTTGTAGTCTTACTGTTTGATCCTTGATTTTTGTAACTAAATTCGACTGGGTTCTTACATGATTTAGTCCTGCATAAAGTTTCTGCGTGTCATCTTCTAGAATATCTATCTGCTTTGATTGTTTCTGTATGCTTTCTAATGTCGAAGTTAATGTGTCAATCATTTCTTTCATAGAAACGAGGACTTTTTGATTATCGCCAAAAATCTTTGACATTACTTTGATTTCTTTTTGTAATGCCTTGCTGGAATCTGATACTGATGCCACCTTTTTTAGTATTGCAGCCGGTGTAGGTTCACGTTTTATGACCTTTTTTGTTTTATCTGAAACTTTGTGCGTTTTCTTTGTTTCTTTGGTAGCCATATCTAATAATAATAAAATATGATGATAAAAAAGTTAGGTGTAAAATAAAAATTGTAAAGAGTTACTTGTTGACAACTTCTGGTTCATGAAGTAACTCATGAAAGGTCTTTTCAGCTAGTCCAATTGCTGTGTCGATAAACCCTCTTGGACAATATTCACATTGAATCATGTAGTACGGTATAGTACCGTACTATTAATGCTTAGGTAATTGTGACGTTACCAATTATGCAGTCAGATACCCCAGGTCATTTCTCTACACTATTTTCAGCTGACCTACTCATCATTCTGCATTTAGATTAATGATAACTAGGCATAAAGAGGTTCAAAACATAATAAATTCACATAAAAGTTATGTTAAATTAAAAAATCTATTTTCAATTGTTGGATTTGTGAGCAATTGTTTTTAAACAAATTTGTTAAATGATACTGTGGATAATTCTATACTTCAGATTGATCCATCTGGAATTCATACCATTTTGAATCAAATTGCAACTGGCTTTGTTGATCAGATTACTCACATTCCTCACACTTCCTTTGTTACTGATTTAGCTTTTATCATGATTATTGGTGCAATTGTAACTCTTGCATTCTTTAAAATAAAACAACCTCTCATCATTGGATATCTTTTTGCAGGTATGCTGTTAGGGCCTCTGTCCCCTCTTTGGTCTTGGATTCTTCCTTCAGGAGGTCGCCCTTCTGACATGTTGGAAGGAGTAGGAATTTTAACTGACATGTCTGCATTGAATCTGTTTTCTGAAATAGGAGTTATTTTACTTCTCTTTGTAATTGGGATTGAATTTCCTTATGCAAAAATCAAAAGTATTGGAAGAATCGCAATTGGTGTAGGTACTATTGGTCTGTTTACAACATTAGGTGCAATTTTTTATGTTGCCAGTTCGCTTGGATTGAATTCTATGGATTCTTTATTTATCGCTGCAGCACTTTCAATTTCTAGTACTGCTGTTATTGTAAAAATTTTAGAAGAGATGGGACGAATAAAAAGAGAATCTACAATTCTTGTATTGGGAATATTAATTGTAGAAGATGTAATTGCTGTTATTTTAATTTCCTCTTTACAATCAATTGCTTTAGTTGGAACTGTATCTATAGAATCTATTTTGATTGTAGTCATTGTTGCAACAGGCTTGATTGTAGGTACATTTACAATTGGAACAAGAGTTATCACACCATTAATTGATAGAGTTGCTGCATCTGAACACCATGAAATTTTGTTATTGAGTGTTCTTGGAGTATGTTTTGGTTATGCATTATTGGCAAATATTGTTGGGTTGTCAGTTGCCATAGGTGCTTTTCTTGCCGGTGTACTAGTTGCTGAATCTAAATCGTCTGAAGTTTCCAAACTCTTGGCAAGCCCAATTAAAGACATGTTTGTGGCCATATTCTTTGTCTCAGTTGGCGCTCTGATGGATGTGTCTCAACTTCAAAATTATATCTTTATAGCTATTGCATTAATTGCAGTTGCAATTGGCATGAAGTTTGGAGGTAACCTGCTTGGCAACTTTTTATTCCGTCAAAAACGTGACAAATCTGTTCGCTCTGCATTCACATTAGCTGCCCCCAGAGGTGAATTTTCAATTGTTATAATAAAAACTGGAGTTGATATTGGGGCAGTAAGCGCATTTTTGTTCCCACTAGTAGGTGTGATTTCTATTATCACTGCATTTCTTTCACCATTTATGATAAAGGCAAGTGATAAAGTGGTTCCAATGTTGGAAAAGAAAAATGTCTGATGAACTCAAAAAATTATCTGAACAAGTCCATGATGGTGTGACCACATTTGATTTTGATGGTAAGGATATTCCATGTATAATTTTAGATGAAAGAAAATACGATCAAATAATATCCAAAGTTGCTGGGAAATCTCTTGCAATTAACACTGATCTTAACATATTACAAGATGGATTGGGCCATGTTTTTGTGGAAATTGTTTTAACCTTTTCTCAAGGCGAAATTGTTGAAAAACTGCTAATCAACGCAAACAAGGATCTGTCATTTTTTCAATCTCTTGCAAAAACTTCAATGCTTGCACTTTCATCACCAAAATCTCATTATGGAAAAGATAATGTCTTTATGATTCAGCTACCTAGACCTGAAAAAGCTGAAAACGCATTAGAGATTATCGAACGTGGGTTGGCACAAAATAATCAAAAATAAATGGTGCAGTTACCGGGATTTGAACCCGGGTCACGAACTTGGCAAGCTCGAATATTAACCAAACTGTACTATAACTGCAACAATCCTAAGGGATGAATTTGGATATTAAACTGTTTTTAACTATTGCATCCAAGATAAACTATGGATGAAATACTGATGGAGAAAATTAAGCAAAAAATTCATGAGACTATTTCAAACAAAGATGAAATTCGACAACTCATTCAATTGCTTTCAAACATCGATGATTCTAAATCATTTGCACTTGGAATTGTAGTTGGAAGACTCTACAACGCCTTTTATTATCAAACAAAAAGAATTCTAAACCGAGAACCCACAAAATTTGAATTTGTAGAATTTTTAGAATTTGTTAAAAGTAAAAAATCCGATCTAGAAAATTTATGGTGACATTTTTTGTTCCCAAGGAATAACTTTGATTGTTGCTGTTCCTGGTAGTTTTACACAAGCACTTTTGAGGGCTTTTTTTGCTTTTTCTAGATGTGGTGCATTAACATAAAATTCCATAATACATTGTCCGTGCTTTACTCTGGCACCTAAACTAGTAGCTTTTCCCCAAGCTCTTCTCATTCCTTCTGAAATTCTATCTGCACCCGCGGTTGCAACCATTTTATTTTCTCTAAGAAGAACATGAGGATAAATTCTGAGTCTGGAGAAATATCCTGTTTCTCCAGCTGTCTGTTCAAGTGTTTTATTTGCTGCTAATCTACAAGATTCTATTGACATGTGTCTAATCTGAATTTTTTCGTTTGTGAGTAATTGAATACAATAATCATAATTTGCTCTTTTTCCTCCTTGGAATTTTGCAATTTTTATCTGTGGATTACCTTTGATGAATTCTTTTCTACAAAATGGCTGTCCTTTTCCTACTCTATAATTAGCACCATGCATGATAACCTCAAACCAAAATGCCCATATTTTAACGGTTAGACAAACCCACTTCTCCAATACTTATATGGAAAACCATTGACTTTCTCTTCATTATGGAAGAAGCTCCTTTAGTGAAAGGCGAATTGGTCTCAGATCAAACCTACATCTCAGATAAAGAAATGATCCATGAACTTCAACTCAAAGGATACGGTGAGCTTGAAAAAGAAAAATTATTCTTAAAGTCATTTGAATCTCTTTATTTGCTATATGCTGACAAATTAATTCTACGCAAGGGCAAAAAGCAAATTAATTTTGATGATTTAATGGGCATCTGTCAAAAAACTGACTCTGAAACTCTCACAAAATTTTTGATCTACCGAGATTTGAAAACTAGAGGATATGTCGTCAAAGATGGATTTGGATTTGGTTCTGATTTTCGAGTATATGAAAGAGGACAATTTGGTGAAAAAGGAGCAAAGTTTCTAATTTTTGGTCTCAATGAAGGTCAACAAGAAAAGATGGGCACTCTCCAGAAAAAAATTGAGCAAATTACACAAATGGGAAAAGAGCCGATAATAGCAGTAATTGAAAGGCGTGGTGAAGTAATCTATTATAAAATTAACAGAATGAATTTTTATGAAAACAAAACAGGATTAGAAGAATTATCTCAACTTTAAACGCCTAATACCCATTCTGATGAATATTTTAAAAGATTATTTTTTTCTGCATACATAAAATCATAAACTTTGATATATTTTGTCTTATTTTCCCACAGATCTTCAAAATCTTTTATTTTTCTTTGAACTCTTGATTTATCGTTCCATGAAGTAAATACATCTACTGATTCAAAATCTCTTATTTGAATAGAAAGAGATGACGATGTTCCAGTAAATGCAACAGCTTCTCCATTTTCATCTTTGAATATCCCAATTCTTTCTGAAAATAAATTGGAAATTTCTTCAGAATTTGTGATTGCAATTTTTAATTCAATTTGGCCGTTATTTATGAAATCTTGCAGCTTCTGCATTTTGTTGTCTCTGATTAGTTTTCCATCAAAGCGTTTAGTGTATTTTTCTGAAAAAAGTTTTGTCAAAATGTTCAGATCTGATATTTTGAATCTATTTCCTGTGATCATTCTTAGTTTTGCCTTGCCTGATGTGAAATTATCAAATCCCATAACTAT
>JAIOPB010000034.1 GCA_021414105.1 Nitrosarchaeum sp. | reverse complement strand
TGCAATTGTACCTGAAACATCAACCAAAGATGTTTTTCCAGGAATTGTATTTGTACTAATTATTTTTGTAACTCCTGCTTTTTTAATTTTCTTTTCAGCATCATTTCTAAGTAGAGCATGTGTACAAGCAACAAATACCCGTGCACATTTCTGTTTTTTAAGAAATTCTGTAGCTTTGATGATACTTCCACCTGTACTGATCATATCATCAACTAAAATCAAATCTCTGCCTATTACTTCATTAAAATTTGTAGTTTTAATTTCCACTTTTCCAGTTTTACGATCACGTTGTTTTTCAAGAGATATGTACTCTGTGTTCAAAAACTTGGCAAATTCTTTTGCTCTCTCTTTTCCACCTTGATCTGGAGAAACAACTAGAGGATTTTTCAATTTTAGTTTTGAAAAATATTTTACTAGATCTGGAATTGCAGTTACATTCTTTGATTTTATATTAAAATACTTTAAACCGATCATACTATGAATATCGACAACAATAATTCTAGATGTTCCTACACTTTTGAATAAATTAGCAATAACTTTCATTGTTATTACTTCTCCTGGTAAGAATTCTCTGTCTTGACGAGCATATCCCATATATGGTATTACCGCAATTATTTCAGTTCCGTATTCTTTTGCTTTTGAAATTATTGATAATGTCTGAATAAGATTTTCATCTACAGGTGGATATGTTGATTGAATGACAATAATTTTGTTTTTTTGAAGTTTTCCTTCAAGTGTAATTTTACTTTCACCATCTGGAAAAACCCTTAACTGAGATTTTAATAAATTTGCTCCTAATCTTTTTGCCAATTTTTTTGCAAGATCTTTAGATGAACTTCCAGATATAACAGTAAATTTTGTCAATAATTCAACGACAAAGAAGGGGTTCTTAAATTTTGAGGGTATTGCAGATCATGATTTTTGTGATCTGCAATACTGATGGTTTTACTGAATTTTTAAAAGATCTGATGGACTCACTAATGAGCATCCTTACATTTTGCATTGTGATAAACTAAAAGTATAGGAAATATGAAAAGAATAACCGAAAACTGGGAGAAATATGGTAGAAAATAACTATGACATATTAGGAATTATTGAAGGCTCAACTGAGAAAGAAATTCGTAATGCGTTTAGACGATTGGCACTTAGATATCATTCTGATAGAGGAGGCGAAAATGATCAATTCATTAAAATCAAACAAGCATACGAAGATCTCAAAATCGGCAAAAAATATCCTGAAACAGATTTAGAAAAAATTAGAAAATCTAGAGTTTATTCAAGTGATTCAGAAGAGACGATCAGGAGAAAAAATCGAATTTTAGGCCAGGAATTATCCAAAGAAATGCAAATAGCTGAAGAATGGGCAGCGAATTTGATTAGAACAAATTTAACTGATACTAGATTGTTTGGTTCAAAAACTCTTGGAGAAATTGAACTTGAAAGAAAAGCTAATGGCACACTTTCAATCAAAGGAAATTTTATGGCAGGTAGTTTAACTTATGATGGTTCTATTATTATGCAAGGAAATATCACAAGTCCCTCTTGGACTGAAGAATTTAGAACAAATATTCATCTTACAAAAGGTGATTTCAAATTTATTAATCCATTGGAAAATAAATACAAAATTGAGAATGGGGCTAGAATAATTGTGGATAATGGCAATATTGTAGTTGGAAATATTTTTGGTAGAAAATACAAAATTGAAGATCCAGAAGGAAGAGTTGGAATTTATGAAGTTCAAGAACAACGAACTCATATATCAGCACCAAAAGGAAAAATTATTGCTGAAAATATTATTAATACAGTTTCTCTTGATGCTGATTCTATTATAATTCTTAATCTGGAAGATGATGTTCAAATTAATGCACGAGAAATTTTATTGTATGGGAGTAAAATTACCTATGACACTATAATTAAATTAAAAAAAGACGGTATGATAAGATTTTTTGAAAATTTCTCAATTCAAAGTCTTAGCAATGATGCAATTATCAAACTTGAAAATGGTAAAGAAATTAGATTATTTGATATAAAAACTAAAAAAATTAAGGATCTAGCAGATGAATTAGTGCCTAACAAGAATGAATATGATAAAGATGCTACAATGGTAGGTCATGGATTTACAATTACATATGAAATGTTAGACAATTTATCAAAGCCCACAAAAAATCAAAATGTTAGATGGGCTTCCAAATTTAGTTTTTCCAGAAACTAAATATTTCTGAGACAAAATACGGTAGGCATTAAAATCTAAAATAATAAAAAGAAATTAAAAATGATGACCTAATCTAATCGATTAATTCGGTCCAACCTTTGACGAAGACTGAGTTCTTGTAGAGTGGAACTGGTTGTCCAACAGTAAAGTCCATTGGTCTCATCCAAAAGATTGCCTTTGTTGGGCAAACACCGATGCATGCTCCATCAGAGATACATCTTTCTGGGTAGAAGACAAATGCCTTACCTCTCTTCCAGCCTTCGACTGGTTTTACTCTAAGTACATCTGGTCCTAATGTTGTACAGATTTCTACACATAGTGCGCATCCAATACACATTTGTTCGCTGATGTCTGGAATAATTCCTACTGGCATAACAAAATTTTTCTACCTTTTGATCTTAATATAATTTACCTAGAAAATGAGAATTATAACGGCGTTTCAGATTTTATAACACCGTTTAAAATTTTGATCGCTTTTTCAAAATATCTCAAAAATTTGAATGATCAATTTTGAACATTTTTTCAATAACTCCAACCTGATTTAATGAATTAAGCATCAAACTATTACCAATTCTTTTAAGATGATATATTCCAGATTTTTTTGAATCAATAATATGTCTACCTCCTGGAGAAAGAATCCATTCACCATTATCGTTTTTTCGTGTAATGGCAGTAATTATCACGGAAGAGCCATTCTCTATTCCAATAGATGAAAGTAACATTAATGACGCATTAATGAATCTCCCAGATTCTTTCTCATCAAATATGTTGTAAAAACCATTAAACGAATCAATTACAACCAAGAATTTTTCGTTTGATATTTTTTTTGCTATTTCAGATATGATTTTTTTCAAGTCTGCCTTACTTGGACGGTGAATCTCCACTCTGTCATTTTTTTTAATCATTTCTGAAACGATATAACCACTATAAAGTAAATCAAAATCTAAAAAAATTACTGGATAGTTAATAGAATCAATTAACTCATTTAGAAATTCAGCTTTAAGAAAAGGTTCAGAACATAAGATTATGTTTGGATTTTTGTTTGAAAATTCTTTTATTACATATGTTAAATCCGTATCTAAAATCTGTTCAGGATTTTTATCCAACACCACTTTAGTATCTAACAGATATAATAATGAATTTGGTTTCAAAAGATATATTAGAAATTTTCTCTTTTCATATAATTCGATAGAACCTAATTCAATAGATTCCGGTCCATTTGTTACTGAATCCGAAATATTTGAATTATTGATGCAATAAAAAGTCTATAAATTTTCTTGTTCTTCTATTACCATCATTGTTAATGTTGATTGTATTTTACCAATTTTTCTAACTTTGTTTGTGATAATTGTCCGTAATTTTTCAGCATCTTTAGATGATAATTTTAAGACTATATCATATACTCCATAAACTCCTTGAACCTCATAATCGATTCCCTCGTTTGAAAGAATACGTTTGATATCTGCTATTATTGATTCATCAGATCCTAGATCAGAATTCAATAAAACATATGCTGTAGGCACATTGCAGATTTTCATCAAACACTATTTAACCTTTCATAGATCTCAAAAACTGATTAATCCCCATCAGAATTCATTGATGTGAAACTAGTAGATCTTACATTGACCATATCACAATCGATTCCTACTTTTCCTGGTTCCCCAAAAACACAATTCATTCTTTGGTCTACACTAAATGAAGATGGATACAATCTTGAATTATTGTTTTTTAGTTCTCATACTGGAACTCATCTTGATGCACCATATCATTTTGTAAAAAATGGAGCAAAAATCCACCAAATATCTCTTGATAGATTACTAGGAAACGGTATATTGATAAAAATAAAAAAAGGGAAAAATCAAGCAATTACCAAAAATGACTTGGTTTTATTTGAAAGAAAAAATGGCAATATCCCAAAACATTCATCAATATTCTTTCATACTAAATGGCAAAAAAATCTGAATACTGATTTTTATTTTATTAATAATCCTGGCCTATCTGAATCAGCTGCTACCTATCTTATATCAAAAAAGATCAATTTAGTTGGAATTGATTCTCCTAGCATAGATTTGGGAAAAGATAAAACTTTCAGTGTTCATAAAATACTTGCAAAAAATAATATCTTAATTGTTGAAAATCTGTCAAATCTTAATAAAATATCTTCAAAACAATTTGATTTTGTAATTTTACCATTAAAACTTAAAGATGCAACTGGTTCTCCAGTGAGAGCAATAGCTATTCAACGAACAAAATGAAATCTATTTTTTTTATAATTTTTTGATAACTTGCCAATAATGGGAATCTGATTTCCACAAAACTTGCATTTGTTTTCCTCATCAAGATTCCAGCCTTGAATGTCAAAACTATGTCTATTGATTACAATGTTATTACATTCAGGACAGTAAGTATGCTCTAGAGGATGACCTGGCACATTTCCAATATATGCATACTTTAATCCGATTTTTTTTGCAATTTCGTGATGCTTTTCCAGAGTTTTAATAGGCGTAGAATCAAATTCCATCATTTTATAATCTGGATGAAAACGCAAAAAATGAATAGGCATTTCTGGACCAAATTGATCATAAATAAATTTACATAATTTTTCTGCATATTCTAAGCTATCTCCAACTTGTGGAATAATAAGATCTGTTATCTCTACATGAATTTTTGTTTTATCACGGATTTCTAACAATGTATCAAAAATAGGTTGGGGATCAGGAACTCCAATAAATTTTCTTATGAAATTAGGTTCCGCATTACCTTTGAAATCAACTGTTATAGAATCTAAAAATTCTCCCATCATTTTTACTGATTCTGGAGTATCATACCCATTTGATACAAATACGTTGTAAAGATTTTTTTGATGTGCTATTACTCCACAATCTCTTGCAAATTCAATGAATATAGATGGTTCATTGTATGTGTATGCAATTCCATCTGCATCATTATCTAATGCAGTTTGTACTACTTGTTCAGGAGTCATATCTGTACCCTCAATCTTCCTTCTTTGACTTATATCATAATTCTGACAATATTTACAAAGCCAATTACATCCAGTTGTGGCAATAGAAAATACCTTAGATCCAGGATTGTAATGAATGACTGGTTTTTTTTCTATCGGATCAACATGTCCTGCTATTACTTTACCATATACAAATAGGTCTAATTTTCCATTTTCATTACCACGTATTCCACATAATCCAATTTGTCCATCACCCATCTCACAATATCTTGCACAAGCAGTACAACGAACTTTTTTGTTAGGTAATTTTTCATAAAGAATTGCCTCTTTATTCATTTCAGATAGCTATACGTGTTTTTCCCATATAAGGTGCATCTATCGTAATCCTAAAAGTATGGAAAATACAACACATACCATGAGCAAGCCTGGAAACATTTGGAGAAAAGTTCATGGTAAAATTACTAAAAAAACAACTAATTTCTCGTGGCTAATTGAGAATAAACTTGCAGGTTCAGGAATACCCACAAGTTTTGATGAACTAGATTGGATTCTAAAACAAGGTGTTA
Source organism: Nitrosarchaeum sp. (assembly GCA_021414105.1). Lineage (GTDB taxonomy): Archaea > Thermoproteota > Nitrososphaeria > Nitrososphaerales > Nitrosopumilaceae > Nitrosarchaeum. The sequence goes on along the minus strand of JAIOPB010000034.1, from coordinate 76,847 downwards.
CATCCATTGTAACCATGACTGAAAATGCATTACCTGAAGAATGGGTAAGTGATATTGGTTACTTACATGTACCAACACAAGATCTTACTGCTCCAGATATGGATAAGATAGATATTGCAGTTGATTTTATTCATAAAAAAATTTCTAATGATCAGGCTGTAATGGTTCACTGTGCAGCTGGAATGGGAAGAGCAGGAACTATACTAGCTTGCTACTTAGTAAAATATCAAAAATATTCTGCAAAAGATGCAATTAAAAAAATTAGAAAAGAAAGACCAGGTTCAATTCAATCTGAGGTACAAGAATTAGCTATTACTTTCTATGAAAAACATACAAGTCAATAACTTACACAAACTGTGATACCAGTTTTCCATCCACAATTTTAATCTTTAGTATTTTATTTTCCTGAAATACTAGAGTTATTCCACCATCAGAATCAGGATCATCAACCTTTACCAGTTCTATCATTTTAATCTGTTCGAATTTATCCATATATTTTCACTTATTCTGGAATCGATATGGCATCTATTTTTCCATCAACTGCTTTAATGAACAGAAACCTGTTATCTTTAAAGATAAATGTAATTCCTCCTTCCTTATCTGGTTCTTCAACTTCAAGTATTGGTTGTCCTAACAGACCATCATATTTTGCCATATTGATTAATTCAAAAAGTTCCTTATATCCCTAATTGATCGTGATCTCAATTTCCTTAGAGTTATTTTTAACATTTCCTGGCTCTGTATAATCGTGTTTTTGCCAAGAAGCAAAGATATCAGCGCCAATCTTGTGTTTGCCTTTTCCTAAATCTGATGCCTTGAAGACAATTTTTTCATTAAAATCAAATAATTCCTGTCTTACTTCGTCTTCAGATAATCTAATAAATGGCTCAAAGTTTTTGGCTACTTGAACCCAAATCCTTCTATCTTTATGAGGATTAACTAATTTGGGGTTTCTTGTCCAGAAAATTGCTGCCTTTCTATAGGTATCAATAGTTTTACCAATTTCTTTTTTCCTAATTCCACCAGAAATCAATTTTATACCATATTTCATTTTAAATGATACATCATTATTGTTATATGCCTTAGTCCAATTTGCCTCATTGAACGCATCTCGTAGTCCTCCTTCCACTTTAAAACTGACATTAACTTCTATGGTGTCATTTAATGCGTACTCATCCTTGTTTTTTACCATTCCAATATCTGAAATCTTACTTTCTACCATTCTAACCGCTCATAATGATTTATATCCACAATAAGTGCTTTTTCCGAATACATGAATGCTCAAGTCATCAGTTCAGAACCTAAGGAAATTAGCCTTTCTATCACGGAAACTGATATAGGAATTTTATACATAATTCAACATGAGCTTCTAAAGGAATCAAATATCGACTTTGCAGGTGTTATAGTAAAACATCCTCTTACTAATGAGTGCTGGATGAGAATAAATTCAAATACTAAACCAATGCAAGAAATCAAAAAAGCAACAGATTCAGCAATAAAAATGGCTAATGACTTTAAACAATTATTCAATTCTAAAATTAAGGTAAATTAGATGAAATTTTGCCCCAGTTGTGAGGTCAAATTAAAAAAAGGCGATTCTGGTCTCCAGTGCCCAAAATGTGATTATGTTGAGGGAAAAGAAACAAATCAAACAAAGAAGACAATTCAAGAACATGAATCACAATTCAATGTATTAGCTGAAAACGAAACAGTGGAGACATTACCTACAATCAAAATTGAATGTGAAAAATGTGGTAATGATGAAGCAGTTTGGTGGATGTTACAAACTAGAAGTGCAGATGAACCTACAACTCAATTTTATCGATGTTCAAAATGTAGATACACTTGGCGTAATTACGCATAACGTTTAACTGGAACATAAAACTCAAAAGAATTAGTTTGAATTTCGAAGCAAAAACAAGTGGTTCAGATGATCTAAAAGCTATCATCTCAGCTATATCCACACTTGTAGAGGAAGCTACTTTTGTTGCAACAGCAGAGGGAATTACTTTTAGAGGAATGGATCCTTCTCATGTAGCTTTAATTGATATATCTTGGCCTAACTCTGCATTTGAAAAATATGAATGTGATAGTGATATAAAATTTGGAGTTCGAATAGATGAATTTTCTAAACTTATCAAAAGAGCTGATAAAAAAGATAGTATAGAAATTAGTATTTCTGAACAAAACATGTTACTTGTAACAATTGGTAAAAATAAAAAATACAAAATGCGTTTAATTGAAAGCTCTGCAACTGATACACCGTTACCAAAAATCCCATATGATTCCAAAATCACTTTATCATCTTCTAGATTTGACAAGATTTTAGGCGATGTACAAGTTGTATCTGATTATCTGACTATTCATACATCTGACTCTAAAGCAGATTTTTCTGGAAAGGGCGATTCAGGCGAAGTTGTAATTGATCTTGAAAAGGATACGGATGAAATAGGTGAAATCTCTTCAAAAGAGGATAGTATTGGCACGTATAGCCTCGAATATCTTAATCCCGTAGTTAAAGCAGTAGGTACAACCGCAGGTCAAATTACATGTGAATTCTCAAGTGCAAAACCTCTACGAATTGAATTCAAAGTAGCAAACATAGGCAGAATCCACTTTTATTTGGCTCCACGAGTAGAAAGTTAAAGCATTTAAAGATTGACTGATTCAGGTATTTTGAATTGAGACTAGTTCTAAAATATGGCGGAACATCAATTTCATCCGCTAAAGATATTCAAGCTGTTGCAAACTATGTTAATTCATTATCCAAACATAACGAAATAGTAATAGTTTGTTCTGCAATTAGTGGTACCACTGATGATCTAATAGAAATATCCCAATCAATAAAAAAAGAAAACAAAGACAAAGCTGAACAACTGGCATTAAAAATTATCAATAGACATAAACAACTTGCAAAACAAACAATCAAAAAATCAACAACTAGAAAAAAATTATTAGAAAAATTAGATACAGATTTTCGAGAACTTTTTGCATTAATTGAAGGTATGGTCCTGTTAGGAGAAGTAACACCTAGATCAATGGACTATTTGATTTCATTTGGTGAACGTCTTTCAATAAAATTACTTTCTTTTGCAATTAATGATATAGGTAAAAAATCAATATCCCTAACTGGTAAAGAAGTTGGAATTGTTACTGATTCAAATTTTGGAGAATCTAAACCACTAATGGATACTACACGACTAAGAGTTTCTAAAACAATTGATTTACAATTTTCTAAGAAAACAATTCCAGTAATAGGTGGATTTACAGGAGCAGATCAACATGGACATGTAACTACATTTGGTCGAGGAGGTTCAGATTATACAGCAACAATTATCAGTTCTTGCATAAAGACTGATGAAATTTGGTTAATGAGTGATGTAGATGGATTAATGACTGCAGATCCAAAAATTGTTAAAAATGCCAAATTACTCAAAGAGGTTTCTTACATCGAAGCAATTGAAATGGCGTTGTTTGGAGCTAAACAAATTCATCCACGCACATTTGAGCCATTATTAACAAAAAAAATCCCAATGAAGATAAGAAATTCCTTTAATGTAAAAAACGAGGGGACCTTAGTAACTGATTCCCCCTCAGTATCTACTAAAAACACTGTAAAATGTGTGAGCAGTATTCGTCATAATGGATTAATCGATATACGTGGAGGCAGTATGGTTGGCACTCCTGGGACCGCTGCAAAAATCTTTGCAACTCTTGCTAAAGCTGGCATAAATGTAATGATGATATCTCAAAACCCATCTGAGTCTAGTATCACTATTGTAGTAAAAAACACTGATCTAGACAAAGCAGTTAACGCATTAGAAATGGAACTTTTAGGAAAAATAATCAAAAAACTTGAAGTAACTACTGATGTTGCAATTATCGCACTTATTGGCTTAGGCATGCGTGGTACAGTTGGTGTTGCATCTAAAGTATTTGGAGCAATAGAAAAAAATAAGATCAATGTTGCAATGATTACTCAAGGTTCATCTGAACTCAATCTTGCATTTGTAGTCAAAGATTCTGATTCTAATGTAGCAGTTCAGGCTTTACATGATACATTTGAACTTGATAAAATCAACTAAAAATAAAATAATTTAAGGGGAACAATTTCAAATATTTTCATTGAATCGATTAGTTATCATCTTAATTCTAGGTATTTTTACCATAGGAATTCTTACGGTTTCACTTATTTCTGATAATTTTGTTGATGCAAATTCCACAAAAAAAATTAATTTTACGAAAACAATAATTTCTTCTCAAGATCCAGGCCAAGGCTATGAAAATCACCAGTTAGCACTAATTCTATCACCAAATGAAGGCACTCTTTATGATGGTTCAATGACATTTACCTCAAGCGAACCTGTAGAGATTGTTGTTTTACATGAAATAAATAGTAATGATGCAAAAGGGCAACCAACATGGACTATTGATGGAAATACCATTTATGCAATATCTATAATTGATCTTAAAACCAAATCTGGTTCATTTGAATTTACAGGAGCTGCTCTGGCACTACACTCTCTTAATTCAAAAGAGTTTACATCAACCGTTAGTGTTGATGGTTGGATTAGAGGTCAACCAACCGAAATAATTACGCAAAAAATTAAAGTACAAAAAGAATCATCACTACTATTATCTCGAACAAATGTTGCTGCAACCATTCCAATGCATGAAGGACTCTATAATGGTAATTCAATTTTTTACATTATTACAGATTCTAGTCAGCAAGAATATGCTGAAATGATTACTAAAAAACAAGGTTGGAAAGTCGAGACTGCTCCTCCAATTGAAAAAATACCAGAAGATACTCTGCAAAAAATATTTGTTTTTAAGAATGGAGTTAATGGAGATGGAATATACGGACATCAAAAAGAAATTTTTTCTAGTACCCCATCTCAAGAATTAGAATATAGTGCACTAAATTCTGTCATTGAAGTTATATGGAAAAAAGGCCAAAATGCAAAAATTCTTGAATCATCTGAAGAAATTATTAATGCAGAAGAAGATGGAAGAATTGAATTTAATAAAACTGGCATAGTAATCAATGCTCCTCAAATAATCTGGCCTGATGGACAAATGTTAGTAAGAGATGATAAAGAAATCACTGATGATTTGACATTTGGTGGAGGTCAAATCACTGAAATTAACAAAGATGAGATGACAGTAACATTTGTTGCTCATCGTGAATGGGGACCAGATGGAAAAACAATATACTACATAGTAACTGATGCAACACCTTCTGGTCCAGCTGAAATGATGGGTGTGCCATTTTCACCCAGATCAGAAAATCTAATTACAAATTCCTCAGCAGTTGATCTATTTCAATTCCAAAATGGAATTAAAGGTTCAGGATCTCTGGGATTTCAACCAGGAATAGCTACAGTAACCCCCGGTTCTGAAAATTATAGTCCTATGTGGCGTATCTATATTATAGAATGGAATGATCCAGAAAATGCAAAAATTCTTGAAACAATATCTGATATTAATTCATTCAAAGCAGACGATCTAATTTCAGTCAGTTTAGCCCGTCCCATGAATAATCATCACATAGTGAATAGCCCCCTCATAGATCCATTCCAATAAAAAATAAATCACTAAACGGATAAATTACTTGAAAGAAAATTTATTGTAAAATTGACTGGTAAGCTCTACATTGTCGGTGTTGGTCCTGGACATCATGATCATATGACATTCAGAGCTAAAGAAGTAATTGAAGAAAGCGATACAATAGTAGGATACGAAACTTATGTCAATTTAGTGCAAGATCTTATTGAAGGTAAAACAGTTCATCGTTATGCAATGACACAAGAAGTTGAACGTGCTCATCAATGTATTGATCTAGCAAAATCTGGAAAAATAGTCTCGCTTGTTTCAAGTGGTGATCCGGGAATTTATGGAATGGCAGGATTAATCTATGAAACACTTGCAGCATCAAATTGGAATCCTAAAGATGGTTTACAAGTTGAAATAGTTCCAGGTGTTTCTGCTTTAAACTCATGCGCATCAATAATTGGTTCACCATTAATGACAGATTTTGCAGTTGTAAGTATGAGCGATTTATTAGTTCCATGGGAAATAATAACAAAAAGAGTTGAAGCTGCTGCGCAAGGAGATTTTGTAATTGTGATCTATAATCCAGCAAGCAAAAAAAGAATACATCAATTGGTAGATACAAGAAAAATTCTTTTAAAATATAGAAAACCTACAACCCCTGTAGCAATAATAAAAGGTGCATTCAGAGATTCACAAACAATTGTTATGACAGATTTAGAAAATCTTCCAAATCATTCTGATCAATTAGGAATGATCAGTACAGTAATTATTGGAAATTCATCGACTTACACTTACAAAGATTTAATGATCAATCCTAGAGGCTACAAATCAAAATATAATTTAGAAGAACAAACAAATCCAAATCTCAAAGTCTAATGACTTTTCTTAATTGCTTCAAATAATTCTTCGCTTAGGTTCAACTTTTCACGAATTGGTGAAATCACCTTAACTAGATATTCTCCAACAGTTTGTTTTAGATCAGTTGGATGTAATTTTTTCTCAGCGAAATCAGATTCTAATTGTTTATAATCTGTATATGTCATATTTCCACCAAATTTCTCTGGTCTTTCTACTTTAATTTCATTAAATTCATGAAAGATAACATGTTTTGAAATTTCTAATAATGGATTATTCTGAATATTTGTTTCTTCGCACCATGCTTTTTTGATCTTTGTTCTTATTTCATCATCTGAATTATGAATAAAAACTCCAGAATTTGGATCTGATTTACTCATTTTTCCTAAAATTTGTATGTCATTTGTGTCTGTTGGTTTTGAAAGACTTGGTAATAATTTGTGATGAACTGCAACTGGAACTTTCCATTTCATTTTTGGGAAAATCTCTCTAACTAGCATATGGATCTTTCTTTGATCCATACCCGCATGAGCTATGTCAACATCTAAAAAATGAATATCAACTGCTTGCATTGGTGGATACAATAATTTTGCAAGATCTATCTTTTCTTCATTTTCTGAGCGTCCCATAATGGTTAGTGTTCTCATTGTTCTTGCTAGTGACACATGTTTAGTAAATTTCACAAGTTCAGACCAATACTCTGTTTTTTCTTGATAAAGATCTGAACCTAAAACGATGTTTGCCTCAGGGCATACCAACTTGAAAGCATCTTGATAATATTTTGAAACTTTGGAGATCATCTCCCAATCTCCTCCTAGTTTATCATTGATCATAGTATGCCAATCTGCAAGAAATACGGTACATTTTACACCCGCCTTGACAAAATCATTAATCTTGAAACCTGTACTGATTAAACTCCCTAAATGTAAAAATCCCGAAATCTCTAAACCAATGTAATGTTTTGGGGAAGAATTCGTTTTGAATAATTCAATTAACTCATCACGTGTAACTATCTCTTCGGTAGGAGGTCTTTCAATTAATTCAACTTTTTCAGTGATATCCAAATCAAAACAACTTCTGAGATGTAGGTCTATAAAGTTATTTGAAATAATAGTTTAATTGGAATTTGCAAGATTTGAAATAGTCAAGTGACTAATCGTTATTATGACACTTGAAGAAGGATTAGAACTCATTGAAAACTACAAAAAAGGTTTACAAAAATTTCTAGATACATTACCTGAACAAGCAGTACAGATAGGCTCTGAAATGATTAAAACCTTAACAATGAGCTCTAAAAATGAGATTGCAAATTTGGAAGCAATAGAAAAAGCATTAAAACGTTCACCTAGACATGAACAGGTTATCTAAGTGATTAGAATTTATTTTCATTATTCATTGGTAAAACAAACATAGGAATTGACTGAAAATTATGATTGAAGATAAATGGCAGCGAGGAGAACAAAGAATTATTAGAATAATAGAAAAATTTACAACTTATAAAAACTGGATTTCTTTCATGCAATTATCAATAGAAGCAAAAATTGAACATCAAACACTGACTAACTATATTGATCTGTTAATTAAAAGAGGTATCATTACAGAATATAGAGGAAAAAATAAATCAAGATTATTTTGTATGTCTGGACATCATGATGATATTGAATATAATGAAAAATTTCGAACTTTTACACAAAAAGATTTAATGAGTAAAGAAGAGGCAGATGAAAAACTCTCTAAAATATACAAATTAGGAACAGATAATCTCTATCACAAGTGTTGATTAGTAAACAAACTAAGTTTGTAAAAAATAAATTTATTCAAAAAAATTTAAAGTATTTTCTGGTAAATAAAATAATTAAAAGTGCCGTTATTTACAATTTTTTTTATGCTTTCGTAGATCCTCTGAAGAATCAAATTCTGTACCACAAGCTCTGCACTTTTCCTTTTTCTTATTGTGTGCAATTTCTTGATGTTTTTTTAGTCTTTCTGGATCAGAAAGTACAGTTCCACACTTTTTACATTTCGTTTCATTAGAATTACCAAATAATCCCATGTTTAGTATAGTATTATCTAGTAGAAAAACAGTTTTTTCACTAAAACTCACTTGATTCTAAAAAATTCTTGAAATGAACAAAAAATCATTAGTTTAACAGATTATCTTTTGCGAATACTTTCATAGGCGAAAATATGAACAAAATCATGGTTTCTAAACAATTTGAGGAGCAATTTTATAAATTTTGTACTGATAATAATATTGAATGGGATGACAAAAAAAGACGATGGAATAAACCATTTCATCCTAAAATAAAAAATATTTGGATTCAATCTGATAATGGAGATTTTCTAAATTCTATACGTCCAAAAGAAAAAGGATACTATGATTCAAAATTTTTAGGATGGGAACTTGGTACCATCAAGAAAGAATATTGCTTTTGGTGTGGTAGAATTATAGAGGAAACAAGAAAGCAAGATCCACGTTCAGAAACAGTAAAATTTTGTAATTCTACTCATAGAAAGGCATTTGGTAAAGTAAAATCTGATCAAGAAAAACTAGGAAAAATGTTTGCATCTAGATGAATATTTTTTAATCTATATTGCTTCTTCTAAATTTTTTCTTGGTTTAGTACTAAGATAAAATGCATGAGCACTAATGATAAATGCTGCAAGCCAAACTTTTGTTGCAAAAATTAAATTCCATGGTCTATCTGGATCAGGATATGCAATTGATAACATATCAATATTAGGAACATTATCTTCAATCATACCTGCAGTGATCTTTGCATTCAAGACCGTAAAATTGTATAATACCTCATACAGTGTAATAATTGCAAATCCTAACAACATTAGCTGCAGCAATGCCATTCTCCAACCAACAATTTTATTTCCTGCAGTTCTTCTCCATCCTATTCTTGAAACACAGTACCATCCAATAATCGTAGAAAAAAATATCCATGTTGTTCAAGATGATGTTGATTCATTATGCGAATTTCCTAATTTTGAAATATAAAAATTCATGCCTATTTCATGAGATTTATAGACTAGTTTTAAAGAGAATATCTGTTGAAAATTGCAATCAATGTTCCATTTGTAGGTAAAGACGAAATATCTGCAGTGACTAATATCCTCAAAAATGGTACACTTACATCAGCAGCTAATCAAGGAGGAGAACATGTACAAGCATTTGAAAAATCAGCATCACTCTTTATAAAATCAAAATATGTCGTTGCGGTAAATTCTGGTACAGCAGCTTTACAAGCCGCACTTTATGCTTTGGATATCAAAAAAGGAGACGAAGTACTCGTTCCATCATTTACATTTGTTGCAACAGCTAATTCTGTAGTATCTACTGGGGCTAAACCTGTCTTTGTTGATATACTAAAAGAAAATTATACTATGGATCCTGATGATCTACAAAAGAAGATTACAAAAAAGACTAAAGCAATTATGCCTGTTCATCTTTATGGAAATGTATCTTTTATTGATAGAATCTCAGAAATTGCTAAAAAACATAATTTACCAATAATAGAAGATGCTGCACAATCATTAGGTTCTACCTACAAAGGTAAACACGCTGGAACTTTTTTTGATTTAGGTTGTTGGAGTATGTATCCTGCAAAAGTAATGACTGCCGGAGAAGGAGGATTTATTGCAACAAATAATAAAAAACTACGAGATAAATTATTGATGATTAGAAATCATGGAATGGTTCATGGATACGATACTAAAATATTTGGATTAAATCTAAGGTTACCGGAAATTAGTGCTGCAATTGCAACAATACAAATGAAAAAACTTCCTGGTTTTCTTAAGACGAGGCAAAAGAATGCAAATTTTTTATCAAAATTAATTTCTGATTTAGATATTATACTTCCACATCAACGCAATTATGAAAATGTAAATTGGTATCTTTACACAATAGCTACATCAAAAAGAGATAAAATTCTAAAAAAACTTAATGCTAAAGGAATTGGTGCAGCTTCTTACTATCCAACTCCAGTTCATAAAACACCATTTTACCAACAAAAAATCAAACTTCCGGTAACTGAATGGGCGTCATCTCACGTTTTGTCTCTTCCAATACATCCTAAAGTTACTACTAAAAATATTGAATTTATTGCAAAAACTCTTCGTGATATACTAAATGAATAGCCTTGGAAATGTAATTGGAGAATTATGTAAGGTCATATTGCCAATTCCAGAAGAATCATACCTAGGAAATACTGATTCTTCTATAGCAATTTGTACGCTTTCAAGTATGGACTTGTTAAAAAAAATTTCAAATTCTGAACTTTTGAATCATATTTCAATTGTTGGAAGACTACTTTCTGAAAATAAAGGAATCGATTCTATCATTAAATATGTTAATCAAAATAAAAAAATTAAAATCATTATAATCTGTGGTAAAGAAGTTTTAGGTCATAAAGCTGGTCATTCTTTATTTGAATTACATAAAAATGGAATTGATAATTATGGAAGAATAATCAATTCAACTAGTCCTGATCCCTTTCTTACTGTAACTAAATCAGAAATAAACTATTTTCAAAATAAAATTAATCTTGTAAGTATAATAAATGAAACAAATTTTGATATAATTAAAAAATTTGTAATCTAGTATCCAATTCTCTGTCTTTCTCTATTGATTTCATTTTTCTTCTTATATTCCTCAAGAATATCATCTGGAGTTAGCTTTAGCTCTAATGATGCCTGAATCACAAAATGCCATATGTCAATTAATTCTTCTCTTGCTTCAGATACATTAAATGGAATTGGAGTTTTCCACCACTTCCAATTTGTAGTTCTTTGCAGTTCCACTGCTTCATGCATAATTGCAGTACATAATGCAGAAATTCGTCCTTCAGAATCTTTTGGATATCTATCTAGTTTCATCATTTCTGATAGACCTTTTTGTAGTTTGAATATAGTTTCTAAACGATCTTCTATTTTTTCAGACATATCTTATGAGTATTCAATTCATCTGCGGAAATAATCAAACTTAAATCTTTTTAGAAACGGATCATTTTCTCATATAGTTTAACTCGTTTTGTAATATCTGTTTTTTTAATTTGGAGTAATCCATCTAATCCGTATTTCTCAACAGCAAAAGAACCTAAAACATTTCCATAGACTACAGCCTTTTTAATATCTGATAGATTGATTGAATTTTTACTAGCTAAATATCCTATCATAGCACCTGCAAAAGAATCTCCTGCACCAGTGGGATCCACTACATCTTCCAATGAAAATCCTACAGATGGAAATATTACATCATCAAAAAACATCATTGATCCATGCTCACCTTTTTTAATAATTACATATTTTGCACCCCACTCCATCATCTTTTTTGCACATTTGACTAAATTGAATTCTTTTGTTAGTAGTTTAGCTTCTTCATCGTTTATTACAACTGCATCTACAGCTTTAATCATCTTAATTACTGAATCTCGTTTTGTAGATATCCAAAATTCAATAGTATCACACATTGAAAATTTCACTTTATCAAATTCTTTGATAAGAGTAGAATTTTGATCAGGATCATTATTTGCTAAATACACAAACTGTGATTTTCTATATTCTTCAGGAACTGTTGGCTTGAAATCTGCAAGCTTTTCCTACTACTGCTATTAATCCAGTATTTACAAAGTTACTTGCGGATATAGCTGCAAACGTTGCAGCTCCACCTAGAACATCTTTTAATGTTTTTTTTGGAGTTCTAATAGTATCCAATGCAGTTGAACCAAAAACAGTTAACATTCTTTAAAAAACTAATTTGGATGTATAAATTCTCTTGCCTGTTCTTCTGTTGGATAAAACACAAAAGGTACATCAATGGATGTAAAAATTACATTATACTTTGTAACTCCACTTATTTTTACTGTTGAGACCTGCGAATCCACATTGGAATCTCTTAGAAAAATACCATTCACTGAAGTGCTTCCTAATGCTGGAAGTACAAATGATTCTAGATCTCCTTTTCCAATCATTTCATCATTTGCTATTACAAAAAACTCTGTTTTACCTGCTGTCAAAACCAACAATGAAGGATTGCTAAATTCTAGCTCAACATTATACGTTGAGCCCTTCTCACTCTTCTCAAGTAGATGACTTTGTGTAATTGTCACGCCTATTTGTGAGGCTGATGCATATTGAGAATATCCAAAAAGACTCATTCCTATAACAAATATTATGATTATTCCCTTAGCCGAGGATCTCATACACTGATATCTCAAAATTGCTTTTTAACTCAATAGGAAAAAAATCCAATTTATGTGTGTAAAAGTTTTGATCTAATCTTAAAGCTCATTAGAGCTAGCAGAATAAATCAAAACCTTTCAATTTATGAGTATGGCTAGAATAAAACTCAAGCTTGGTGAGAATGAAATTGAGGTTGACTCTAGAGATTTCTACGTTGATAATCAAACTTTAGGTGATATTATTGCAAATATTTCAAATTACATATACACAAATCAAGCAAAAATTATCTATGAAAATAAAAATGAAGAAATTACAAAATCAAAAGAATCAATACAATCTAACCAATACGGTCTAGAGTATTTGGATGATGCAGAAGCATATGAGCCAGAATTTAATGAGCCAAAACTAATTGGTTCTCATGAAATTAAAACAAAATTGAGAATATTGGAAACCAGTAAATTCTTTGATTCCCCAAGAACAGTAACAGAAACTGTTCAACAACTAAGAGAATACGGTTGGGGCGCTAGTCCTTTAGATGTATCAAAAGCTTTAGCGAAAATGGCATCTAATAGAGAAATTTTAAAAAATTCAAAAGAAAACAGAGCACATTATTTTGTACAAAATACTTTAGTATCTAACTAGTTTTATAGTGGCATTTTTCACAATTATTAAAAATTTCTCCTTCCAAATGATCAAAATGTGTGTTACACTCATTGCATGTATGATGCATATCAAAATATCCATCTTCCTCAATTTGTCCAATCCTATTTGATTCAAGATTTGTACTTTTACATTTGATGCAGTGACATCCACATTCAATTTTCATAATTTAATCTCCAATAATCTATGTATAGTTGTTTTACATATACAAATCATTGGGAAAGAAACGTGAAATCCCACTTGAGATTGATGATCATTTTAAACTGTATGGAAAAGAACCTTGGGAAGTAGATTATGGAGAAAAATGTATAGTTTGCAATGTTAGAATTGACGAATATGGTTTTTGTTCTTGTGGATCAGGTGGAGACTAATTTTTATAATTATTGACACAAACAGAGTTCAAAAATTAATTTTGGCATTTTATTTTTTAGACACCGATTTTATCTAAAGTTATGTATTATTATCTTGAATTTCTCTAGAAGTTATTGATAATTTCTTTTTTCTCATCATAATCACCATAACTACAAGTCCAATTAATACAATAACTCCAACTAGAATATAGACAATAATGTCTTGATTTACATTTGATACTGATGTTGAAGGATTGTTTTGTATGGTGGATTTTTCATCACTAATAACGGTTGCACCTATAATCGATACATTACCTGAGTTGTCTGGTCTTATGTTAAGCCAAACGTGTGTTCCGTTATTGATATATTCATGAAAAAATATTTTCTCCCCTCCCATGTATACATTATATGGTCTTGATAATAGTTCTAGAGGAATTATTGTTGTTATGAACTGATTTTCTCCATTAACATCAAAACTAATACTTTTTGTTGTTTGATCAAAATTAAACTGATTTATTTCTGCAAATGTTCTTATCTCAATTAGAAATTCTTTATTTTCAAATTTTATGTTTTGTAATATTCTTGGTTCATCAATGGAATACTCTAAAATCATTTGACAACCATGACACAAAATTCCATTTTTTTCACCTAAATACACAGGTTTGCTATTTACAAAAATTAAATCTACTTTTGGAATAATAAATGAGGTTGTTTCAAGATATCTAAAATCCCAAGTCCACATATTATTTTTTAGAAAAAGAACATCTCCAAGATCATATTCTACAATTATATTTTTTTGTGATGGATTAATTATGACACCATCATTATCCCCAATAATTACAAACTGTTTTTCTTTTCCTTCTTCATCTGAAACTGAAAGATTGGTTATAGTTCCATTAATCAATTCTACTTGTCTGGGTGAATTTGACGAAGTAATTACGTGCTTTACATGAATTTTATCTGATGAACTAATTACAACTTCAACTGATTTTTGTTCTGCTTTTTCTCCAATAGAAATTTCTTGGGCATAAGCTATTGGAATCGCTATTATGAATGCCAGTATTATGAAAAAACCAATTTGTTTTGAACTCATTTATTCCACTTTAACATGAAGCATTTTTGCCTCTTCAATGGGGCAATCATTACGATCTCTTTGTAAATTTACAATTTTATCTGCAACATCCATTCCTTCTATTACTTCCCCAAATACCGTATATTGCCTATCAAGAAATGTACTATCTGTTGTAACAATGAAAAATTGTGAACCTGCACTATTTGGATCCTGTGCTCTAGCCATAGAAACAATACCACGGTGATGTGATCTTGAACTAAATTCAGCCTTAATTGTATGACCTGGCCCTCCAGTTCCCCAAGTGCTCTTATTTCCACTCTTTGTATTTGGATCCCCCCCTTGAATCATAAATCCAGGAATAACTCTATGAAAAAGTGTACCATTATAGAATCCATCCCTTGCTAATTTCTCAAAATTTCTAACCGTTTCTGGTGCCAAATCAGGAAGTAATTTGAATGCAATTGTTCCTAAGTTAGTTTCAATAATTGCTGTACTCAACAGGGGTTATCAACGGTCTTATCATAAGAGTCTTTTTGTAATAAATAATTTAAAATTCTTATAGTTGGTTATTGTATTTTAAAAAATTCGTAATAATCAGTACGTTTTTCGTTAATAAAATAATTATTTAATTATTGAATAATTATTTTATTCTAAAATATTTTCTAACTATTAATAGTTAAATCAAAAATTAAACCATTTCAAAAAGTTATAGTCTTATATAGAACAACTAAAATTTAGAATCTGTTGAATCGTACAAACCAGAGCACGATCATTAAAGAAGCAATTAATTCTTATCTTGACAAAGGAGTAACTGACAAACAAGATATCTATACCAAAGTCGTAGATGAACTTGGTGTTCCAAGACCTACCGTTAGAAGGGTCGCAAGAGATTTGAGAACTGAATTACTACAAAAAATCCAGATCTTACAATCAGATATGCCTAAAACATCTACTTCTGAAGACGAATAAACTAGGCTCTTTTTTTCTTTTTACTTAATATCGATTTTTAATATCAGCATTACTGTTATAAACAATGAATTTTTCAAATAAATTATGGGATATCTTGGAAACCATTTAGCAACAATGGTTACTGGAGTCTTTGCGGCAACGCTTACAGGACTATGGCCTTTTTTTATAGCTTTTGCACCCATCCTAAATTTTGTATTTATTATGGCTGTATCAATAACTTGGTTCCTTACTTTTACATGTTGGATTTCTCAAAAGAGTAATGATTACATGCATAAATCTAAAACACATATGAGTCATAACGAAAAAAAAAGCTTGAGTAATTTACAAACCACTCAAATTTACACTGCAAATGGGAAACAAGTTAGTTCTACTGAAATTAAAACGGCACAAAATGAATTATCTGGAGAACTAAACAAACTCAAAGAAACTGTAAAACTAAAGGACAGTGAAATTGAAAGATTAAATCAAGAAATTTCAAATCTGCAAACTCTAGTTCAAATTGAATCATTAAAAACAGAACTTGCTAATCTTAAGATGTTGGCCTTTGGAAGTAAAACAAAAAACAAATAGAGTTAATCCTTACAGTGACAACATACTATGCCATGATTATTTTTACAACTTGGACAGCTTACGGCACCACCGTAATGACATTTACATGAACATAATTCTGTTGGATCTTTCTTCATATTCGCTAGTATGACTTATACGTCATGTTAATATTTGACTCTTATCGTTTTAATTTCAATGAATTGTAACAAATCTTTTAAACTAAATAAAGAAATTACTATAATGTCTAAAAATATTATATTTGCAAGTCTTATTGCATCAATATTATTTACTACTGTTATATCTAACGCAAATTCTTTTGCTGAACCAATTGAATCACAAACAGAAATTACTCCAATTAACAATTCTATGGGAATTGAAAAAACAACACTTCAAATGTCCATCTCTAAAGATAATAAATTACCATGGGGATTTGTTGAAGGAAAGATCTTAAATCATGTGGCTGATTATCCTGTAATTATTCAAATTTTTGATAATAACGAAATCATTACAGGAAACAGTGTTGGTGCTGTACACTTTGCACAAACTCCAGTCAATGAAGATGGTTCATATGAATACAAATTCAGAGTACTTGACTCAGATCAAGGACAGATAACTAAAATTTTTGATGGTAGTTATACTGTTAAAATCTTTAAGGTAGTATATCTATATCCTAATCTTGATGTAGTTTAGAAGCCATTTTCAAAGTCTCATCTACTAACTCTCTTAATCTTTTCTTGTCATCATCATTTGATATAGTGTTTTCTGAGATTGATTCTGTAGTGAGAAATACTGCTTTAGGATTAGTAACTACTCTGAAATATGATAATAATTGTGTGATCAATGTTTGAACATCAACAAATCCAATATTACCTGCAGCTAAAATTGCCATGCCAGCTACTTTACCTTCAGTTTTCTTATAATTGATATATTCAAATAGATTTTTCAATGCTGAACTAAAAAATGAGTTATAAATTGGTGATCCAATTAACCAAACATCTGCATCCATGATATTGTTAGCTGCATTTTTTGTATGTTCATTGTATTCTTCTTCTGGTCCTCTATAGCATTCAATTTGTCCATCTGAAAGATTAATAAATTTAGTATCAGAATTTTTTGATTTTGTATATTCAAAAACATATTTCATTATTACTTGAGTATTTCCATTTTTTCTAGGACTTCCAGAAATTATTACAACTTTCATGATTCTGACCGTCTATCTTTGTATTTAAATTGCAACAATACTTTTTCAAAAAAGAAAACGGGCTTGGAGGGCTTCGATCCCTCGACCTGTAACTTAGGAGGCTACTGCGCTATCCAAGTTTCGCGTCCAAAATGACTCTGCGCCACAAGCCCAGCAAAAAAAATACTTGTAATTATTTAAGCGTAATCAAGATTAGTTTTGATCATTTCTTGTATTTGATTCCAGCCTATATTTTTTGTATCTTGCCATTTCTCAAAATATACAACATCCTTAAGATCTAGTCTTGGAAGCCATCCTGCTGTTTCAAGATCTGGCTTTTGTGCAAATTCATCCACATATCCTAAACAAAGATATGCTATTGGAACAACATATTCTGGTAATTCTAAAACTTCTTTGAGAGTATCATTTGAAAGAATACTCACCCAACCAAGTCCAATTCCTTCTGTTCTTGCGGCAAGCCACAAATTCTGAATAGCGCAACATACACTGTACAATCCTGCCTCAGGAATACTTGATCTGCCAATTACAAATGGACCAAACTTTGAAGGATCATATGTTACACATAGATTGATAGGTGATTCTAAAATTCCTTCGAGTTTAAATGAAAGATATTTTGTTCTCTTTGGTTCTTCAACTAATTTTGATGAGCGATTTTTTTCTTCTTCAAAAGAATCTTTGATTTTCTTTTTTGTAGTGATATCTTTTATCAAAATAAAATTCCATGGCTGAGAAAAACCAACAGATGGTGCATGATGTGCAGCATTTAGAATTCTAGATAAAACATCATCTTCGATAGTTTTTGAGGTAAAATGAGATCTGACGTCTCTCCTTGAGTAAATTGCCTTGTAGAAACCTTTTTTTTCCTCATCGGTAAATTCTTCTGTCAACTCTTAGACGTCTTTCTTCTTTTTATTCAATCCTTTCTTTTGTTAAACGTTAATAATGCCTGCACCTAATCTTTTACTTCAATGGGCCGGTAGTCTAGCCGGTTAGGATACTGCCCCGACATGGCAGTGATCGTGAGTTCGAATCTCACTCGGCCCACTTTTTTAACCTAAGTTGAAGTCTTGAATGCTTTTTCAACTAAACTCCAAGAAGTTTCTGTGGTTATACTTCCCTCAGCACTAAAACTACTGATATTTCCATTCAAAACTGCTTGATATATTTCAGAATTAACATCTGATTTGTTTAGAACAAATGTATTTTTCAAAGGAATTTCCACTCCCGAATAAAATACTGCCCTACCAGGCATTGCAATATCTTCAGTAGAATATTGACTCGAACCCAATAATTGTCCATCTGCATAAAGTTGGTAACCGATAATTGGAACTGTGAATGTTTTTTCACTTGGATTCTTTACAAGAAAAGTAACTTCCAATTTAGCAGAATTTTCAATTTTATTAACATCTTTAACCTCAACATTTAGTAATTTAATTTCAACTTGTTCTAATTCTGGATTATCAAGACTAGCATACCATACAATTATGCCCATCATTCCAAATAATCCCGCAATTGCAGCATAGACTATTATTTTATTTTGTAATCCCAATTCAATGATATCACATTATGTACAACTAAAAAAGGTTGTCAAGATCCAAATACATAATATTTGATTTGAAATACAATATGTTATGACTCCATTAGAGCAAGCAATAATTTTATGGATTCATCTTATTTCAGCTGCTATTTGGGTAGGAGGTTCCATTTTCATTGGAATTGTTTTTTCTCCTCTTCTCAAAACAATGTTTGATTCTGTTGAAGAAAGATTACAACTTATGATTAAAGTTGGCAAAAGATTCAACAAAATTGCTATTCCATCATTAATAATTCTCATAGGTACTGGTTTATACAATTCACATGTGCTTTTGAGTAAACCTGATTTGTTAATGGCTACAAGCTATGGCAATTTTCTTATCATTAAGATAGTTTTGGTCATTGCGTTAATTATTACATATGTAATACATGTAAGAGTTATCAGAAAAGATGTAGAAGACAAGATAATGTCAAAACAAATGTCACCTCTTCAAATTCAAAAGTTAAGAAAAAAAATTATCATTCTTGGAGAAATCACAGTAGTTTTATCTGTAGCAATTCTATTTTTTGCATCTTTACTTGATACTGGTGTTTGAGACACCTTCTATCCTAACCTCAAAACCATCACTTAATTTGCCTACACCATATTTGCAGCCAGTAATTTTTGAAGTCACAAACAAATTTGTCTCTAAATGTTTTGATATATTATTAACTCTAAAAATTGTCATTTCATTAGTAAGACTTGCTGGTAATACAAGCATATCTGCAAGACGTTCATCAACACCAAGATTATTTTCAGTAAAACTTTCTAAATCTAAATCAAATTTCTCAATTTTTTTATCAAATATAGAATCAATTCCAATTATTGATTCTTCATCAATACTAAAAATCAATAAAGATGCCCCAGAATCAATTGCATTTTCTTCATTTATCTGTGTTTGAACAACAAATTTTTTTTCAGTTAATTTTCTTTCAATACTTTTAACATGTTTTTTTATTAATTCATTTGGTAAATTAGAAAATGAACAAAGTAATTTTATATTTTTTGTTTTTCTTTGATATAATAAAATTGATTTTACATTAGATGGTAAAACCTCCAGGTTTACTTCCCCACCACCTTTAGGATAATAACCACGTTTGATTAATTTCACTGAAAATTTAATTCCCATTCTTGAATATGCTTCTTTTAAGACATATTGAGTATAATCAATTGTTGGACTCCATAAGGCATCTGTACCTCCCTTGATTGTTAAATTTAATTTTTTTTGACAAATTGCTGCTACTGGAATCAACACTTGTAGTATTAGAGATATACTTCCAGCTGTTCCAATATCTTCTATTAGATTGCAACTTTTTACATTCCCTGGAACAAATTTTAAACTTGTTGATCCTATTTTTGCTCCTTCTACATCTGCATCACAAATTTTTTGAAGAATTTTTATTGCTGTAAGATGTTGTGGTCTTAATCCCGGAATCTTTCTATTTTTTCTAATATTTTCTATAATTATAGGTCGTTTTGTAATACATGATAATGTTATTGCGGTACGAATTATTTGTCCTCCACCCTCACCAAATTCTCCATTAATTTTTAGAAAATCCATCTGTTTCTACTCTTATTCAACGCTTTATGATAGTTTTTTAAAAAGAAATTCTCTAATCTTTTTGTATGAATGGACTCTTAATAGGAAGATTTCAGCCATTTCACTTAGGTCATCTTGATGCTTTACGTTTTGCATTATCTAAAGTTGATAAATTATGGATAGGATTAGGCAGTTCCAACAAACCCTTACAAAAAAACAACCCTTTTTCAGCTGAAGAACGAAAGGAAATGATTCTATCCTCAATTGACGAATCTATGAAATCAAGGATTCAAATTTATTTTATTCCAGATTTAGAAAATCACATAAAATGGATTGAACTTATTGATACACTAGTCCCAAAATTTGATGCTATTTTTACTAATGATGAATTAACTAGACATCTTTATTCAAAACGTGATGTTGAAGTTATACCAATACCATTTGTTAAAAGAGATATTCTTTCTGGAACAAATATTCGAGATATTATAATAAGCGATCAAACATGGGAGAATCTTGTACCTGAAGGAACAAAAAATTTTTTGTATAAAACTAATGCCGAGCAACGTTTGAAAAATCTCTAATTATAAATAAACCCCATAAGAAACTTACGTTGGCGATAAAAATTGGAATATTTATCAATGCTTCCTGGTCCTACAAATGTACCTAATAGAGTTATGAGAGCGATGCTTGCTCCCATCATTAATCACAGAAGTGATGATTTTGTTGAATTGTACACTGATGTAGTTGAAAAAACACAACAGGTTTTTCAAACTCAAAATGATATAGTTGCATTATCTGCATCAGGAACTGGAGCAGTTGAAGCAAGTGTAGTAAACATTGTAAAAAAAGGTGATAAAATCATAATTCCTGTTAATGGAGAATTTAGTAGTAGACTTGCAGAACTAATTGAAGCTCAAGGAGCTCATGTAGTAAAACTACAAACTCCTCCAGGAGAAAATGCAACTTTTGATCAAATAAAAGAAGCATTTGATAATAATAAAGATGTTAAAGCATTCTATGTTGTTCACAATGAAACCTCTACTGGAACAATGGTAAATTATCTTGATAGAATATCTGATTTAACATCACGTAATGATGCAATGTATGTTGTAGATTCTGTTTCTCTACTTGGAGGTGTTAACCTTCCAGTTGACAAATGGAATATTGATGTATGTATGACTGGAGCACAAAAAGCAATTGCTGCACCTCCTGGAATTTCTCCAATATCTGTTAGTCCTAAAGCCAAAAAATACATGATTGCAAATCAACCTACAACAATGTACTTCAATTTAGCAAGATATTTCAAATATTATGAAGAATCAAAACATACTCCATTTACTCCAGCATTACCTTTACTTTATGCATACAGAGAAGCACTAACCATTATGTTAGAAGAAGGACTTGAAAATGTATTCAAACGTCATAAGGTGTGTTCTGATGCTCTATATTCTAGCTTAAGTGCAATCGGTCTTACACCATTTGCAAAAAAAGAAGATCGTTCAATCTCAATTATTGCATTAAACTACTTGGATGGTTTAGAAGATAAAACTTTTAGAGATACACTAGCCGAAAAATTCAAAGTGTTAGTTGCTGGAGGATTTGGAAATCTTAAAGGTAAAGTATTCAGAGTTGGATGCATGGGTGAAGTTAACAAATATCATGTAATGAGAACAGTCTCTGCAATTTCATCAACATTAGCTATGATGGGATATGATACAGATGCCCAAGCAGGTCTCAAAACAGCAGAAGAAAAACTCAAAGCTCTCTAATCCATGTTAACTTAATATAAGGAAATTCGAGACCGATCACATTGACTTTCAATAAAGGTTCATTGATACTAATAGATTATACTGCTAAAGTTAAAGACAGTGAAGAGATTTTTGATACCACTATTGAAGAAGATGCAAAAAAACATTCTATTCATGAACCAAATGTAAAATATCAACCAAAACTTGTTTCAATTGGTGAAGTGTCTTATCGTGTTCTTAAAGGATTAGATGAGGCACTAGCTAAAACAACAGTTGGAAACAAACTTACAGTTGAAGTTACACCAGACAAAGGATTTGGTGAAAGAGATTCTGGTAAAGTTAGAATGATTCCTATTAGAAAACTTGGTGAAGACGCAGAAAAAGTTTCTGTGGGAGATACAATTGAAGTTGATAATAAAAGAGGAATTATAAGATTTATTGGCTCAGGCAGAGTCCAAATTGACTACAACCACAGATATGCCGGTAAAACAATTCTTTATGATGTTAATGTAGTAAAATCCCTTGATTCTCCACATGATAAAGTAGATGGAATTTTGAAAAATAGATTGCCATTAGAGGATTCTAAAATTACATTTGAGTTAAAGGATAAAGAAGTAAACATTACAATTCCAGAAGAGATATTGAGAGCAGATGGACTTCAAATAATGAAACATTTCATTCAATTAGATATTTTCAAGTTTGTTCCATCTTTAGAGAAAGTCAACTTTATTGAAACACATCTAAACAAACAAACCCAGATAAAGAAAACTGAAATCAAAGAAGAAAAAATACCTGAACCAAAAACAGCTTAAATCAAATTACATTTGTAGTCTTTGCAAGATTCAATGCTTTTCTTTCTGTCATCTCAATTTCTTTTAAAATAGTATACCTTTCAGGTCTTAGTTCTTGTGCAATCATAAGAGCAGTAACAACTTCATCTGATATTAAACCAATTTGTTTAGCTGAAGTAGGTGCACCAACATCTTTCAAAGTTTTTGCAATTTTTTTCCAATCCTGACCTTGTAACTTGGCCATCATAATAGATCCAATACCACATTTTTCTCCATGAAGTCCTCTTTCTGGTGCAATCTTATCTAAAGCATGAGAAAAAAGATGTTCTGCTCCTGAACATGGTCTACTACTACCAGCAATACATGATGCAACTCCTGCACTAATCAGTGCTTCAACAATTATCCTTGCATCAAGTCCATTCTTGGCATAATAACTTGAATTTTCCATAACTATTTTTGCGCTCATCAGAGCCAAATCTGCAGAATATCTACCATAATACTCACCAGTTTTTTCATGTCCTAATTGCCAATCTCTTACCGCTATAATATTTGCAATAAGATCTCCACAACCGCTTGCTAAAAGTTTTGCAGGAGCTTTACGTATAATATCAATATCCACAAAAACTCCTAATGGTGCGGATGCAACAATTGAATGTGGTTTATCACTGATCACAGAAACAAATGGACTCGCCATTCCATCATGTGATGCAGCTGTTGGCATACTCACAAATGGCTTGCTAAGATTGTATGCGATCATTTTAGCCGTATCTACAGAACGACCTCCTCCAATACCTGCAATCAGCTCACTTTGATCTTTTTTTACATCTTTTTGAATCTGATTAATAGCTGTAATTGTATTGTCACTAGATGTATGCCAAACAAATTTTATTTTATTAGATTTTAATGAATCTTCAATTTTTTTCTTAATAATCTTCTTTACATTTGTTCCACTGATCAACGAAATTCTTTTAGGTTTATTGAGCGAATTTACAAATTTTCCAAAATCACCTATATTTTTCTCCCCAATCTCAATGAGCCTAGGTAATTCCATCGTATGCGACTGCATGCGATCATGACTTTTTGTCATTATTTATCATTTCAACAGAACAAAAAGTTATTTAAAAGGGTGTCATGCATTTCTTATTATCTCTAATAGGTGTATTTTGTCAAATAACGTTGAAGAAAAAATTCTGCATGGGACTACCACTGTAGGTATCAAGGCTAAAGACGGTGTCGTATTGTGTGCCGATATGAGAGCTAGTGCAGGATATTTTATTGCAAACAATAACACTATGAAAATTCAAAAAATCGATGAACATGCAGGCTTGACCTTAGCTGGTGGAGTAGCTGATGCACAGAACATAGTAGATATCCTTCGTTATCATTCAAATCTTCATAGAGTTGAAAAACAAGAACCAATTTCAATTCATTCACTAGCTAGACTTTGTTCTCTTATATTTCATCAAAATCGTGGTTATCCGTTTATGGCAGATATTCTTGTTGGTGGTTATGATGCAAATGGACCTGCATTATTTAATATCGACATGTTTGGTTCAGTTGAAGAAAAATCTTACGTGACAACAGGTAGCGGTTCTCCTGTAGCCTATGGTTTGTTAGAAGAAGAATATAGATCTGATCTAACAATAGAAGAAGCAAAAAAAATAGCTCTAAGAGCAGTAAAAGCCGCAATAGTTAGAAACATTGGTACTGGCGATGGAATTAACATCGCGGTAATGGATAAAGACGGATTCCGTCTATTGACCGATGAACAAAAGAAATCAATCATCGAACTTTAGTGATTTAATGCAAAGAAAACAGCAACAAAAAGAATTACCTCCTAGCCAAAATATGATGGCCACCATACTGCAAAGTATACCCAAAGAAGCTAAGGTAACAAAAATAGAATACGAAGGACCAAGGATTGCTCTGTATACAAGTGCACCACGTTATCTGATGGAAAACAATGAAACAATTTCTAATCTTGTTAATATAATAAAAAAAAGAATTGTTGTAAGAACTGATGAATCTATCAGAAAATCAGAAGAAGAGGCAAGAAAAATTCTAGCAGAATGTATTCCAAAAGATGCAAATTTTCAAGGAGTGTTCTTTGACACTGCTACAGGCGAAGTTTCAATTGAAGCTAAAAGACCTTGGTTACTACAAAGAGATGCAAAAGAATTCAATCATGCTGAAATAACTGAAAAAATAGGTTGGAAATTACGTATAAGAAAAGCTACTACCATACCATCACGTACTATTCAAACAATAAATGCAAATCTTAAACTTACATCTGCTGAACGAAGCAAGCAATTCAAGCAAATTGGAGATGAGATATTTAGACCTCGACTAGCACAAAAATCTGAAGTATCTCTCATAACTCTTGGCGGCTTTAGCCAAGTAGGAAGATCTTGTATGTTATTATCCACTCCTGAAAGTAAAATTCTAGTAGACTGTGGTATTAATCCTGGTGCAAAACATCCAATGGATTCATTTCCTAGATTAGATTTTCTTGATATTACATTAGATGAGCTTGATGCAATAGTAATTGGTCATGCACATTTAGATCACACCGGATTCTTGCCTGCCTTATGCAAATTTGGTTACAAGGGACCAATCTATTGTACTGAACCAACACTTCCGATGATGAATCTTATTCAATTAGATGCAATCAAAGTTGCTGCCGCACAAGGTAGAACACCAATGTATTCAGAAAGAGATGTAAAACAAATCATGAAACAGGCAATAACTTTACCATATGGCACTGTTACAGATATTTCTCCTGACATTAAATTGGTTCTTGCAAATGCAGGTCATATTCTAGGTTCTGCACTATGTCATTTCCACATTGGAAATGGTGATCATAATTTTGTTTATTCGGGTGATATTAAGTTTGGAAAAAGTATTTTGTTTGAAGCAGCAAGCTGGAATTTCCCTAGAGTGGAAACTTTGTTGATAGAAAGCACATATGGTGCAAAAGAAGACATTCAACCAACTAGACAAGAGGTAGAATCTGCTTTCATTAATGCAGTAAACAATACTCTTGCCGATGGAGGAAAAGTCCTCATTCCTATTCCTGCAGTTGGACGTGCTCAAGAAATTATGATGGTAATTGATCATTACATGAAATCTGGTGAAATGGTTGAAGCACCTGTTTTTACAGAAGGTATGATTTCAGAAGCTTCGGCAATTCATGAAGCATATCCTGAATATCTAGCTAGAGAACTAAAACAAAAAATCTTGGAAACTGATGATAATCCATTTGATTCAGAATACTTTACAAATATTGAACATGCTGATGCAAGAGAAGAACCAATGAGAGATAACTCACCTTGTATTATTTTAGCAACATCTGGAATGTTAGAAGGCGGACCTGTTTTAGAATATTTCAAAAATATTGCGCCTGATAAAAAGAACAAGGTCTTGTTTGTTTCATATCAGGTTAATGGAACTATGGGAAGAAGAGTTTTGGATGGTTCAAAACAAGTTACCATGCTAGGTAAAGAAGGAAAAGTTGAAGTTGTTACAATAAATTGTAGCGTTGAAAAACTTGATGGATTCAGTGGACATAGTGATTATAACCAACTAATGTCTTTTGTTCAAAGACTTAGACCCAAACTTCGTAGAGTACTCGTAAATCACGGGGAACGAAGAAAATCAGAAAACTTGGCAATGAACATCAGAAGAATGTTTAGAGTCCCAGCTCATTATCCTCAAGTTCAAGAAGCAATAAAACTATTTTAGATCGTATTCTGGTTTCCAGATTTTGATGCTAGATGGTGCTACAATAATTCTTTCTTCACCTAATCTTGCAATATCCGCACCTTCAGTTTTTGCAATAGAATACAATTCCTCAACTACTTTTCGAAGTTGTTCCACATCTTTTTGAGCCAATGGTGTGACTCTAAGAATTAAAATCATCTCTTTTTTGATGTCTTCTTTTATCGAATGTACATCGCTAATATCTCGTATAGTGATGGCTTTCAAATAGGTGGGATTTTCTTGTTTTTGCATCCTTGAGTAAAATGCGATCTACCCATTCAAAAACTCTTCCTTAGTTTTAACTAATTTTAAAAAAATTTCATGCCTAAATTCTAAATTTAATGTAAGACTCTTCTTCAGCATGTTCTGTAATGATTTCTTTTTGTGTGTTATCCTTATTGATAATAATTGATGCTTGCTCTCCTTTTGGTGCATCTGAATATCTTAAGGTAATAGAAGATGCAAATTTCACATGCGCATCTGCATTTTTTCCACGTAAAATTGAAACTGGTCCCATGTGATCACGAGCCTGAAATAAAATATCTCCAGGTAAAGCAATTGCCTTTATCATTTCATTTTCATCTTTGTTTCTTCCAACAACAAATTTAGTTTGTTCATCGAATCTGAAATGTCTTCCAATCTTTAACAAATCTATATCATTTATTGTAGGAGTTTCAGTATGTGCAAACAAATCTTTTGCACGTAATCCAAATGTTGGATCAGTTAAAAGACATCCACCACCTGCATTTGGTGGGTTTTCAATTCCATATTTTTTTGCCATATCTAGTTGTGCTCTTCTAGTTCTTCCTTTAATCATTCCAAGATTTTCTCTTTTAATCAGTCCATTTTTTTCAGGATCTGTTTCTGGAAGTAATGCTGCAGATAATGGTCTAACAATTTTTCCTACAAGACCTGATTCTTTTTCAATAGTTCTTAATGCAGGACCATGTTGGCTCATTGGTCTTTGTCCCAACACTTCTCCTGAGATTATAAATTCAGCTCCAATCTCATCCATGTGTTTTTTTGCAGCGTTAAACATCATAGCTCTACAATCTATACATGGATTAAATCCAGCACCAATTCCATATTTTGGATGTTTTAACATCTCTATGTATTCATCACCAAGATACACGGTTTTTAGATTGACATTAAGATCGTCTGCTCTTTCTCTAATCTCAAAACCACAACCTCTACCACAATCAAAATCACAAAAAGGGGTCTTTATTGCAACAGCTGAAACCTCAAAACCTTGCTCTTGCATCATTCTTACTGCAAGCTGACTGTCTAGACCACCAGATAATAGAGCAACTACTTTCTTTTTTCCTTCTGTCACAATCATAAAAATCAAAATTCCATTATACAAACTTTACATCATACATAAATTGAGAAACGATATGATATTTTTTTGTGAAGGAACGAAGAAAAAATCTTCTCAAATTCGCTCAAAAGATCGACTGTGATACACTAGTTACATTTGAACCTGAAAACTTATTTTACATGACTGGATTTTGGGGTGAAGCTATTGGAATGTTGGAAAAAGGAGGAAAAACTACCATAATTGCTCCAGAACTTGAAGTTGGTCGTGTCAAAGAAGAGTCTGAAAACTGTGATATAATTACAGCCGAACGAGGCACAGGTCTGATTTCTTCATTAACTAATAAAATCAAAAAAAAGAAAGTTTGCACTGATTGCCAAAATTATTCTATAATGACATCTCTCAAAAAATCTATTCCTACAATAAAATCATCCACTGAACCATTTTACAATTCTCGTATAATTAAAGATGAAAAAGAGATCAGTATTCTAAAAAAAGCCTCAAAAATAATTGATGAAATGTATGATATTTGTTATAAAAAAATGAAAGTAGGTCAAAACGAATCTGAGCTACAAACAATCTTGATGTCATACGCAATGGAGCAAAAAATGTTTGATACTGGATACAAATCAACTCTTAATCCTTTGATTATAGCTGGAGGACCAAATGGATCTTTACCACATGCACAAGTAACTGATAGAAAATTCAAAAAAGGAGATCTTGTAGTTGTTGATCTTACATTAAGATATAAAGGATATGTCTCTGATGCAACAAGAACATTTGCAATTGGAAAAATATCTACTCAAGAAAAACAAGTTTATGACATTGTAAAAGAATCACAAAAACTTGGATTGAAAGCTGTTAAAGCAAATGTTGATTGTAAAGATATAGATTTTGCATGTAGAAAATACATTGAAGAACAAAACTATGGAAAATATTTTATTCATTCAACAGGTCATGGTATAGGACTCGAAGTTCATGAGTTGCCTACTATTTCATACAGAAGTGACACCAAACTAAAAGAAAATATGGCAATTACAGTGGAACCTGGAATCTACATACCAAATAAATTTGGAGTTAGAATTGAAGATTCTTTAATTGTAAAAGACAAACCAATTATTATGCACAAATTTACAAAAGATCTAATTACTATCTAATTTTAATCATAATAGTTTACAATATCAATTACATGTTTTGCAGTTGGATTTTTAGCCTCAATTTCTTTTGTATCTAGATTTACATTCCAAACATATTCTATCTTTCCTTTATAGGATTCAAATGTCAGAATTACTTTGTAAATATCATCAATAGATTCATCTGTACTAGAAACAACAAGATCCACTTTTGTCCTTTTATCATCATATATTTTTTCATCAGGATACTCTGCTGCAATTTCTTCAACTATCTCATTCATTACAGTTAATCCTTTTTCATTTGGACCATTATATGACATTAAAATTTCTACAATTTGTTTTTGATCATCTGTTAAATTATCGGGAAAACTACTTTGTAAATCACTTTTTGTTAATTCTGGAATTACAAAAATCACTAGTATTCCTATTATGCCTAGATAAATTGGAGCTCTTTTCTTTAGGAATGCCTTGAACTCTGATTTTTTTGGTTTTTCTTCTTTCTTTTTGGTATCTTTGTCCATTTATTTTCCCTGATATCAATTAGTATTTTGCAGTTAAAATTAAAACTTGCCAAGGAAATACAATTATTCCATTTTTAGTATGTGGAATAGTATTTTGTTTGACTGCTTGTTTCAATTCTTTTCTTTTAGATGTATCTAAAGAATTTAATTTTTCTTTGAGTGGTTTTGCAATGTATTTTAGATAATTTTCCCAATAATCATCAAATTTTCCTGGACTATAACTAAAAGTAAACTCCTTTATTGAAATTTTTGAGAATCCAGCCTTTCTAACTTCGTTGTCTAACGCATTTTTTGTTCCAAATCTATCCATATTAGGTGAACCTGGTGGTACATAATCTGGAATAAACTCTGTTACGGCATCTAAAATATTACTAAAAAATGGAACTTTATCCTTGTGTCCATGAACAGATATCCCAAGTGTTCCTGTTTTTTTGAGGCTATTTCTAATGTTTTTCAATGCTTTTAGTGCATTAGGAAAAAAGAATAATGCATACTGACACGTTACAATATCAAATTCATGAGAAAAACTAAATTTTTCAGCATCAATATTTACAAAATCTAAATTAGATTTTAATCCATTCCATTTCTTTGCAATTTTAATTGCAGCAACTGAGGCATCTGCTCCAACAACATATCCTGAATTTCCAACTTTATCTCTAATTTTTTTTGTGACTACTCCAGTACCACATGCAAGATCTAAAACACTATTGCCTTTACTTACATTAACTAGCTGAATTAATTTAGAAGTACTCTGAAATGGACCCTCACTTACACTTGCCCATCTTTTATGGTATCGTGGTGCTATCTCGTTCCATATTTTCATATTCCTTTGCTTATATTCAATATGACTGAACTTCACTATGTCTTTGTTAATTTATGATGTATTTTATGTAATCTCTTTGAAATCAGATTGAATAGTTCTTCCTGTTTCATGAAAATACTTATGTTCAATTTCTTTTAATTTTTCTAATATTTTTTTATTTTGTACTTTTTTTATCTTTAATTTAATTTCTTTATACTCTGCAACAAGTTTTCTAATTTCAGATTTTTTCATTTTAAGTTTTTAATCGTTGCTCTATCTCTTTTCTGATAAATTTAGCAATTTTTTCTTTTTTTACCCATCCTGACGAAATTACTTTATGTGAATCTATGACTAACACTTCATTACTTTCAGGATTTTTTCTATATCTAATTGAACCTATATCGTTTGCAACGATCATATCTGCGTCTGATTTATTCATTTTTTTCTTAGCTAATATTATTAATTCATTTTTTGAAAGATTTGTCTCTGCTTTAAAACCAACCAAAAAAACATTTTTCTGATACTTTTTAATTTGATCAATAATTTTTGGTGCTTTCTTGAGGCTAATTTTTATTTTATTTTTGGTGCTTTTTATTTTATTTTTACTAGGGTTCTCTGGGGTATAGTCTGATATGGCAGCTGCCATTATTACTATGTCAAATTCTTTACTCATCTCTTTTTTCACCACATCAAACATTTCCTTACTTGTAGAAATTTTAATTATTTTTGCACCCTTTGGCGGTTTTTCAATTCCAGGACCATAAACTAAAGTGACTTTAGCTCCTGAAGAAATTAATTCTGAAGCTAACAATACGCCAGTTTTTCCTGAACTTTGATTTGTAATTACACGAATAGGATCAATATGTTCAATTGTTGGTCCGGCAGTCATTAACACTTTTTTATTTTTTAAAATAGATGAAAATCCAAATTTTCTTAATACATACTCTAAAACCTCTTCTGGCTCAGTTGCTTTTGCTTTTCCTTCAATCATTTGTGGTGTCAGAAATTCAATTTTATTTTTTAAAAATTCCACATTCTTTTTTACAGCTGCATTATCATACATAGCTGCATGCATGGCAAGACACATCAAAATTGGAATCTTTGATCCAAATCCTACTGTGAGAACTGTTGATATTGGTGTATCATCAATACCGTTAGCTAATTTTCCAAGTGTATTTGCAGTAGCTGGATATACTATGATAAGATCTGATTGATTATAATCTGCTAATTTGATATGTTCTAATTCTCCTGTTAATTTTGTTATAACTTCGTTTCCAGTTGCCCACTTGAAATAATCTGGCTGTACTAGTTTTGTAACTGCATCACTTGTAACACAGGTCACATCAGCACCATGTCTCATTAGTAATCTTGCTAACTCAATTGCTTTGTATGCTGCAACGCTTCCTGCAACACAAAGAACAATTTTTCTCTCAGAGAGTTCAACACCATAAGACCCTACAATATCTAATGAAGGATGATTCTTTTTCTTGATAATTTTCTGTCTAGCTACCAATTTGCTCTCGTAATTTTTTAAACTCATCATCATCCATTGAAAACCAATTCTCTTGAGCAGGAAACATGCCTGATTCTACATCATTTTTATAGTTTTCAAGTGCTTTTACAACATCTTCAGATAAATTCAAGTATCTTTTTGCAAATCTTGGTTTGATTTTTTCAAACATGCCCAACAAATCCTGTACAACTAATACCTGACCATTACAACCAACACCTGAGCC
Organism: Nitrosarchaeum sp.; assembly: GCA_021414105.1. Taxonomy (GTDB): domain Archaea; phylum Thermoproteota; class Nitrososphaeria; order Nitrososphaerales; family Nitrosopumilaceae; genus Nitrosarchaeum. The sequence continues at coordinate 44,525 of JAIOPB010000034.1, read as the reverse complement.
AATTCCAATAGTAGGTACACTGATAGTTTCAGAAATTATTTGTGCAACTTCATGACTTATCATTTCTAATGCAATACTGAATACGCCCGCTTCTTCAAGCTCTTTTGCATCCTCAATTAGTTTTATTGCGGCGTCTTTTGTTCTTCCTTGTACTTTGTATCCTTCTGATAACATTGTTGTTTGTGGTTGCAAACCAATATGTCCCATTACTGGAATTCCAACATCTACAATTGCACTGATCGTTTCTGACATAGAAATTCCACCTTCAAGTTTTACTGCATCAGCTCCTGCTTGTATTAACCTCCCTGAATTTCTTATTGCATCTTCAATACTTGCTTGATATGACATAAATGGTAAATCTGCAACCAACAAAGAATTTTTTCTTGCCCTACTTACTGCTTCTGTAAACATACACATTTGTTCCATTGTTACCGGAATGGTATTTTCATATCCAAGCATTACCATTCCTGCACTATCTCCAACAAGTAGTATGTCTATTCCAGATTTATCACATAATGATGCAAGCGTATAATCATAACTTGTAATTGCTGAGATCTTTTTTCCATCTTTTTTCATTTTAATAATGTCATAAACTGATTTATGCAATATGTAGCCTCCTAGTTAGATTATCTCTAATCTCAATAATATTGTCTGAGAGATTTTTTTTGTTATTAAAATCATGAACAATTTTTTCAAGTGTCTTCTTATTCTTGTTTGATAATTTTTTACATGTTATAGTTAGCAAATCCATCGCTCGTGTAACGTTATCTACTATTGTTATGTTGGCAGTTTGTGAAGTTCTTGAAAGTGGATTTAGATCAAATGTTATGACTGTTTTTCCCGCTCTTCTTAATGCCATAGTTCTATCACCATCTTCTAATGGAACAATTACCACATCCGCTGCAAAAATCCCATTTTTATCAACTATTCTTCTTGCTGAATCTAATCTTGGTAATGTAGTTGATAAATTACGATTTGTACCTAAAATCTCCTTTGCACCGCTCTTTTTGAGAATCTTTATGATATTCTGTTTTCGTTTCTCATTAGCATAAAACAGATTTACTTCGATTTTTGCCCTTGATGTATTGGCAAATCTAACTATTTCTTTTGGACATAATGCAGCAATATTACCATTAACGGAGATTACAAGTAAATCTGCCAAAAGAATTTGTGCAGCAGCTGCTTTGATTGCTAGTTTTGCAGTACTGCTTGTTTTTTCACCAAGTAAATAATCAAAAGCTTCACCTCTACCATGTGCTAAGAGACCTTCTTTAGCTACTAATCCATGATCAAATCCAGTAACAAGTTTTTCTCTAATTAAAAGAGACTTTGCTCTAGGATGAGATTTTGGAATTAAGGACATCAATATTCAATTAATTACTGAGTACTCTTGCTCCCAGATTATCTAATTCTGATCTTATGATTATTCCTTCAGGATATTTTTCTAAAATTTGTAGAACATAATCTTCTTTCTCTTTTGGTATCATCGTAAACACAGTTTCACCAAATAGTGCAACACCACATTTTATTCCATTTGAAGCCAATTCTTGAATTAGTTTTTCCATTCTCAAAGTCATTACTTGAACATATTTTGCAAATTCCAAAGACATATCCTGAAAATGTTCATAATTCTTTGATTCTAATAATCTATTTACCATTTTTCCACCAAGACCATTAATTTGAGAAAGACGCTCTTTGATGAACTTATTTGTTGAAATTGGTGAAAAACAAATCATAATTATGGAAATATCTTTTGTGTTGATTTTTTCCACCTGACCTATTCCTGGTGCTCCTGGTTTAATTCTTATTTCAAAACCACCGTGATATGATGCCAAAACATCACCTAATCCTGTCTTGCAATTTATCTCCGCATTATGCGCAATCTGACCAATAACTGTCTGATCTAATCTTGTTTTAAGTGCATGATCTAGTGCATATGATAATGATAATGCAACAGCACTGCTAGAACCTAAACCATACCCAACTGGTATGGTGATCTTATGTTGAATATCAAAAAATATGTTTTCAAAATTTCCAAGCTTCAGAAATTCATTTAACACATATTCTGAAATATCTGTCTTATCTGATTGATAACCTATAGTAGTAATTTTAAAGTTAGAATTTTGATTAATTCTAGGTAAAATATTGATATGGGTAGTAACTCCTTCTCTAATTGAAAACCCTGCTCCCATGGAACCTAATTCTTCAGGATTTCTTTGATTATTTTCCTCCAAGTAAGCTTTGAAAAAACCTGTAATATGTGCAGGACAAAATGCAGTTGCCTCCATTAATCTCAGTTTAAATTTTACACAAAATATAAGAATATGGCTTAAATTAATTATATTAGTATAAATTGACTAAATTCATTCGACGCCTACAAAGGATTGGTAGTAGCATCCTCGTTTCATTACCTAAAGAATGGGTAGTTGCCAATAATCTAGATAAAAGTAATCAAGTTGAGCTAGAAACTGGGCAAAATACCATCTCAATTTCTGCAAACAAAGAAATGCGTCCCACAAAAGAACTTGTAATTTCATATCCATTACCTAAAGATGAAAATATTGTAGCTGACATAACTGGAGCTTATCTTTTAGGATATGACATTATACAAATCACTTCAAAATCAATCATACCAGGTGAGGATAGAGAAAAAATTCGAAACTCAATGAGACGATTAGTTGGTATGGAGATTATTGAAGAAGATGCTTCAAATATTAACATGCAATTTCTTTTAGATGCTACAACCCTAAATCCAGAAAAAATTCTAAAAAGAATGAGTTCTATTGCACTTGGAATGTATGATGATGTATCAAATGGATTAATTTTAGACGATAAATCTAATTTACAAACATTATCAAAAAGAGATGTTGAGGTTAACAGACAATATTTTCTTCTAGTACGTTTAATCAGGAGTACACTTGTTGATAAAAAATTAGCCAATGTATTTAATTTAGAAAATATTGATATTTTAGATTACAGAGTAGCTGCTAATCTTTTAGAAAATGCAGGTGATACAATAGTAGAACTTGCTAATTTTATTTATAATTCTTCTTTATCTAATGAACACCTGAAGAAAATTTTTGATATAGTACAAAATTTTAATGTTCTTGCAGAAAAGTCTATTGATGCTTTTACCAAACCTGATAGACGTTTAGCCATAGAAGCTATATCATTACATAAAAAATATCAAGAAAATCTTTCTAAACTAAGAACTACAATAGGAAATAAAAAACAAATTCCTATTGATCTTCTTGATCTTGTTTATATGTTTGAGCGAATTGCAAAATCTTGGGCTGATGTTGCAGATCTTGTACAGCCTATTTACAATAAATAATTAGTACAATTTCTTTTTTGCAGCATATGTCAATACTGCACAAATTGTTTTTGAATCCTGAATTTTTCCATTTCTTATCATTAAAATCACTTTTTTAAGGTCTATCTTTACAACAGACAATATTTCATCTTCATCTAGCTTCAAATCTGCAATTTTCTTTAGTCCTGAAGCTACAAAGCAGTGAATAGCCTCAGTATTGTAACCTATAGATGGATAGTAGGTGATTAACGGTGTCATTTTTTTAGCTCTATATCCAGTTTCTTCTTCTAATTCTCTAAATGCACATTTCTTTGGGTCTTCTCTTTTTTCTAGCGTCCCTGCAGGAATCTCAATTACATATCCGTGAGGAAATCTATGCTGTTTTACAAGAATTACTTTATTATTTTCGTCAAATGCTAACATTGCGGCTGCTCCTCTATGCTCTATCATCTCTCGTTTTACTTTTCTACCCTCAATTACTAAATCATAAACACTCAGACCTAAAATTTTACCTTCATAGATCTTTTTCTTTTTCATACCTAATTCTAAATTTTATTATTATTTAATTTGTTTGATATGAAAGATGAAGCGTAGATGATTTCTTGGCATCATTAATAGCTTGTTCTAACCATTTTAATGGAAAAGATATCTTTTTTGGAATAAATAGATCTGCAGATCTTACATTATCCATATTTCTAACTCTCTGAGTTAATTCATCCATTTCAAATATATCGTGACTATACATAAATAATACAATTTGGTTTTTTGCAATAAATGGTATCTGCATATATGACTCATGAAACTCATCATTCATTTTTTCTAATGTTTCTCTAAGATCCCCTTCAATCCAGGCAAGTATGGCATGTGGAATAAAATCCTCAATTTTTGTTGGATCATAAATTACTGTAAATTGAATACCATCATTTTCTTGTAGTTTATCAATACATCTTGTAACAGTTTTTGTGGATAATTCTGTATCTTTTGATATGTTTTCAATTTTTTGTCTTGGCTCTTTTATCAATAGTTTTAAAATTTCTAAATCTGTTTTAGTTAAATTAGAATTAAATCCTGGATTTTCTGCTTCAAAAATAGATAATACTCTAACATCTTTCATTAATTTATTTGCCAGTATAATTTTTTGTTGCAAATTTTCTTTTACTACAATACTACAAACTGTAATTCCACCAACACATGGTACAACAAAAAATGGCTCTCCAACCAAGCTAATCTGTTCTAAAATCTCTTTGATGTTTTGACCTGAAACTACTATGTACAAAACACCAAATCCCAAAACCGGTGGCTCAACTTTAATGGTAAATTTCTCAATTATCTTCCTGTCCTGCATTTTTTTAATTCGCGCTCTAATGGCACCTCCTGAAATCCCTAATTCTTTTCCAATCTGTCTGTCTGATTCTCTACAATTATTCAAGAGCCTGCTTAGAATTTTGATATCTAAATTGTCCAATCTCTCACCTGAACTATCTTCATAATGTTTGTAAGTTACTAATAAAATATAAAATTGTCTATAATATTAGTATTATACATAAAATACATTAAATATTAGACTATTTCTAATCTTCTTGTGGAATACAGACTACGTTTAGCAAAAAGAATGCTATTCAACAAAAAAGGAAGTCTCATTGGTGCAGTTTTAGCTGTAACAATTGGAATTTTAGTAATCCATGTTAATTTTGTAATTTTTCAGGGATTGTTTGATGCAATTGTTAGAGATATCTCAAATTATAGAAACGGTGATGTTCTAATTACAGACGAGGAAGATTACATCGATAAATCGGATCAAGCACTAGTTAATTGGTTTGAAAGAATTCCATATGTAGAAGCGGCTACTCCGCGGTTGTCATCTACGGCGTCAATTAACATGACAAAATTTGGCACATTACATGAAGAAACAAGAATTCCTATTGTCGGAGTTGATCCATTACGAGACATTCGAGCTTCTACTGTCCATGAGACTGTCTCTGATGGGCAATATGTTTTTTCAAGAAATTCTATTGTATTAGGTTCCAATGTTGCAAGAGATCTTGGAGGTGCTCAAGTAGGTGATAGTCTAAAAGTAAAGATTGTTGATAGATATGGACAAGATCAAATCAAAAGACTTGTAGTTACTGGAATAGCAAAATCACCTGGCGGTCAAGGTTTTGATTACAGTGTAGTTGTTCATATTGATACTTTACGCGATTTAATGAATAGAGATGGTGATACAGGTTCAATTATGGTAAAACTAAACGATCCATCAAAAGCCAGCGATGTAAAAAATTTCTTTTTAGCTGCTTTTCCTAACGATGATTTTATTGCAGAAACAATAGAAGAATCTGCTGAAGAACAACTAGCAGGATTTAGATCTGGTATTGCAATGATAAACATGATTGGATATTTCGGAATGATGTCATCAGCCTTTGCTATTGTTACAATTCAAATGATGTTAGTTAATGGAAAAACTAGAGAAATAGGTGTAATGAGATCAATAGGTGCAACAAGAAAAGATATCTTGATTATTTTTATTTTTCAGGGAATGATAATTGGTGCAATTGGTGCTGGAGTTGGAACCGCAGCAGGCTTAGGCTATACATTTTATGCAAAGGAAACAAAAATGTCATTCAATAACAGCCTCCCGCTAGAAGTGAGCTATAATTGGGAAAAAATTATTCAGACTGCTGTATTATCGTTTATTTTAGCAATAATTGCTTCACTATACCCATCGTATAGAGCAACTAAACTATTACCCGTGGAGGCGATGAGAACTGTCTAAAGTACTTGAAATTAGTAATTTGAGTAAAATTTACGGAACTGATGAAAATAAGGTAAAAGCATTAGATAATGTCTCATTTTCAATTGAAAAAGGAGAGTTTGTATTAATTGTAGGTAGCTCTGGTTCAGGAAAATCTACTTTACTTAACATGATAGGACTATTAGATCGTCCAACAACTGGTAAAGTCTTCATTGATGGAACAGATACAACAAATCTAACAGATGATAAAATTTCATCATTTCGAAACAAAAAATTAGGATTCATCTTTCAATTCTCAAATCTTTTAACTGATCTAACTGTCCTTGAAAATGTATTACTACCAAGAGAAATTGCAGGAACCAATGATTCTGCAGAAAAAAATGCTATAGAATTACTAACAGCAGTTGGATTAGCTGATCAAATTAACAAAAGAGCAAATAAAGTTTCAGGTGGACAAGCACAAAGAGCCGCAATTGCTAGGGGATTGATAAACAATCCTTCAATTGTTTTAGCTGATGAACCAACTGGCAATTTGGATTCTGTTACATCTGGAAAAATAGTTCAATTAATGAAATCAATGGCAAAAAAACTAAATCAAACATTTATTGTTGTTACCCATGACAGACAACATTTTGGAGATGTTGATAGGGTAATTACAATCAAGGATGGAAAAGCATTTGAAGGCGATTTACCGTCTGAGATGGAGGTTTTAGCATGATAAATTATAAAATTCTATTTTCATTAATGATATTATTTCTTATTCCATCTATTATTGATAATTCATTTGCTCAAATAAAATCAGGCGGTTTTGGTCAGTCTCCATTTGAACGAGAATTTGGAGATGTCAAATTACTTGATGCCTATTTTGGAACTATTGATGAGAAAATTGAGATTGATCCTGGTGATGAAAATGTACCATTTACAGTAGTATTTGCAAATGTGGGAACACAAGATATCACTGGAATCAAAGGACAACTATCGCTTCCTATTGGATTTTCCTCAGCAGATGGTCCTGGCTCACTAGTCATTGCTGATAGTGATTCTAATTCTTTGACAGGTGATAATTTTCACCTGACATTTTATGTTAATATTGATAAAAATATTAGAATTCAACAATATCCAGGTACTGTTAAAGTAGATTATTCTAGATTAAGAGAATCTGGAGTGAGATCAGCCTTTTCTGATTTTAACTTCAAAATTACTGGAGACAGTGTAATCAATGTTAAAGCATTAGATCCATTTCTTACATCTTTGAAATCAAATAACGTAGTAATTGAGATTTCAAATGATGGAACTGCACCAATCTCTAGTGTAGATATTGTAGCTACAAATACTCAAACAGAACTTGCATCAACTTCTTCATCAACTACCAATGTAGAAAATGTGGTAATTTTAGAATCTAATTGGGATGTTGGAAATATTGAACCTAAATCTTCTAGATATCTCACTGCTACAGTATACGTCCCGGAAAATCTCAAAGAAGATACTTTACGAATTCCATTGTCTATTAGCTACTATAATGCACATGGTGATCTGCAAATTATCTCTAAAATTGTAGATTTTTACATTAGGGGTTTGATTGATCTTACCATATATGATATTGGAGTAATTGAATTATCTGGCACACAAATGGTTGTTGGAGAAATAATTAACGAAGGAAATGAAAACGCCTTATTTGGTTTTGTAACTCTTGAGCCATTAGGTGATTCAAACATCAAAAAACAAACTCAGTTTATTGACGAAGTAGAAACTGATTCTCCAGTTCCATTTAACATTCCACTAGAATTTGATGGTGAACCGAGATATGGAGAACATGATATCAAACTTACTGTAAGATACAAAGATAGTGTCAGAGATGAAATATTTCTTACACAGAATGCCACAATATTTGTAGCAGAACCACCAAAAACTGAATCTGGAAATGATTTACAACTAATTATTATTCCAATAGTGATAGCAGTAGCAATAGGAATCTATATGATTCGTAGGCGTAAAAAAACAAAAATTCCAGCTAGCTAAGAATCAAATTTTAAATTAGAAATAATAAAAAACTAAAGCTGATAAAAAATGAGATTACCTATTATTGTACTGATTACTGTATTGGTTATAGGAACCATTGTAATTTCTTTTGGTTATATTACTAATCAAAACTATGCTCAAATTATTGAAAAATCTAACCCATACGAAAAATTGCAAAATTACAAAGAAGAACTAGAAAAAATTAATCAATATAATCAACAATTACTTTCTGAATTGGAAGCTAAGGTTGCCAACTCTGATGATGTCCATTTAGAACAACTAAACCAAGAGATTGAAGTGCTAAAACATGTAATTAATGATAACAAAGTAGAACTTGAACAAGTAATAAAGAAACTCTCTACAACAGAATCAAAACCGTAACATCATCTAATTTCTGATTCCCTATTTTGGGATATTTGCATTATTGTTATATGATTATGTTGAGACAATATGAATTAGGTATGGCAAAAAGTACATTTCTCTTTCTAGCAGGATGTATAGTAGGATTCATAACAACACCACTTTTCTGAATCTTTTTTGTAATTCCTAAATTCATATACATAGAAAAGAACTAAAATCCAAAAAATAAATTCTTACTAAACAAGTACGAAAAAGATACTAATTTTCTATTTTTGTCATGGCTAAGATTATAAGCAAATAATGGATCTTGCGTTCATGCCAAGAGATGAAATTGAAGTACCAAAGGAATTACGGGAATTTATGCTTGAAGAAGCAAAAGAAACCACACTGGGACAAAAAAATGGCGCAAAAAGACAATTTCGATATGGTAATTTACACATTAGAGAATATGACGATAAATTTCTAGTTCATACTGATAGAATTGATCCTAGAAAAGATCCTTTTGGTCATTTAGTTTACGATGCTCCAGAAGTTCTGATTGGATTAGCATGTTCAATTTTAGGTGGTTCAGAAATTGCAAAAAAATTTCTAAATAATAACAAATCAAAAAAATCCACCATATCTGCAACTCTTCTTTCTTCTATTATTACAGGATATGTTGGATATGTTGCAACTAAAAAAATTAGAAATTATTTAGAGTAAACATGTCTACTGCAAGAACAATTAAAATTTTCATTAAACTACTTCCTTCAATTTTGGCATTACGAAAAGATAGAAGAAAATGGGTAAAAAAAGAGGGCAAAGATATTGATTTAGAAAAATATCGTAAGAACGCACGTAAAGTTCTAAACACTTTCATTTCATTAGGACCTGTTTACATAAAATTAGGACAATGGCTTTCATCACGAGCTGATATTTTGCCACAACCATACTTGGAAGAACTTGCTAAACTGCAAGACAATGTTCCAGCAGCTCCATTTGATCAGGTAAAACCCATAATAGAAAATGATATAGGACCAATTAGTGAAAAATTTGACAGCCTGGATCCGAATCCTCTTTCTGGCGCATCTTTAGGTCAGGTTTATCGTGGAAGAATCTCTGACCAAGAAATTGTTGTTAAAGTAAAAAGACCTGGTATTGAAAAAGTTGTTGAAGAGGATCTCAAAGTCTTAAAAAAAATTCTTCCAATGGCATTAAGATTTGTAGATCCAAACTTGCGTTTTTCTGCAAGAGCAATGCTTTCTCAATTTATTGAAACAATTCATGAGGAGATGGATTACACCATTGAATCGGCAAATCTCAAAAAAATTAAACATAATATGAAAAAAAGCAACATATTCATTCCTTCAGTTTATGATGATTATTCTTCAAAAAACGTACTTACTATGGAATACATTCCTGGCATCAAAATAACCAATATAGAAGCACTTGATGAGAAGGGAATTGATAGGCAGAAACTAGTAGTTGATGTTCACAAGGTCTTTTTCACCATGCTTTTGCGCCATTCACTATTTCACGCAGATCCTCATCCTGGAAATATTTCAGTAACTGACGATGGAAAACTCATTCTTTATGATTATGGAATGGTTGGACGATTAGACAATGAAACTAGACTAAGACTAATCAGACTTTATCTTGCCTTAGTTGAGAAAGATCCTCCAAGAACCGTAAATGCAATGGCTGACCTTGGAATGTTAACTCCTGATTTTAACCGATCAGTAATTGAGAAGGGAATAGAACTGGCTGTTCGTGCAATGCATGGAAAAAAACCAGACGAAATGGAAGTACAAAGTTTGATGGAACTTGCAAACAAAACAATGAGTAAATTCCCATTTGTTCTTCCAAAGAATCTAGCATTGTACATGAGAATGGCATCAATCATAGAAGGAATCTACAAAACGCATAAGGTTGATTTTAAATTTGTCAAAGTACTAAGAGAAATTTTAGAAGAAGAACATTTGATCAAAGATGCATACATCGAAGAACTAAAATATTCTTTTCAAAGATTTGCAAAATCAATTGACGCTACTATCTCAATTGCGCCAGAACTCAAAAAATTTATTGATGAAAGCAGGTCAATTCAACTCTTAAACGCTAAACCAAAATCTAATATTTTACTTTCTGGAAGTATTCTTTCATCTGCAATATTTGTAGGTTCTACTGTTTTGTATACATCTAATGAATCACTGGGAATTACTGGAATGATAGGTGCTCTGATAATAATGAGTATCTTTACAATTTTCAGAAAGCGTTGATTATTCTATTGAAATATCTTTTCCATGTTTTTTAACAGGAATTGTAACTGTTAGCACACCATGTTCATATTTTGCAGAACTTACTTGCTCTTCTCTAAGATCAATTGGTAGTCTAATTTTCTTATCTATGATGTTGGGTCTTTGATTGCAGATAATGTTTTGATTTTTTTCATCAGAAATTTCTTTACATGCCTGAATGGAGAGAATATTTCCATCAAGTGATAATTTGATATCTTTTTTTGCAAATCCTGGCAAGTCAATTAATAATGTTAGTTTTTCATTATCTAGATACATATCTACAGGCGGTAAAACAAACTCATAAAATTCTCTTGATTTGTTCCCGATCTCTTTTATCATTTCTTTTGCCATGGATTTTACTAGTCCCATTTTGAGATATGTGCTTAATTTTTGGTTATAAACCTTGATAGCTAAACACTGGCGAGAATATGTCTTGTTTCATTTCCTTCTTTTTGTTATGTGATCTAATTCTACATGGTTCTCAGGAGTCTAATTATATCAAAATAAATCCTGTATGTTTTCCTTTTGTCAACTCCACATTATTTTCTTTTTGATATAAAATAATCATCATCAGATTCCATAGTATGTTTTTTCGTTCTGATGAAATATAATAATCGTAATAAATCCAGATACATTCTATATGCAAATTTATTCTCCCTTATTCTTGGGGCAATTTTATCCCAAAAATATCTAGTTTGGATTGAGGATAATCTAGAATCTCTAATCACAAAAATGGTTGTCTTTGTTTTTTCAATAATTTCCATTGTTTTTGGACTAAATGCTTGATCAGATTGATTTCCAGCACCCATTATAATTATCTCTGGTATGGTGCTGTTAAAATGTGCTAACAAATCTCGCATCACATTTTCTTTTCTTGAAGGTATTTTGTGTATTGGAATTTTTTTTATATCTAGATCAAACATTCGCTCGTTAAGTTTTGCCAAAATATCTCTCTCTTCCTCGGGGGAACCTGTTACTCCCCGAACTATTCTGATTTTGCTATTTAGTGATTTGGCTAGTATGTCTGAGATTTCCAATCCCATGTTGGAATGTCTCCCTTTGTCATATGAAACAACAATGTTGGATAATTCGGTATGAAAATTTTCTCCCATATGTACTCCCATAATATCACATGTAGTAAGTGAGAGTAATTTTCTATTATTTTTCAGACTGTGAAAATCCATGATTAGTAAATTAACTCCTTGTTGCTCTACGGTTGCAAGAATGGCTTCCGTAGTATCATGTGTTAATCGTATAAGGTATCTGCATGGGACTGACCATGCTTCTTTTTTTAATTCATCAAATGATCTCATTGCAGGCTCATTGAATTTTTGAGCTACTGTAAGCGGTAACTGTGTAGGAATTGTCACTATATTCAAAAATGAGACTTCCCCATCCTTTTGTTGTGCAATAGCTGATGCTATTTTGGCAAATTTTGCAGAGTGTTGATCAAAAACAACCATTATTCGATAATCCTTTCTTTCTTTTGGACCCTCGCTAACAACTAGAGGGGCATGGTGCTCAATTTCTTTTTTAACAGAGTATATTTTGTAAATTGAAAAACCTATCAATATCCAAATAATTGCAATCAGCCAGCTTAGCGGATTATAGATCAAAAGATATATCGCAAGTCCAATTTTGGTAAATATTCCAATTAAAGGCAAAACAGGGAAAAAAGGCATCTTAAACCCATAGTCTAGTTTGTGTCCGTATAATCGACGAATTGTTATGGCAGCAATATTTACCTGAGTAAAAAGAAAAAGAAACATAACACTTGCAGCCAGTGCGATTTGCTCAAGCGGTAACAGTAATGCCACTATTATCATTATTACTCCGGATGCTATTGTTGCATAGTGTGGTGTATGATATTTTTTGTGTAGTGTGCTAAATTCTACAGGTAAAGTGTAATGTCTTCCCATTGCAAATGCAACACGACTAGATGAAAATGTAGTTGCATTTAATGCAGATAATGTAGATACGATACCTCCAACAAGTACTATCAAAGCACCAAACGGTAAAAGAAACTTTGCACCTTCTATGATTCCAAGCTCTTTATGTCCTCCAATGAATTTCCAAGGATCTTCTCCAGTTTGAGATGGATTCAGACCACCAATGAATGCAAATGTAAAAACAATATACAGCACAACAACTACTGCTAATGAAATAAAAATTGCTCGTGGAATATTTCGTTTTGGATTTTTTACCTCCTCACCTGTTTGAACAATTATCTCATATCCTTCAAAAGCAATAAACGTCAAACCCATCGCAATAATAATTCCAATGCTACCCTTTGGGAAAAAATCCTGAAAGTTGTCAGGCCAATCATGATTGGTAAAACTAACTGCATACAAACCTGCAATTATAAGAACACCGATAATTGCTAACTGTAAAAATGTAATTGCACTTCCAACTTTGCCAGTATCAGATGCTCCCTTGACATTAATGTAAGTAAAAAGCACCACTGCTAGTACTGCAATTATTTTGTCTAATCCTTCAAAGACTACTATGTTCATTATGGTAAGCAAATGGGCAAGAAACGCACCAAAGCCTACTGCATAAAGACTTCCTGCTATCATATGTGCAAACCACGCCATCCATCCACTGATGAATGCATTTGGTCTTGGTAACCCTTGTCTAATCCAACCATAGCCACCTCCAGCTTCTGGAAGTGCAGAACCAAGTTCTGCATAAGTCATGGCGGTAAATAATGTGATTACACCATTGACTAAAAACACGATCATAAGTGCTGGTCCTGCCTCATCCATCGCTGGACCAACCAATACGAATATAGCTCCACCAATCATGGCTGCAATCCCTACCATGACAATATCAATGAGGGATAAACTACGTACAAGACCTGACGATGGAATTTCAGCCATTGAATCTGTCGAGTCGACAAGAATCTAGGATATACGGCTTTACATTTGATTATGTGAGTAAATTAGAATTCAATCTGTCTAATTTCTGTATGTCCTAGAATCTTGTAAAAATTATGTTAATTCTTGAAATTTTTTAGCGAATTTGCGTGATATATGCACACCAGCGTAGTCTAAACCTTGATAGATTTTTAATCAATTAATTTCTCTGGTTTTGTAACTTATGATAATTGTTATTGAGGGTGGAGATCAAGCAGGAAAGAAAACTCAAACTGCATTATTGGCAAAAGCATTAAAACAAAGACAAATTAAGACTGCTACCTTTAGCTTTCCTGATTATAAGACACCTATTGGAAAAGAAATTGCAAAATATCTTAATGGTAAGAGAAAATTTCCTCCCCAAGTGATTCACTGTCTTTTAGCTGCAAATAGATGGGAAAAACTAAATGAAATCTTAGTAGCCAAATCAAAAAATTCTGTTTTGATAATGAATCGTTACTACCAATCTAATCTAATCTATGGTTTAGCAAACGGAATGAAACGTGAATGGTTAGAAAATTTAGATGCCGGACTTCCAAAGGCTGATCTTGTAATTTTACTAGACGTAACTCAAAGAGAATCATTTAGTAGGAAAAAAACTAATAGAGATAAATTTGAAAAAAATGAAGAATTCCTGAGAAAAATATCTAAAATTTATAGAACTATCGCAAAGAATCAACATTGGCAAATTATTGATGCATCAAAACCAAAACAAGAAGTTCATAAAGATATTCTAAAAGTATTTACAAAGAAAATAGGCATATGAAAAAAAATTATCTAGATATAGTTGATCCAATACACGATTTTATTCGCGTTTATGATCATGAACTAAAAATAATTGATACTCCTATATTTCAAAGACTAAGGCGAATACGTCAACTTTCTGGCGCTCATTTGACATATCCTGCAGCACAACATACTAGATTTGAGCATTCTTTGGGTGTTATGCACATTGCAAGTCAATCTGGTCAGGCTTTAAATGAAAAAGGAATTTTAAAATCACATGACATAGAAGTTTTGAGACTTGCAGGACTTTTACACGATATAGGTCATGGACCTTTTTCACATCTTTTTGAGGAGATTATACAGCAAAAGAAATTCTCACATGAAGATTTTGGTAAAGAAATTATTTTAAAATCTGAAATTGGTGATAGCTTGTCAAAAAATGGGTATGACAAAAAACTTATCACAAAAGTAGCTTTTGGTGATTCGAAATTGCAATACATGAATGAAATCATTTCAGGAGCATTAAGTGCTGATATGATGGATTACTTGTTAAGGGATGGTTACTTTACTGGTGCAGAACATGCCCAAATTGATCACAAAAGAATAACACAATCCCTCGATGTACATCAGAAAAAACTCGCTCTAGAAAGATCAGCACTATACTCTTTTGAATCTATGATGCATTCTCGTTATCAAATGTTCAAAGCAGTGTATTTTCATAAAACAGTAAGAGCCGCCGAAGTTATGCTTTTAGAGGCATTACGATTATCTGATGATGAGTTTGGTTTTACCTCTTTTAACATTAATGAATATGTAAAACTTACAGACGAATACGTACTATCCACACTTATTTCATCAAAATCATCTAAACTAAAACGTGCTAGACAATTTGCTGAAGATTATCAAAACAGAAAATTGTTAAAATGTGTATTTGAACGAATTTTAACTAGCAGAACTAATTTGGGAAAAGCTAGAACTAACGAGCTAAGAACATCCATATCAAAAAAATCTCAAGTTGATGAAAGTGAAATTTTTGTTGATAGCTCTGTTACTCCATCAATTCCACTTGCGCCATCAAAAAATGAATCAAAATATATCATTTTGATTACAACAGAGAATGGCAAGTCAACTGCCCAAGAGATGCCTATATCACAAATTCCTGTAGTTTCAGCAATATCTGGTTTTATGAATATTCTTAGAATATACACACATCAAAAGAACAGAAAAAAAGTTGAAATTGCCGCAAAATCAATCCTTGGTGGTTTAAAATAATGAAAAAAAGAATCGTCATAAAACTTTCAGGACGAATTTTTGGTATGGATAATGCAAAAATGCTAAAAGATTACGCCTCATTTCTGGTCAAGATTAGTAAAATATGCCAACCAATAATTATTGCAGGTGGTGGACATATTGCCAGACATTACATTGCTCATGCAAGATCTTCAGGAGCTGATGAGTCTACACTGGATGAACTTGGAATCGAAATCTCTAGACTAAATGCAAAACTCTTGATTTATGCTCTAAAAAATAAAGCATATTCTCATCCACCAACAACATTACAAGAAGTAAGACATGCAGTAGATGATGGTTTGATTGTAGTTACAGGTGGTTTACATCCTGGACAAAGTACCAATGGAACTGCAGCCCTTATTGCTGAAAAAATCAATGCAGAACAATTTCTCAATGCCACAGATGTTGATGGTGTTTATGATATGGATCCTAACAAATTCAAAAATGCAAAAAAATTCAAACGAATTGAACTCAAGAATTTAAGAAATATGCTAGTTCATGAAGATTCTCTTGCAGGAGGTTATGATTTGATGGATATAGTAGCTCTGAAAATTATTGAACGCTCTAAAATAAAGACACGAATACTAAAAGCCGATATCAAAACACTTGAAAAAGCAATCAAAGGTGTAGATGTAGGAACTGAAATAGTTCTACCCTCAAAATAATTACTCAGAAATTTCGTTTTGTACAGTTGGACGTCGCTCTGACCAAATCTGAATATCTTTTTCAGGGTATTCTGGAATTCCAGAATCTCTTAATTTCTTATAAATTGATAATGCCTCTTTTTTTTCTAGTGACTTTGATTGAGCCTTTGTAAATCCATCTTTGTCTGCTAATATGGCAACATATCCATCAGGCGAATTAATTACTGCAACAAAATCTTCTTCTCCAACTGGATGAAATTTACCATCAATTTTTTTTGTAGTTAATGTTAACATTCCAAATCCTGCAACTTCAAACATTTTCATTTGTGACTTACTAGCTCTTTGTTTTCCCTGTTGTACAGCTTGAAAATACTGCATGATTGTTTTTACTCTTTAATATTATAAGAACTATCTCAACATTTAAGATATCTAAAAAATGAGTCAATCTAGTGAATTCAAAGATCTTTGTTCTTGTAGCAATTATTGCATTAGCTGCAGCTTTAGGTGTGATTCTTTTATCTAATTCATCCTTTGTAAGTCATACATCAGAAAAAGACGTCAATCAAGAAACATCAGAAAAAGTCCCACAACAAATCCAACCAATATCTGTTGAATTAGCTGATATTTCAATAATTGAAGTTACTAAAAGAGATGCTAGAATCGAGTTAACATTCAAACTTAGTAATCCTAACCCAAGTTCTATACTTGTACAAGTTATGGATTACCAGCTATTTGAAACTGGATATTCTAACGAAAAACAAATTTCAGGTGGTCAAATTGGTAGTAGACCCGAAGGAATGGTAGAGTTTGGTTCAGATTACTATACCCTTCTTGGTAACAACTCAATTCTTTTGAAAGACAAAATAGTATTGAAAAATACCGGCAATACCCCTGAATTGTGGTCTGCCCTTGAAAGTAATACTGCAAAATGGCGAGTTAGTGGAGACGTTTTCTTTAATCAAAGCTCAATGACTAGTGGACAAGAAAATGAACTTCATTTTGAGTTTGTAAAATAGTTAAAAACACCACAATTTGATTATTGTATCATAAATATTAAAAATTATGATAATTTGTTTTTAGGGGAGAAATATTGACAAAATTATAAAAGCCCAAGAAGTGGGTTTTTATCAAATGGCAGAAGCAGGAATAGCCGCATATGGCTCAGCAATAGGAGTAGCAATTGCACTAGCAGTTGTGTGTTTTGCACTTCGTGGTAAAGGACATCCAGAACCACTAGATTAATCAAAGGAAGTTATTCCTTTACAATATTTTTCATTTATCTTACTAGTCTTTGCTTAGGCCTAGCATTTCAGATAATGACACCTGTTTGGCATTTTTCTTTGTGATAAAGCATCTTTGATAGTATTGACAATCAGTGCAATCATTAGATGGCTCTAAAATTGGTGTTTTTTGTTCTTTAAGAAGATCACTTAGTACTCTGACTCTTCTAATAACTTCTTCAAACATTTTTTTATCCCGTGTTAGTGAAAACATAGTTTCTTCCTTATTTCCAGTAATGTAAATAATTATTCCATCTTTTTTATCATAAATCCACATGCACGCATTAAGGTAAAGTAGATCATTTGCTAGAGGTGTTTCTAGAATAGTATTGGCAGGTCTAAACAAAACAATAGAATCATCTGCAATCATATCTGCATGTCCTTTTAATTTGATATCATCAATTGCAAATTCTTTTGGGTTACTACCATATTGTAATTTTCTAAGCATGCCAGCAAGAAGATCATTAAAACCTCTCCTTTCAACTTCTTTGGGATCTACTCTATCATAATATGAGCGTCTTAGACATTGAACCGCTTCTTTGAGATGAATAGTTTTGATGTCCTTTGCATCAATTTCAATTTCTAATTCCCTTCCAATAGAGTCTACTGCATTTTTTACTATACTTCGAAAATCTCTATCACCCATCATGATAAATCACTTAACAATCCATCCTTATAGATTAACTCATAATATTAGTCAGAAATTTTGAAATTTTACTTGAAAATACTAATATGACAATATGAACTCCAAAACCTACAATTGCACCTATTATGAGATTTCCTGTTAGAAAATAGATTCCAAGAAATAATCCCAACGGAGGTAATGATAGAATCATAGCCAAAAATGTACTAACCCAAATTGTCTTAGTCACAATCTCTGTAGAAATTCTAGTTTTTTTCTTTGGAAATCTGATCATTTTAGAATTTTATTCTTCTTCCAGAATTAACTTTGACATGGTGATTTCCGTTGGTATTTTTTGCTCAACTGCAAATGCAATGGCTGCCAAATTTCTGACTTCAAATGAAGTTAATTTAGTAATTCCTACAATTGTTGCAAAGCTAAACATTTTCGTAAAAGATCTTAATGCTGTTTGGTAAATTTCCATTTCAAAGGCTCTTTCAAATTCAGCAATTGCATCTAATTCATTTTCAGTCTGAGGGATCAAATTTTTGTATTTTGTATTGGACAATTCATTGAATGCATCTCTTATTGTTGGGGCTGCTATCATTTTTCCAAGTAGATCTTTGGCAGTTGGAGTTTGAGCAACAATCAAGTCTTGAATTTGGTCTTCCTGCAATCCCCAGAATTTTCCTCTAATTACACTTAGAATATTGTAAAAATCAACATCCATTCCAACCACTTTGGTCGCATCATTATCTGCATAACTTTTCATTGAACTAGCTAAATGTTGATATAAAATTTTATCAAAATATGTATCAAAAATTTGTAGATTTTTTTTATCATTGTATAATGCTACAGCCTTTACGATCTCTTCGCTAAACTCTACTGAACTCAAGCTTGCAACTGCTTCTTCAAGATCTTTTGCAACTAATGCCTTGATTACAATATCTCTTTGTTTGATTAATTCCTCAGCATGAAGATTTATGTGAGTTTCAATTTCTTCTTGGGACTTTCCTAACACTTTTCCTTTCAGAATTGTTTTCAAATTAGAAACAATGAATCTCATATAATATGCGTCTAAAACACCAGAATTGCCTACTGATTTTGCAATGGAATAATGTGTATCTGCCAGATGACTTCTTAGAGCCGATTCAATACCTTGTGAGGTATATGGTTTTTGTACCTCTACTATAGAATCACCATAAATTGTATTTTTGATCCTAGTCAATAATTCATCAAGATCTCTTGATTCTGCTAGTGTTTGGAAATCAGATCTTTTTAATAATTTACCTCGTTTACTGTATGATTTTACAGAGGCATAGACGTTTTTTGATCCACCCATTTAGATAAATCTCAGCAGATAACCGATTTTAATGTTTGGCGTTCTCTTCTAAAAACATGATATTTTAAGTAATTTCATTGAGAAATCTAATTGCTTCTTCTTTATCTTGCTTTGATAGTTTCAAAAAAGCCTCCAAAATTTCCTTTTGAATTATTAAAGACTCGTCAGAAATATCCTTAAGTTTTGAGAGATCAAATGGAAGTAAATCTTTGATCTTATTATCACAAAATGCCTTGACATATTTTTGAAAAATTGAATATGTAAAATTTGGACTAGCATCTGATAGACTTTTAATGATTCTTTCATACTCTTTTTCCTTTGAATCTGATTGTGAAAAAATCTTTTCTAGTAACTTTCCTCTATCTTTGACCTCACTTATCGATAATGCAACCAGTATTCCTTTTTTTGTTAGATGATAATATGGAATTCCCTTTTCTTGAAGCGCTTTTGGACCACGTTTAAGAGGTAATCTTCCAGCTTCTTCAGCAATTTCCAAAGGAATCAAAATTTCATCTAGATCTCGAAAAATTCCGGAATAGATATTTTTCCAGGCAATGCCGTGTCTCTTTGCAATACTTTGAGAAATTCCTGTTCTTGTTCTTTCTGCTGGATTAGCATTACTAGCCAATATTGTGATAATTGCTCGTTGTCTATTAGCTTCTCCTGTAAGTTCTCCTTTTATCTTAAATGTATCAAAAATGGAGAGCTTTGTATCTGATCCCATCTTTATTTAAACTCCACATGACATTATTTTCATTTTCTATGATAATATCAGAATAACCTAAAATATAATAATTTATCTTTTTTCCAGTTTTTGCGTCTTCAACCCTTAAATAATTTTCAATTTCGATAAATTTAATGAATTCTAGGAATCGCAAGTATGCTCTATTACTTGTGATCACAGTAGCCATTACAGCAACAAGTGCAATGTCACAGACATTTGCACAAAGTGTTAATGATGGTATGGACGGATACGTTGCAGGAACTAGTGGAATTTACACTGGCAATCCTAACGAATGTTGGTACGATGATGGTGAAGGCAACATGTTGGCTTGTAAAATTGATACAGGTGCTTCAGCATGGATGCTAACAGCTACATCACTGGTACTCATCATGACACCCGGAGTCGGGTTCTTTTATGGCGGTTTAGCCAGATCAAAGAACGTCGTCAACGTACTTGGTATGACCATAATTGTTATGGGCTTAATATCAGTACAATGGGTTCTATGGGGATACTCTCTAGCATTTGGTCCAATTGATAGTGATGCAAACATGTACATGGGTTCGCTTGAATATGTTGGATTTAATGAGGTTTCACCTCACGCTCCACTAGGGGCACCAACTACTTGTTCTGATACAAGATTTACAGCGGCACCAGGTGAAGTATGTAGCGACAATTGGACAGGAGGAGTTTCACATCAATTATTTGCCATGTTCCAGGCAACATTCGCAATTATTACACCAGCTCTAATCATTGGTGGATTAATTGACAGAATTAAGTTCAGCGCATTGATAATCTTCATACTCCTATGGGCTACCTTCGTTTACGATCCAGTTGCACACTGGGTTTGGGGCGGCGGTTACATTGGAGGAGGCGCAATAGATCTTAATCCTGACCTATCTCCGTCATACGGATTAGACTTTGCTGGTGGTACTGTAGTACACATTACTTCTGGATTTTCTGCATTAGCAGGTGCCTTAGTCCTTGGTAGAAGACTTGGATTTGGTAAGGTGCCAATGGAACCACACAACATTCCAATGGTAATACTAGGAGCATCATTGCTCTGGTTTGGATGGTTTGGTTTTAACGCAGGAAGTGAAGTAGGTGTAGATGGCATTGCCGTAAGCGCATGGACTGTTACAAATACAGCAACAGGTATGGCTGCTCTCACTTGGGTCTTGATGTCATGGGCACATACAGGAAAGCCAAGTGTTGTAGGAGCTGCATCAGGTGCAGTAGCAGGATTGGTAGCAATCACTCCAGCTTCAGGTTGGGTTGGTCCAATGGCTTCGATTATAATTGGCATTGCAGCTGGAACAGTTTGTTATGCATGTGTATCATTCAAGAACGCACGCAAATGGGACGACGCATTAGATGTATGGGGAGTACACGGAATGGGTGGTCTTACAGGTGCAGTTTTGACTGGTACATTAGCTAGTCCACACATTTGGGATACCGGTGACGGTATTGGTGCATGGACTGGTACTGCAGAAGGAATGGAACAGCAAGCAATCAACATCATTGCTGCAGCTATATCAATAGGCTATGCATTTGGTGTTACAATTGTAATCCTCAAAATAATGGATGCCGTTTGGCCTGGCGGAATCAGAGTCACTCCTAAAGAAGAGGAGATTGGTCTTGATTTGGCACAGCACGGAGAAAGAGCATACGTTAACGAATAAGGAAAAATCCTTTTCTTTTCTTTTTATTATTCAAACCAAATAGATTTACATTTGTTATCTTTTATTTGATTATGATCATTTCTACAACAAATCTCAATTCAATCCTATATGACTCTAATATTGTAATAATTGATACACGTTCTTTCAAGGAATACTCAGAAAGTCATATTCCTGGGGCTGTAAATTTAGATCTGTTTGCATTTCATTGGATTGATACAACTAAGGAAGGAATTGAAAATTTTAACAGACAAACTGAAATGCTTTTTTCATTTGTTGGAATTACGCCAGAAAAAAAAGTTGTATTTTATGATGGGATCTCTGGCATGCTAGCTGCAAGAGGTGTTTGGATGTTGATGTATTTTTCACATCCAGATGTATCTATATTAGATGGAGGAATGAAAAAATGGAAACAAGAAAATCTTCCACTAGAAACAAAATCAAATGGGTTCAAACCTGCTAAGTTTTCTGGAAAAATTAATCCAGAAATAATTTCTGGATTTGAATATCTAAAAGATAATCTTGATCATCTCAAAATACTTGATGCAAGATCACAAGGCGAATTCAATGGAAATGTAAACCGAGCAGCTCAAGCAGGTCATATTCCACATGCTACAAACATAGATTGGAATCTTAATCTCAATGAAGATGGGACTTTCAAAAATGATGAGGAATTATCAAAATTATATGATATCCCAAAAAACTCTGAAATTGTAACTTATTGTCAAGGAGCATATCGTGCTGCTAACACCTTTCTTATATTAAAAAAACTTGGTTTTGAAAACGTGCGTGTATATCTAGGTTCATGGGGAGAGTGGGGAAATAAATTAGATCTGCCAATAGAAAATAATTAATTTTGTATTCCAAATTATGGTTGAATTTTTTGGTTGCATAAAACTAGCAAAAACTAAGAACTGATTTTTATTATTGCAAAAATAGCAAATCCAAGCATAATAAGTGCTGGAACTAGTGTTATCACAAATTCTTTTGACATGTTCAGTGTCATTTACACTTGGTATTATTTGTTAACTTGTAGAAATTTTGTTATTTTTTATTCTTCCACGAAAATGAATTATAGACCATCTCTGGAACTAGTTGTTTGAATGGCTGTGAACCTCCATAATACCATTTTGTAAAGAATTCATAAAGGTGAAGTCTAAGAGACTGAATGTAAACAATCAAACCTTCGATCATCATAATTCCTATTTGTCCACCGACAATAAGTACAAGTGCAGTTGGAGAATCAAGTCCACCCATAGATTCATAGGCTTTGTTAACCGTAAGTAATAATGCTGCATGGACTAGTAGCATAATTCCTATTCGAGCATAACTGATAGTATGTGCCAAACATTCAATTGATTTTCCAAGGAAAACTTCCATTATCACACTTACCATATCTCCTCCAGCATCTGGATGTTTTTTGTTATGTTTTAGTCCACCAATTATCATCATTACCATAGATGCAATTACGACAATCACTGCAACTCTGACAACCAACCAAACAACTACCCAGTCTCCAACAATTACAGTAATCCATGGAACCGCCTCTGTATGAATTTTAGAATACATGTTCATAACATCATATCCAGAACCTATTGCTCCCATCATTACTGCAAATACCCCTAACCACATGAATAAATTGGGAATAGCTTCAAAAATCATTGTATCTTTGTCACCAGTTCTCCAATAATTATGGATACGTAGAATGAAAGCCCATCCTAAATGAACAACTCCTAAGAAAATTGATACTTTAAGAATCATGATTACTTGATCAAATGTTAGTTCTGCTACACTGATTGCACCTATCAACCAATCAATTGAATGAAGTGGACCTCCTTCCTGCAACAAGGATTCAAACACTACAAAGTGTTCTAGATGAAAACCAAATGCTTCGCCCTGAAAAATTCCTGCAATCGCACCTGCACCACCAGATATGGCCAGCAACATTCCCCATCTTGAAAGATTTCCTTGTCCCTTGAACTTGAATAAGAGACCTAATCCCATTAATAATGATCCATGACCTAAATCTGCAAACATTAATCCATAAAAGATAGGCCACATAAGTGCAATCATCCATGTTGGATCAAATTCCCCCCGTTTAGGAATTCCTTGACTGTCAGTAATTACTTCAAATGTTTTAACCCATCTGGGATTGTCTAAATGAGTAGGGGGTTCTGTAGAAATTTCTTGAACTTTTACTTCTTCAGTTATTGATGTCCATTGGTTAGTTATTTGTTTGAATTTTTTTTCCATTTTTTTTGGAATAAATCCTTGTATAACTGCAAAATTTTTAGTACCACCTGGCTTACGTAATGTTTCAAGAACCTCTTTTACTACAAAAGCATTTTCGTGTATTGCTAGAATTTCACCGCGAACTTTGTGTGTAATGGCAGAAATTTCTTTTGAAATTGATTTCTGTTTATCTGAAAGCTCTTTTATTTTTGATTCTGCTAAAGAATATGCTTCACTTGGAATCTGTGGAAATCCTTTAGGAATACTAAAAGGATTGGAATTGAAAGATCGCATTATTTTGAGAATTTTAACTGAATCATCTGAATCCGATATTATTATGATAGCTAATTTTTCTTTCGATTCTAAATCATACTTAAAAATTGGTATATTCTCCAACGTTCGTTCAATTTCACCATAATCAGAAGAATTAATCACAAATAGGTTGGTGTAAAAATGATTCATTAGACCAAAATTGCTTAGATCTACATTCAACTTGTTTGCAACTTTTAATGCATCCTTTAGTGTCCTGTATTCTTCTAAGGAGCGATTGATATTTGCATTTTCTTCCAACATTGTTGCTGCTTTATTAATTATATCTGGAGTTTTCTCCAGATCAGTAATCATATTCTCAATTTCATCAATCTCATATTTTTTCTTTTTAAACACGGTACCTTTGAAAAGGATCTCCATTATTCCAACCCGCAGAGGAATTCCCAATCCTTTGATTATTTCTTCAATGAATTGATGTACCTTTTGTGCTCTAAGAAGAAGATCATCAACTTCAGGAGTTAAAGTCTCATTTTGCATATCCAATTTATGAAACCACTCAAATTCTGCAAGACGTGATATCGCTTTTGGTGATTCAATTCTTGGAAGTATAACACTTCCAATTAGAAGTTCTGCAACAGTCACGTTTTCCAAGACTATTACTACGTTTTAATATCTTTCTACGTTCAAATCAATAATTTCAATAGATATTCACAAATTATTTCTAATATTAAATAAGACTAAAAAATATTTCATTAACTTCACAACATTAAAATCTATAATTAATTTACGCCTCATATTGACTGACTCTTTATTAGCCAAATCTATTGATAAAATTCTAGAAAAAACAGAAAAAGAAATCCTTGTAAACCTCGAAAATTCATTTTCAGACGCTAAACAAACACTAGATGATTCAATTCCTAAACTTGAACAAGAATTTGATAAAATTATTTCAGATGGTAAAAAAGAAGCAGATAAGATCGAAAAACAGATCATTGGAAGCTCCGACCTTGAGGTAAGAAATAAACAGCTTTTAACATTAGAAATAGCAATCGACAAAGTTTTTACAAAAGCACTAGAACAAATTGCAAATACAAATCGCAGTGCTGATTATTCTAATTTAATGAAAACTCTATTGGATGAATCCACTAAAATTTTATCTACAACTAAAGTAATAGTTAGTACTAATTCCAAAGATAAAGATCTGGTACAATCTTTATTATCTAAATATCCTGGTGCCGAATTATCTTCTCAAACCATTAATTGTCTAGGTGGTGTTGTAGTAAAATCCAAAGACGGTGCAATGAAATTTGATAATACTCTAGATGCAAGAATTCAACGTCTGAAGCCTTTAATAAGGAAAGAAATTGCCACCAAATTCGGGGTAGGTAATTGATATGGCA
Organism: Nitrosarchaeum sp.; assembly: GCA_021414105.1. GTDB lineage: Archaea > Thermoproteota > Nitrososphaeria > Nitrososphaerales > Nitrosopumilaceae > Nitrosarchaeum. The sequence continues at coordinate 18,690 of JAIOPB010000034.1, read as the reverse complement.
GCTAAAGGTAGAATTGTTTGGGTAAGCGGTCCAGCAGTTAAGGCTGATGGAATGTCTGATGCAAAAATGTATGAGACTGTAGTTGTTGGTAACTCAAAATTAGTTGGTGAAGTTATTCGTCTAACTGGCGATGTTGCATTTATTCAAGTTTATGAATCTACAAGTGGACTAAAACCTGGTGAACCAGTTGTTGGTACAGGAAACCCACTCAGCGTTCTATTAGGTCCAGGTATTATTGGACAAATTTACGATGGCATTCAAAGACCATTAAAAGAATTATCAAAAGCTTCTGGTTCATTTATTGGCAGAGGTATCACAACAACCCCTGTAGATATGATAAAAAAATATCATTTTGTACCAACTATTAGTAATGGTGATAATGTTGCTGCAGGAAATGTTATTGGAACTGTTCAAGAGACTGACCTTATTGTTCACTCTATTATGGTTCCACCGGATCATCCTGGTGGAAAGATCTCAAATATGGTAAGTGAAGGAGATTATAATCTAGAAACTGTACTAGCTACTACTGAAAAAGACGGAGAAAAGATTCCTCTTAAAATGTATCACAGATGGCCTGTAAGAAAACCACGTCCATATCAGAACAGATACGATCCAACAGTTCCACTTCTTACAGGACAACGTGTTATTGATACATTTTTCCCAATCGCAAAAGGTGGTACTGGTTCTATTCCGGGTGCATTTGGAACTGGAAAGACAGTTACACTACATCAAATTGCAAAATGGGCTGATTCACAAGTTGTAGTTTACATCGGATGTGGTGAAAGAGGAAATGAAATGACTGAAGTGCTTGTTGAATTCCCACATCTCAAAGATCCACGTAGTGGCAAACCACTTATGGATAGAACAGTTTTGGTTGCAAACACAAGTAATATGCCAGTAGCTGCAAGAGAAGCAAGTATCTACACTGGTGTAACAATTGCTGAATATTATAGAGATATGGGTTATGATGTTGTACTTGTAGCAGATTCTACTAGTAGATGGGCAGAGTCACTTAGAGAAATGAGTGGAAGATTAGAAGAGATGCCAGCAGAAGAAGGTTATCCATCATATCTTGCATCTAGATTAGCAGAATTTTACGAAAGAGCAGGTCGTGTCAAAGCTGTTGGAAGCCCTGATCGTGATGGTTCAGTTACTCTGGTTGGTGCTGTTTCCCCATCAGGTGGAGACTTTACTGAGCCGGTAACAACACACACAATGAGATTTATCAAAACATTCTGGGCTTTGGATGCAAAACTTGCTTACTCTAGGCACTATCCTTCAATTAACTGGATGAATAGCTATTCTGGTTATCTTGGTGATATTGCAAAATGGTGGGGTGAAAATATCAACAGTGATTGGTTGTCTCTTAGAAGTGAAGCATATGGTGTTTTACAAAGAGAAGATACACTAAAAGAAATTGTCAGACTCTTAGGTCCAGAAGCATTACCTGATGAAGAAAAACTAATTCTTGAAGTTGCAAGAATGTTAAAGATTGGTCTATTACAACAAAATTCATTTGATGATGTCGATACTTACTGCAGTCCACAAAAACAATACAAATTATTGAAACTGCTAGTTGAATTCAACAGGAGAGGTCAACAGGCACTAAAAGAAGGTGCATCATTAGCTGATATTCGTGCAATGCCTATAGTTACTACATTACTCAAAGCAAGGATGGATATCAAAGATAATGAAATATCAAAACTTGATCAATTAGATATTGATATGAAAGAACAATTCAAATCTATTATAGGAGTGAAAGTTACAAATTGACAGCTAAAGGTGGAGTTCAATACAGTAAGATTGCAGAAATCAAAGGTCCACTAGTAGTTGTTGACGACGTTGAAAATGCAGCATTTGATGAACTAGTAGAAATTGAAACTAAAGAAGGAGAAAGACGATTAGGTAAAGTTCTTGAAGTTGGAAATGGTAAAGCAATTGTTCAGGTCTTTGAGGGAACCACTGGATTATCAATTTCTGGTACTAGTGCAAAATTTGTAGGCAAACTCATGGAAATGCCAGTATCAAAAGAAGTACTTGGTAGAGTATTTGATGGATTAGGCAGACCAAAAGATGGACTACCAGATCCGATTGCTGATAAATTCATTGATATCAACGGAGAGCCAATGAATCCAGAACAGCGTGAATATCCAAAAGACTTCATTCAAACTGGTGTTTCTGTTATTGATGGAATGATTACTCTAGTAAGAGGGCAAAAACTGCCTATATTTTCTGGCTCAGGCATGTCACATAATATTCTTGCAGCACAAATTGCAAGACAAGCAAATGTTGTTGGTACAAAAGATGATTTTGCAGTAGTATTTGCAGCAATTGGTGTGCAATATAGTGAGGCAGAATATTTTAGAAGAAGTCTTGAAGAATCAGGCGCACTAAAAAGAAGTGTTCTATTTCTAAATACCGCAGATGATCCTGCAATTGAAAGAATTATCACTCCACGTGTAGCATTAACTGTTGCAGAATATTTGGCATTTGATCTTGGAATGCATGTTCTTGTAATACTGACTGACATGACAAATTATGCAGAAGCACTAAGAGAAATCAGCGCAGCAAGAGAAGAAGTACCAGGAAGAAAAGGCTATCCAGGTTATCTCTATACTGATCTTTCAACAATTTATGAAAGAGCAGGAAAATTAAATGGAAGAAAAGGTAGTGTCACACAAGTTCCAATTTTATCAATGCCATCTGATGATATCACTCATCCAATTCCTGATCTTACTGGATACATTACAGAAGGTCAAGTTGTACTTGGACGAGATTTATTTAGGCAAGGTGTTTACCCACCAATCAATATTTTGATGAGTCTTAGCAGATTAATGAAAGATGGTATTGGTGCAGGAAGTACAAGAGAAGACCACAGTGAAATCTCAAATCAAGTTTATGATGCATACTCTAGAGCTCAAGAAGTAAGAGCACTAGCTGGAATTGTAGGTAAAGCAGGATTAACAGATATTGACTTGAAATACATGGATGTAGGCGATGTATTTGAAAAAGAATTTCTTACACAAGCAACTGATGAAAATAGAACCATAGAAGAAACTCTTACTATCCTATGGAAAATTGTTTCAAAACTTCCAAAGAATGAAATTACTAAGATTAAAGACAAATACGTAGATCAATACTATCAGGAAAACTAGCAGCATGTCATTTGGACAGAATGTAGCTGCAACAAAAATTGAACTTCTAAAATACAAAAAATCTAGCCAAGTTGCTAAAATGGTTCAGAAAATTTTAGATGATAAACGTAAAGTTATTTTAAAAAATATTGAGGAAATGATTGAAGAAGCCTCTAAAGCAAGAGGTGGAATTTGGGATCCATTACAAGATATTTACAAATCAGTCAATGAGGCATATCTTGCATTAGGAACTAATACGGTTGATTCTGTTGCTGAATCCACACCACCTGTAATGCAAGTTGATGTTCATGTACGAAGAGTTGTGGATGTTAAAATTCCAACACTTACAGTTACTGAAAAAGATACAAAATCAATGCCATATGGTTTTGCTGATACTAATTCCTCTATAGACAGGGCAGCAAAACAGATCAAAGAATTACTTCCAAAAATTTGCAAGGCGGCAGAATATGAAAATTCCATTTTTAGCCTTGCAAAAGCCCTTGAAAAAACACAAAAGTTACTAAACGCACTAGAAAATGTCATTATTCCACAATATCAACAAAAAATACGATTCATTCTTGCAACTCTTGAAGAAAGAGAAAGAGAAGAATTCGCAAAGTTAAAAAAAGTGAAAGCTAAGATGGAAAGTAGGAAATAATGACAAAAGAAGAAATCAAAAAATTAGTTGAAAATTCCAAGAAGATATTAGAACAAGATCATGAAAATTTTGCTAAATCAATTAAAAATGATTTGAAATCATTTAAAAAGAAAACATTAGATCTAATTTAATTCACAGCGTATCATGATTTAAATATGGAATTATGGCGGAATTAAAATAGATGAAACCTCTTGTTTTATTATTATCTGTAACAGCGATTGCATTTCTAATTGCTGGTGTGACGGATGTTGCTTATGCTCAAGAAGATTCAAGTGCAGGCTCAAGTGATGGCTCAAAACTAATTGGTGCAGGTTTAGCTTTTGGTTTAGCTGCAGGCGGTGCTGGAGTCGGTTTGGGTCAAGTAGGTGCAGCAGGTCTTGCAGTAATTAGTGAGAACCCAGCTCTGCAATCAAAAGTATTCATATTCATAGGTATGGTTGAATCAATTGCTATCTATGGTATAGTCATGATGTTTATCATCTTGGGACAATAAGCCCTAAAGATACATTTTTTCAAATTTTTAATTCAATTATATTTTAGTTTGTTAACATCTAATACTCTTGCACAGTATCTACATTTGAGTACTCTTCCTTCCTTGTCAATTACATCCATCACTGATTCAATATGTTCAGTGCTATTAGTAATACAATCTGGATTTGAACAACGGAAAATTCTATCTATTTCATTTGGAAGTGCGACTCTTCTTTTTTCAATTAGTTTGTAGTCTTTGATAATATTGATAGTTGCCTTTGGAGCAATTACTGCAAGTTTGTTTGTATCATCATCTTTTAGAAATTTGTTTTCTACTTTGATGATATCTTTTTTCTTGAATTTTCCACTAGGCACGTTAAGAGCAATAGTTATGAGACTTCCATCCTTTCCATCAATCCTTAAGGCATTTAGAACCTGAAGACCTTTTCCCTCGTCAATGTGATCCAACACAGTACCTTCTTTAATTCGTCGAACCATAAGTTCGGACTCTTGCATCAGAATACTTTGTATAGTCACCTGTATATATCATTGAAAGAATGAACGAGTTCTATAAAAAAGACATAATTTCCATCAAGGAGTTTAACAAAGCTCAACTTGAACAAATCTTTACATCTACTGACAAAATAATGAAACTTAACCCCGTAGAAAGAAGAGAGGTTTGTAAAGGAAATACACTGGGTTATCTATTTTATGAGCCAAGTACTAGAACTCGTCTTAGTTTTGATGCTGCGATGGCATCAGTTGGTGGTAATTCTCTAGGAATTTCCAATATTTCATCATCATCTACACAAAAAGGTGAAAGTCTTGCAGATACTGTGAGAATAATGTCGATTTATTCTGATGTACTTGTATTACGACATCCTCTTGATGGTTCAAGTAGATTTGCAGCTGAAGTTTCTTCAAAACCAGTTATCAATGCCGGAAGTGGTACAGAAGAGCATCCAACACAAGCCATACAAGATTTGTTTACAATAAGAAAAGAAAAGAAAAAGATTGATGGTCTCAAAATAGGAATCATTGGTGATCTAAAATATGGACGAACAGTTTACTCTCTTCTATATGGTCTTGGAAATTATGATGTTGATGTCCATTTAATTTCTCCCGAATCATTAAGAATTAGATCTGATTCTGTTTATGAAATAAAAAAGAGATTGTCTTTTACCGAATCTACTAACATTGAAGAATACATCGATGATCTTGATGTTCTTTATGTCACACGAATACAAAAAGAAAGATTTCCTGATGAGGAAGAATATCTCAAAGTAAAAGGAAGTTATGTTGTGGGATTGGATTTGTTACAAAAAATGAAAGATGATTCTATTATCTTACATCCATTACCTAGACTAGATGAAATTTCAACAGATGTTGATAATACAAAAAATGCAAAATATTTTGAGCAAGCTGAATATGGAAAGCATACACGAGCTGCATTGTTGGGCTTAATTCTCAACGAAAATGGATTCTAAATTTTAAAATCTGTTTTTTCATTAAAATTGATTGCGTATTCCATATATCTAGAGACATATCAAATAACAACAGTTTGACACAAACAAAAATTCTACCAATTTTTCCTTTAGATTTAGTATTATTTCCTAGACAAGAACTACCACTCAGAATTTTTGAACCACGATACAAACAATTAGTTGATGATTGTATGTTAGGTGATGGTCAATTCGGTGTATGTCTAATTGATGCAAATAACTCGATTAGTGGTTGGACTGCACCAAAATCAATAGGTACGATTGCAAAGATAACCAAATGCACAGATATTGAATTAGATGGAATGCAGTTACATATTGAGACTGTTGGTCGTAATAAATTTAAAATCAATAAAATAATTCCACCATCATTGGCTCAGCCTTCTAATTATGATCCATATACTGTAGAAGGCCACCAAAGCATTTCAGAATTACATGAAAAATTAGGAACTGGAGAAAAAATGTACATTCGTGCGGAAGTTGAATTGATTTCTGAAATTGATGATAATATACCATTAGACAAATGGGAAAAACTAGTAGAGATGTGGAAAAATAAAATTGTCAGACAAGCATTACCACAAACTGTTGAACCTCATGCATTAGATCATGTCTTAGAACAATACTATCTTACTACAGAGATGCCTACAATCGATTATGTCTATTCTTTATCTGCACTTGGAGCCAAAGATCCAAATGAATTACAACCAATACTGGAAGCTAATACCATGGATGATTTGCTTCAAAAAGTCCAAGAATTACTGACAGTAAAATAACCCCAACATGTCTAGATCTATATTGTTATTATCAAAATTTGGAATATTTGCAATAGCTGCAATAATGGTATCTTTACTATTTCCAATATCTAGTGTTTATGGACATGGATTAGGAATTGATACTATTCGTTCAGTTGATGTACAAGGAAAGAAAATTTCGATTTCAGTTGAACTTCCAATATCTTTTGAGCAAACTAGCGAAAAACAAATTACAATTACAGCAACTGAAGATGAGACAAAAGAAAATGCAAAAAACGTTACATTTCTAATTGGTTTATTTCATGAAAATAAAATGATATTTAGAAACTATTTTTTTGCACCTGATGGAGTTCTTCCAATCAAAGTAAATCCTACACAAGAAGGTGAGATTACAATTCATGGAGAACAGGATTCTTTGTTAGGTGCATGGCATGGAACAGAATCTAACCCAATAATGATTTCTGGCCCTATTTTCAATTCAGGTGGATTATATAATTTTGAAATCGAGGTAAGAACAATTGATGAGCCAACAAACATAATTGAAAATTCTGATGTTTACAATGCAAATCTGAGTATTGCAGATAGCATCGAATTTTTACAAAAAGATGCCGAAAATCAGGATGTTCAGTTTAAAATAAAATCATACTTTGATAATATTTCTAACTTTGAGTATGATCCTATTGCTAAACAAATAACATTTGAGATGCCTTTTGATTGGAGTGAAAAACAAATGTCCCACATTCCAGTAGTGCATGAAGAAGTACATTTTCCTAAGAATTTTGTCGAATTTTTATCTCCAAGTTATACAGGTAAAGCAAACGGAATTGACTTGTTTAAAGCATCAGTTACAATCGATGATTATACTGAAGATAATGAAAGAATAGTTCATTTTGTTTTATTGCAGGATCATCTCAGATTCATAAAGAATCAACTGCAAAAATCTGGAGAGCCACTACCTGATACAATTACTTTTACTCTTTCTAGATCTGAAAATACAGGATTTCCATTAACTGCATTTACAAAAAGTGAAGACTTTCAAGTAAATCTTTCGTGGGATCCAATAGAAATTGTACCTGGACAAAATACAAATTTTATCTTTACAATCAGAGACGGTAAAACTGGAGAGCCACTGCGTAATTCTGATTATACTTTTGTAATTATACAAAATGGTAAGGAAATTCATAGAACAACTGGAACGGCACAAGTTGGTGGAGAATTTGAACGATATGAATTTGCCGAAGATCAAACAGGTCCTACAATTATTAGATTTGACAACATTAGAAATACAGGTCAAGAAACTGATTTTGGAATAGTTGTTGCTCCTGAGTTTGGAGCTATTACAATTATGATCCTATTTTCTACATTATTAGTAGTTGTTTTGGCATCAAGAAATAGCTTTTCAAAAAATCTAATTTATAATTAATTCTATAATGTTACTAATTTTACGGTATCCATGTTTTTGTTTACTTGAAAATCTTTTGTAATAGTTGATACTCTTTCTGCATCGCCATCAATTACAAATAATTCCATACACTTCTCTCCTTCTATCTTACTGTGTAGATGTGTTGTAATCAGATCTTCAAAATTATGTTTTATTCCAGATACAACATGATCAAACTCGTCATTATGAACAACTAAAAGAATAGCATGAATATTTCCTGTTAATTCAGATCTTTGTTTTTCTTCTGAAACAAAAGTTCTGATTCCTGCCCTTATTGCTTCAGACCTACCTGAAAAGCCCATAGTTTTTTGCAACTTGTCTAATTCTGATAAAATCTCTTGATTCAATGAAATTGAAACTATCGGCATAAATGCTAATTGTTATTAATTATCTTATAAGTTTAGCAATTAAAATTATTAACATTTTATATAGTTATTAATAACATATGTCAAAATCATGTGTGAATAGACAAGTGAAACTCGCAATAATTGCAATTGTAATTACAATTCCCCTAATCTCATTTGCTGTTTTTTCAAGTGATTCAAACCAATTCAAGAAAACAAACGAATCAAAACTACAGGTTATGGCATCATTTTATCCACTACGTGAATTTTCACAAAATGTTGGTAAAGAAAAAGTTGATGTAAAATTGTTAGTTCCAGTTGGAGTTGAACCACATGATTGGGAACCAACAATAAAAGATGTGCAACAAATGCAAAAATCTGATCTTATAATAATTAATGGAATTGGATTTGAAAATTGGGTTGATAAATTAAATGAAATGAATTACCAAGGTGTGGTAGTTGATACAAGTAATGAAATTATTATAAAAAATTTGGATAAAGAATCTTTAGTGTATGAAGAACATGTTGATGAATCTGGAGATCCTCATATTTGGTTAAATCCAGTTTTTGCAAAAATTCAAGTCCAAAATATTGCAAATGCATTTTCTAATTTAGATCCTGAAAATCAACAATATTTTCAAGAAAATGCCGCAAATTATATAGATGAATTAGATTTACTTGATTCAAAAATTCGTAATGAATTATCTGGCTGTAATCATGATTTCATTGCATTTCATCATGCCTTTTCATATTTTGCAGATGAATATGATCTTACCCAACATACTATAATTTCATCATCTGCATCACATGCGGAACCTACTGCCAAGACTTTAGAAAATGTAATTAATAAAGCCAAACAGCTTAATCTTAAAGTTATTTTTACCGAAGAAATGGCTGATCCTAAAACTTCTCAAGTGATTGCAAATGAAATTGGAGGAAAAATACTGGTTTTATCTCCGTTAGAAATTGGTGATGATGGCACTTACATTTCTAGAATGACTGAGAATCTAAATCATCTAAAAGAGGCATTATGTTGAAGGTAGTTGAAATTGATCATCTTACAATTGAATATCCTGATGTAAAAGCTATAGATGATGTTAGTTTCACAGTTAATCAAGGTGATTTTTTAGGCATAATTGGCCCTAATGGAGCAGGAAAATCCACTCTTTTCGCTTCAATGCTTAATCTTAATACAAAATACAAAGGTACAATCAAATTTTTTGGCACTGATATTAGAAAATCAAAAAACTATCTTAAAGAAATTGGTTATGTACCACAGAAACCAATCTTTGAGAAAAACTTTCCTGCAACAGTTAATGACGTTGTTAAAATGGGATTACAAAAAGAATCAGATGAAAATAAAATTGATGAAATTCTGCAACAACTTTGGATACATGAGCTAAGTGAAAGAAGAATAGGTGAACTATCTGGTGGACAACAACAACGTGTATTTATTGCAAAAGCCTTAGTTAACAATCCCAAAGTTTTGATTTTAGATGAACCTGTTACAGGTATTGATCAACAAAGTATAGATCTTTTTTATAGTATTTTAAAAGAACTAAACTCCAAACAAAACATTACAATAATCTGGTCTTCACATGATCTAGATGCAGTAAATAAATTAGCAAATCATGTAGCTTGTCTTAATAGAACTCTTTTCTTTCATGGAGAATCTGATGATTTCTTTGAAAACGATGAGCTTGTAAAACAATATTCTGAAGCTTCGATGCAGGAACATATGCATCATCATTAAAAATGACTTTTGAAATTTTTACTTTTAGTTTTATGCACAGAGCAATTATTTCAGGTATTGCAATTGCAATTTTGTGTTCAGTAGTAGGTCTTTTCCTAGTCTTAAGACGCTATTCTTTATTTGGCGATGCTATTGCCCACTCATCATTTGGTGGAATTGCATTAGGTTTGATGGCAGGAATCTATCCACTTTGGACTGCATATGGTGTTTCAATAATTAGTGCACTAATTATGACACGAATTAAAGATAGATTCAACATATCTGGGGATGCCTCTATAGCGGTTCTTTTATCATCCGGAATTGCCGTAGGTCTCGTAATTATTGGATTATCTGGAGGATTTACTCTTGATATTTTCAGCTTTCTTTTTGGAAGTATCTTACTTGTCAGCGTTAATGACACAATTCTGATTTTATCATTAACAGGAATTATTCTGATTGTAATTCTTTTACTCTATCGCCAACTTCTTTACTCTACATTCAACGAAGAACAAGCCAAAGTTAGTGGTGTCTCAGTTGAAAAAATCAACTATCTTATTGTCTTTATGGCAGGAATTACTGTTGTAACTTCAATACAACTAGTTGGTGTTTTACTAATTTCTGCACTATTTGTAATCCCAAATGTAACTGCAATAATGTATGGAAAGGGCTTCAAACAAACTGTAATAATTTCAATGAGTTTTTCTATATTTTCTGTAGTTGCAGGAATATTAGTCTCATATATTTTTGATATAACACCAGCAGGAACAATTGTATTATTTGCAATTGGGATATTTGCATGTACAATGGGAATAAAGTCTGCTGGACTATTATCCAGACATAATTAATTCATTTAATCTTCTTTTATCTTTTAGACTTTTGACAAAAAATAATGATGTTGCAATTATGCCCATTGCAATTAATGGTGATGCAATCTCAGTATATTTTAGTTGAAAATCATCTGTATCTGGTATTTGAGATATTGTTATTGGTATCTCTGTAGTCTTTATCATTGCTAATTTGTTTCCTTGTTGTTCAACAAACCAAACATTGTCTTTGTTGTCAGATGTTGAAAATTGCACAAATGATGTTGCAGTTGGAATTGGAATCTCAATCAAATTTTTGTTATCTGGATCATATGCAGCAATCTTATCTACACTATGTTCTGCAATCCAAATATTTCCATATCTATCAAATGACATTCCATAAGGTAATGCCTCCTGATCTGGTACTGAAATTCTCTCAAATGTTTCAAGAATTGGATTGAATTTGGTAATTGCTGTACCTGTATGTTCTGCAATCCACAAATTACCTTCATCGTCAAAAACTAGGGCCTCTGGTGACGCAAGAGGTTTTTCAGGCGTAAATTCTGAAATATCATTATTTTTTGGATTAATAAATCCTATTTTGCCAGATGCTGATTCAGTAAACCAAATTTTTCCCTCATCATCAATTGTCAAGGCAAATGGCAGTGATTCTCTTACAGGCATCTTGATTTCTTCAAATGTATCAAATTCCGGTTGATATTTCAAAATCACATCTTTGTTAGTAATTGCAATCCAAATATTTCCATCAAAATCAGCTTGGATGAAAGTAGCTACATTCTCATAAATCACAGGTGCTATTTTTGGTAAACTTTTTGTGATAATCTGCTGATTACTTGGATCAAAATATCCAATCTGATTTCTTGGCGTATCGGTAAACCAAATTTTTCCTTGATTATCTTGTGTAAGTAACATGGTAGTTAATCCATCAAATGAGTATGAGGTAAATTCTTGCGTATCAAGTGAGAACTGCCACAATCTTGGAGAAGATGGATCACTTATCCAAATTGAATTCTTTCCATCGTACAAAGGATAAAGAGGTTTTGAAGATTCAGGTAACTCATATTCTATGATTTCTGTTTTAAGATCTGTTAATCTTGGTTTAACTAGTAAATTCATAAAAATTGATTCATTTGCATTCTGCTTTCTTTGAGTCTCTATTTCCACTTGCCACTGGCCTGAAAATCCAAATGTTAATTCTCCTTGAAATTCAACTGGCCTATCTTCTTCTTGTTTGATAATTTTCATGGGAATTTCTATTGTAGAAATATTTTTTTGAGGATTGGAAATCTTTACTTTGATTTCATTTGAATCATTCAATGGTTTGTTTTCAAAATCACTAACCTTAACTAGAATTGTGTTTGCACCGCTAGAAAATGGTGTTATATCTATATCGAACTTTGTATTTTCTGAAAATTCTATTGTATTAAAACCATATGAAATTTCTTGAGCATCGACCTGTTTAATTTCTCCAGCAGGCAATGTCCCATTAGTAAGTAGTGCAACAACTCCTAAAAGAGCTATTCCTAATACTACATCAAATTTCAATGATCTTTTTAGTTTCTTGTATACTGCAATAGAGCCTGATTGCAAATCTTTTTCGGCCTTTTTTTGAATCTTAAACTGGAAATACCCTCCAAATCCAACAATAATTACTGCAATTGAAATTTTTACAAGAATTAATTTCCCATACACTGAATCGGTAATCAAACCTACATCACTTTCCAAAAACCACATCAATGTTGGTCCAGTAATTATTACAATTCCTACTGCAATGATAAACATCGTTGAAAATCTTGGAATTAAAACAAGAGTCATCTTCTCTCGTTTTGCTTCCTCCAATTGTGAAAACGTGGGTAATAACGTAAATACAAAGTAAATTATGCCTCCAATCCAAACCGCAGCCACAAAATTATGAATATAATCTAGAATAACTGCAGGTGTTTCTCCACTGGCTGCACCATGTCCAATCAAACTTGAAGTTCCAATTAATACAAGCGTAGCTGCAAGCATTGGAATTTTATTTTTTATAGATAGATTCTTTTTTCTATCCATCCCAAACCACAAACCAAGAAGAATGACTGTGATTATCATTCTAATTAACCACATATTTCCAAAATTAGTTTGAATTACATTCAAAACTGGAGTTTCTAATCTTATGGTTTGTACTACTAACATCAAAATATTTGATGCAAAAACAAGTACCAGTCCAATACCTGTAATTGTCATGAATTTTCCATGATGAAAAGATTCCAGTTTATCTAATTCTTTTCTGATTAATTGTTTACTTTGAGTTCCCCAGATTAGTATTGAAGCAATTACAACACCTAAAATAATAGTTTGACCAACAAGCCCTGGAAATCTTGCTCCAGCTTCAGGCAAAAAAACTATCTCAGAAACATTTTGATTGTGACTTGCCCCAACATCAATTTTGATATCACCTACTGCAAAAATAAATGCATCATCAACTAAATGTCCGTCAATTTTTGATAGAACTTTACTCGTTACAGTATAAACCCCATCTTTTAATGGTGGTGTAGTTACAATTAGGGAATCATCGCCATCAAAATATTTGGAATTTTTATTATCGATTTGTTCTCCATTGCTATCTAATACCTTAAGAGAACTAAAATCAATCTCAATTGGTTCAGAAAAATGAACAATAATCTCTGTAATTCCAACTTGTGCATTTGATGCTGAATTTGGACTAGTTTCAATAGTAAATGGATGAGCTGCAGCATATGGAATGGATATTGATAAAATGAGCAGTGAAATAATTAGAAATTTACTCATTTACTTTTCAGATTATGTTTGACAATTTAAACAGTTTTCATTTAATTCGAAGTTTGTACCAATTCACGTAAAGATAATAACATGTGACAATAAAATAACAGTCATGAAAGTTGCTATTTTGGGATTAATTGGATTGTTACTTTCTGTTGGATTTGTATCTCAAGCTTTTGCTCATACTACAGTTGAGGTAGAACCTTACAAAATTGAAGTAGGTTGGGGACTTGAACCTCCAGTTATAGGTATAAGAAATGATTTTGTTTTTAAAATAACTGAACCTGAAGATACTCCTGGTTCATACAAAGGAGTTACAAATGCATTCAAAAATGTAGAAGTTACTGCCTTATTTGGCGGCATTTCTAAAAAAATTGATATCAACTCAGATCCAAAAATAGGATACTATTTCTCACCTGTAATTCCCACAAAGACTGGAACGTATATCATGGATTTGAAAGGAGAAATTAATGGAGTTCCAATTGATGTACAAATTCCAGTTGAAGATGTAGAAAGTACTGCAATCTTGGATTTTCCTCAAACTAGTGGATCCTCATCAGATCAAGATGTAACTGCACTCAAAAATGCAATTTCATCACTACAAAGAGAAGTTTCCTCTATGAAAGATGGTTCAGAAAATGTTAACGGTGGTGCAGCATATGACTTTGCAGTTTTTGGATTATCTATTGCAACAGCAGCAATAATCTTGGCAATAGTTGCTTTAATAAAAAGAAAATAGAAAAAAGTTAATTCCTAAAATCTTGGAATTACTTTAGATTTTGCAGTAACGGCAACAATGCTTATGATTGCAACAGCTAGTATCATCATTGTAACTGTTCCAAATTCTGGAACAATGTTTGAGAATACTACTTGTTCACCGATAGGTCCCGTTTTTGGATCATCTACTCCATAACCTTGGAAGGTAATGGTGATCTCTACTGGATCTGATGAGCTAAGTGGTGTTGTTTCATGCATACCTTTTCCATCATGTGAATGTGTACCAACATCATTTAGTACTTCTTCACCATTTTGTGTTACCATGATGTCATAGTTGACATGTTCTGAATCTGCAAATTCAACTGAGATGCTCATTTTTTCACCTGCAGTTGATGCAGAAGCATAGATTTCAACTTTTGTGCCATCAGATAACATTCCAGTTGCAGATCCAGCACCTTCTGTGTGCGTTTCTTCACCGTCATGTCCTGCTTCTTGTACTACAATTAATCCTGTCATCCATGGATGAACCATACAAAAGTATGGAACTTCGCCTGCAGTTGTTGGTGTCCATTCATATGAACTTCCAGCCATTACTAAACTGGAATTAAACACTTCACCTGGTGTTTCATCTGTTGCAGCACCTGAAGTAAATGTGTGTGCAGCAGTATCTGTGTTAGAAAATATTACTTTTCCACCAACATCTACAGTTGCCTCTTTTGGAATGAAACATCCTTCTGCAGTCTCTTCACATCCTGGTGCACCAGATCCTGATGCTGGACTAATTGTGACTTCTGTATGATCTGCAAATGCAGCTGGTGTTGTTGCAACTAATCCTGCTACAATAGCAAATAATACGAAGAGAGAGCTTATAGTCTTCATTGACTCAGGTACTTATTGGCATAAATAAAAACCTGACTGGAAATTTTAATTGTTATCTCTATTTTCTTTTAAACTGGTATATTTTCAGAATTCCAAATATAGGAATTCCAACATACATTCCAATATTTAGTAAAACTATAGAGATTCCATAACTTAGCATTTCTTGTTCTGAATCAATATTGACATGATTTAGTATGGATAGTGATGTCAGCATTGGTGTTAGCGTTATTTTGACAGCTTCTTTGAAAATCAGATGTTCCCTTTCAAAGTCTGCAACTGTTGGTGAAAATGAATAATAAAATTGATTAAACGTTGTCATGAATGTCATTCCGGATTTTGTCTTTAGAATTGTATTATCTCTTAATTCTCTGAGTTGTTGTACTTGGGGAGATAATTCTGAACCAAATGCTGCAGTGGCAATTAGACAACCATTATCATTCTTATCTTCAGGAATTTGTGTAGGTTGTACATAAGATTCTCCAACTGCAACATCAAATGAAACCTTTTCCAAAGGAATTGGTTGGAATAATATTCCCTCAATTCCAAATTCTACAGAATAAACTCCTTCATCAACAAATTCAACTGGAATTTTTACTGAGCCTACCGAAGTATGAGTAAGTGGTATTGGTCCAAATACAGATTTACCGTCTTTTGAAACTGTTATTCTATAATCTATGTGTTCTTGAATCTTTTTTGTTTGAGGATTGATAAAATCAATATTTAGTTTAGTTTGTTGTCCTGGAATGATTTTATCATATGATAATTTAACATCTAGTGTTCCTTTTTCTGTTGGTAAAGTCTGTGAATTTGTTTGAGCAAATGCTGGAATAATTAATAATGGAATTAAGAGTATTGCAATTAGAAATCTCATAAGTTCTCTTCTTTGATACCATGAATAAAAATTACACGCTTATCAAATCTAAAATAACTATTTAATTTCATTTTTATACAATAGTAACAGAGATTAATAACCAAATAATATTATCCTATATTATATCTTGAACCGTTTTTCTATTTACAATTATGCGATTTTAATTTTTACTATTAGCTTTCTTGCTATTTCTCCAATTTATCTAGATACAATTTTTGCCGAAGACAAAGCAGTTTCTAATCATGACAGCAAGGACATAACATATGTAGCAAAATTTGTATGTGGTTCCATTATTGATGATAATGGTCCATTACGACCAGGCCATTATAATACTGATATCAGTATTACTAACAAACAATTATCTAAAATATCTTTTTTATGGACTGTATCTGTAAATGACGGACCAATATCTCATTCAACTTTAATGACACTAGATCATCAAAAATCAATAGGACTTGATTGTAGGGATATTAAAAAAGTAATAGGCTTAGAAAATAATACTTCTCATGTAGGAGGATTTGTATTTGTTACAATACCACAAAATTATAATCCTGCTAATCCAAATACTGTAGTTCAATATTCTTCAGATGACATAAACTTGTTAGATGTTCAGGTTTTCTTTACTGCAAATGCCTTAGATACATTACCACATGAAGTTGTTCTTGAAAAAATATCGTTTTATATAATTAATGATGAAACTGGTAAAATTCCAAAACACATGATGAAAACTACATTGGATGTTACACTGGAATCAAAACTAAATGTGATATCTGATACGGAAAGAAAAGTAAAGGAAATCTTATCTTCAACATATGATATTTCTGAAAATGAATTTGATAAAATAGAAATTAGGATAAAAAATGTCTCAATAGGAGTTGGTTCTATGATAGATGATCATGCAATTTCTCTAAGTATAGTCAAACCACAAGTCTATTCACAAGATGAAAAATAGAGATATTTTTAAATTATTAAGTCATATGTATCCAAATTAGATAATATTATGAATAATTCTAAAATTTTGCTTTTATCTATATCTATGATGATGCTTTTACAAATCCCTTCTACTGTTTATGGTGATGGATTAACAATGGAAAATCTTCCTCCTGCAAGTGTTGGTGACAGAGATGCTAGTCTATTTATCAAAATCAGTCCACCAATTCTCACCAAAGATACAGTTGGAGATAAATTTCTAGAATTACGTCTTTTTGATGCAAAAACAGGAGAAACAATTCAACATACATCATTTCTTGTGACAGTTGACAAAGAAGGAAAACTTTTGATGAGGGATTTGTTTCATACACATTCTGGAAATTTAACCATTAAAATTCAATCTGAAGATCTAGATGTAAATGATGTTATTGTATATGGTGATGAAGAACCATTTCAGGGGGGATGGACTTCAGTAAATGATAAAATCACTGTAAAGGCTCCAATTTTACTTGATGCAGGATTGTACCACTTTGAAATAGAAATTTTTGGAATAGACAATGACCGAATTATATTTGAGCCATCCAAAGCCCCAAGATTTGATTCTTGGCTTAGTGTTGGCGACATTTTTAATCAAGTGGTTTCTACAGAAGGTAAATCTTATGATTTGTCTGTTACCTCATATTATGATAAAATAAATAATTTTAATTATGATGAATCTAAAAAATCAGTCTCATTTTCAATGCCATTTAACTGGGATACATCAAGACTAGAAAAACAAAATGTTTTTGTTCATGAAGAAATTCATTTCCCAACTTCATTTAAAGAATTTTCACAAGCTGGAACATACAAAGCAACTGTAAATGGATTTCCTGTTACAGGTAGAATGTTGATTGCTGATCCATATTCAATGGATAATACATTAATTCTTCACTTTTTGTTAAGTAAAGAAAACATTTTGGATATAGCAAAAATTAACAAATCTGGAACAAAAACAATGGAGTTTAGTTTATCTCCAGATACTGGCTTGATGACAGAAAAAAATTCATTTGATATTAAATTTGATAGTGGTGTATTTGCTAGAGTGCAATATGACTCTAAATTAATTTCAGGTGAAAAAATACCCTTTGAGATAACTTTTTTTGATAAAGACAGCAAGTTGCTAAAATGGGTCACATATGGTTACAGAATAGAAGATTCTTCAGGAACTACAATTTATGAATCAAAAAATACTAATCCTAATACACCAGGTATACTTTTGACAGAAGGTATTGACAAACCAGAGTTTAATTTCCAATCTGTCGGTAAATACAAGATGACGTTGGCAATTTTTAGTCATGGATTAGATAATTTACAAACATTCTCTGGAATATCTAGCACATTATTTGATATAGGATCAGAAAGCAATCAAATTCCATCCTGGATCAAAAACAATGCTGGATGGTGGGCAGATGGCTCAATTGATGATAATTCTTTTGTCCAAGGCATACAATATTTGATCAAAGAAAAAATAATGAAAATTCCACCAACTTCTCAAAGTACAGGCACAGGAAGCAATCAAATTCCATCCTGGATCAAAAACAATGCTGGATGGTGGGCAGATGGCTCAATTGATGATAATTCTTTTGTCCAAGGCATACAATATTTGATCAAAGAAGGT